>DATLEI010000069.1:0-34436 GCA_035525375.1 Acidimicrobiales bacterium
GCCCAGGCTTCTATCTCCACCAGGGCGTCGAGGGGCAGGGCGGCGACGGCCACCGCCGAGCGCGCCGGGCGGTGTTCGCCGAAGGCGACGACGTAGGCCTCGTTCATGGCCGGGTAGTCGCTTATATGCCGGAGGAACACAGTCGTCTTCACCACGTCGGTGAGCGAGGCACCCTCGGCGGCCAGGAGGTCAGCCAGATTCGCTACTGCCTGATGAACCTGTGCCGCAGTTCCGCCGTCGACCAGCGCGCCGTTCAACAGCGCGATCTGGCCCGACACCACCAGCCAGTCACCGGCGCGCACGAGCGGCGTATAGGGCCCTACCGGCTTGCTCATTCGGCGAGGCTAGCCAACCCTTGTCTCGGCAGTATCCGGCACCCGGCTCGGTGAGTGTCCGGCGCGCCGGACCGAGCCAGCGAACACGCGAGCGTCACGAACGGCGCAACCCTCGGGGTCGTTGTTGAAGAATGCGTACACGTCGGCGCTGTCGTCCCAAAGGTCAGCGAGACGGTGAGCCCAACTGTCCAGCGCAGCCCGGCTATAACAGGGCCGCGGTGCCGCTCGCCCTTCGTGGAATCGGATGTAGCCCCAGTCGGCCGTGCGGCATACCGGTGTGCGTCGGTGTGGACTGTCGGCCAGGCAGAAAGCAGCGTTCCGTGCGGTCAGGAGTGAGTAGGTCTCGTCGGTGAACCATGAGTCGTGGCGGAATTCGACCGCGACCCGGACGGATGACGGGAACTGGCGAAGGGTCTCGTCGAGCGCACCGATGTCCTGGCGCAGCGTCGGCGGGAGCTGCAGGAGCACGGGTCCAAGTTTGCCGCCGAGCCGACCGGCACGTTCCATGAACCGAGCGACTGGCTCGGACGGGTCCTTGAGCCGCTTGATGTGGGTCAGATACCGACTGACTTTGACGCCGACGATGAAGTCAGGAGGCGTGCGCGCCGCCCACGCCTCGAACGTCGATGTCTCCGGAAGCCTGTAGAAGGCGTTGTTCACCTCGACGATCTGAAAGCGCGCCGCGTAGTGCTCGAGCCAAGCCTTCTGAGCCAGCTTCTCGGGATAGAACCGGCCCCGCCACGACTTGTACTGCCAGCCGGATGTCCCGATCAGGACGACGGTGCTTGCTCCGCTGGACGGCCTTGCGAATCGAGGCGCTGCACGTTCTCGGCGCCCTCCTTCTCGAAGATCTCGGCGGCGCGGTCGGACTCATCCTCCTCACTGGAGTGGACGGCCACGAGCACGCGTCCTTCCTTGACCGAGTCTCCATAGGTCAATTCCCAGTCTTCGTTGAGCGGCAAGGCGGAGATGCCACCAACCATCCCGCCGACGGTGCTGCCCGCGAGAGCGCCACCAGCGGCCGCGGCCCAGATGCCGACGCCGACCACGGGTCCGATGCCGGGGATGAGAAATGCGGCCGCGCCCGCGATCGCACTCCCGACGGCACCTCCGACGGCCGCCCCGCCCGCTGTCTTCTTGCCGATGTCACCAACTACTTCGAAGTCGCGCGCCCGGGTGTCGCGGGTCACAGCAGCCTCCTCGGCTTGGCGGCCGAGGAGGGAGATGTTGTTGGCATCGACGCCACCCTGGCTCAGTTCCTCTATCGCACTGCGCGCCGTCTCCATGTCGGAGAAGGTCGCCACGACGTTGTGTTCCCGAAGTCTTCCCATAAGGGCGCGCTTACCCCCGTGAGCAACCGGGGAAACCGGTTGAGGGCGCAACGCCGCGGGTACGAGATGGACGTCCACTTACGAACGAAGGAGTTCTCGATGGGTGCATTCGAAGAGGCCAAGGGCAAGCTGAAGCAGGCAGCCGGCGACATCGCTGACAACCCCGACCTGCGCCGGGAGGGCGAGGCCCAGGAGAAGAAGGGTGAGGCCGAGCGGGAGGCGACACAAGCCCGCGCCGAGGCCAAGGCCCACGAGGTGAAGGCTGACGCCCACGAGGTCGAGCAGGAGGCAGCCGAGAAGGCCAAGTGACACCCGACTCGGCCTGAGCGGGCGTACGATCGCCGCATCGACGACAAGTCCAGTTCCGACGTCTTCGGCGCCGCGTCTCTCTCCGAGCTCGTTGCCGGATTCGAGGCGGCTGGGTTCCGCGGCCAGATGGCCGCGCGACCCGGCGGTCGCCTCGTGTGCTTCGTGTGCCATCGAGAGTTCGACGCCGGTGAGGCCGAACTTGTCGCGATGCGCCGCACCGAGGGCGCGTCCGACCCCGGCGACATGGTCGCCGTCGTTGCGATCAAGTGCCCGCATTGCGGGACAAAGGCAACCGCGGTGCTCGGGTTTGGACCGGAGTCCGATGAGGACGACGCCGAGGTGCTGCGCCGCCTCAGCTAGAACGTCAGGATCGTCAGGGTTCCGGCGCCGAACAGCAGGCAACTCGCGCCGGCGACCGCTGCGAAGGTGATCCGGCGCGCCTTGGGATTGCGGACGTAGTCGTCGACGATCCAGCGCACCCCGTTGAGCCCGTGCAGCAACGCCAGCGCCAGGAGCGCCCAGTCAAAGACGCGCCAGAGGGGGTCGTTCCAACGCTGGGCAACGAAGGCGTAGTTCGTATCGACGACGTCATTGGTGATGTGTGTGATCGCAAAGTGCAGGAGGGCCAAGACGACGAGGGCGACCCCAGACAGCCGCATGAAGAGCCATGACTGGGCCTCGAAGCTACGTCGCCCTTGCTGGCGGTCGGTGTTCGCCCGAATCGATCCCATCAGTGGCCGAAGAAGAAGGGATGCATGATCACCCATCCGGCGGGGATGCCGACGACGACGGTGACGGCCAGCACTGCCGTGAACAGACCTCGTTCAATGCGCGCCGCGCTCGGCAAGAAGTCGATGGCAACGATCCGCAGACCGTTGAGAGCGTGGAACAGCAGCGCGAACAGGAGCCCTACTTCGAAGGCTCGCATCACCACGTTGCCGTAGGCCGCGTGCACGTCGTTGTAGAGGTCGGGCCACCGTACAAGCGACACGTCGACTATGTGCAGAAGCAGGAACAAGAACACGAGCACGCCGGTCACCCGGTGGCCGAGAAAGGCCCACTGGCCCGTCTTGCCGCGGTAGCGCGTTGAAGGAGGACTCACCGGGTTGCTCCCTTCGGGAGCTGCCCCGCCGAGCGGGACACTGTGCTGCTTGACTCGCTCGCCTTCGGCTTACTCATCGGTCCCTTCGCCTACGTGGGTACCAGCGGTCGCCCCACATGGTCGAGGAGACGACATAGGCAGTGAACCCGACGATCGCAGTGGCGACGACGGTAAGCGCGACGACGAACACCGTTTGCGCGCCGGTCACGCGCCGATGACCTTTCGGCCGCGCATGTAGGGCCACAGAACCTCTGGAAGAGCGACAGATCCGTCGGGCTGACGTCCGGCCTCGACGACAGCCGCCCAGACGCGCGGTACGGCCAGGGCCGATCCGTTCAGGGTGTGCACGTGAAGGGTGCCGCCACCCTCCGCCGGCCGGTAACGCACGTTGGCGCGCCGCGCTTGGTAGTCGCCGAACCACGACACCGACGACGCCTCAAGCCACATATCGCAACCGGGCGCGTAGACCTCGAGGTCGAAGGTGCGCCGCGCTGACGCGCCGAGGTCACCCGCGCAAAGGTCGAGCACGCGGTAGCCGAGCCCCAGCGCGGCCAATGTCGATTCGGCGCGGCTCAACAGCTCCTGGTGCACTTTCGCGGCTTGGGCTTCGGTGGCATAGGCGAGGATCTCGACCTTGTCGAACTCGTGCACGCGCAGCAGGCCCCGGGTGTCGCGGCCGGCCGCGCCGGCCTCGCGCCGGAAGCAGCTCGTATGCGCCATCATCCGACGCGGTAGGTCGATCTCGGTGAGCAGCTCGTCGCGCCCCAGAGACGTGAGCGGCACCTCCGCAGTCGGGATGGCCCATAGGTCGTCTCGCTCGACGTGGTAGGCCTCGTCCTCGAACTTCGGGAGATGGCCCGTGGACACCATCGTGTCAGTGCGCACGAGCGTGGGAGGCCGAATCTCCTCGAAGGCGTCCGCGTTGCGGTCCAGAGCGAGTTGGCATAAGGCCCGCACCAGCGTGGCACCAGCACCGCGGAACAGCGGGAACATCGACCCCGACAGCTTGGCCCCCCGTTCCAGGTCGAGGATCCCAAGCTGTTGTCCGATCTCCCAATGGGGAACCCGCTGGTGGTCGCCGTAACCGGCGGGGTCGGCACCTTCGGTGCGGAGAAGAACGTTGTCCGCCTCCGACGCGCCGTCGGGGCAGTCGTCTGCCGGTAGGTTCGGCGTACGGAGGAGGATGGCCCGGAGTTCGTCTCCCACCGCGTCGGTTTCGGCCGACATCGCCCGCTCGTCGTCGCCGACCGCTCGGCTCTCGAGCGCCTTCGCCTCCGCGGTGGCGGTGTCGCCCGAACGCCGCGCCGCCCCCACCTCGGCCGAGAGTGCCTTGACTGCCGCCCGCAATTCGTCGGCGCGGCTGGCGAGGGTGCGCTGTCGCTCCGCGAGCGCCGCCGCCTTGTCGATCTCGTCACCGTCGACCCCTCGCCGGGCCAAACCAGCCTTCACTGCATCGAGGTCGTTTCGGAGGCGCCTGGGGTCGAGCATGGCAGGCACGGTACTTTGCCGGCCGTGCCCGCAATCGAGATATCCGACCTCGTCGTGCGTTACGGCGCGCTCACGGCGGTGGACGGGCTTAGCTTGACGGCTGATTCTGGCGAGGTGCTCGCCCTTCTCGGGCCCAACGGCGCGGGCAAGACGACGACGATCGAGACCCTCGAGGGGTACCGCGCACCCACCGACGGTCGGGTGCGTGTTCTCGGCCTCGACCCCATTCCAGATCACCGCCGTCTCACGCCCCGGATCGGAGTGATGCTCCAGCGGGGCGGCGTCTATCCCGGGATCAAGCCACCTGAGGTTCTGCGGCTGTTCGCCTCGTTCTACGACGAGCCCCTCGACCCCGAGGAGCTTCTCGAAAGAGTCGGACTTGGCGCCGTATCGGGAACTCCTTGGCGGCGATTGTCGGGTGGCGAGCAGCAGCGCCTTTCGCTGGCACTCGCTCTTGTCGGACGTCCGGAGGTTGTCTTTCTCGATGAACCGACATCGGGGGTTGATGTCGGGGGTCGCCAGGCCGTCCGCAGCATTGTGAGGGAGCTGGCTGAGCGGGGGACCTGTGTCCTGGTCGCCACCCATGAACTCGACGAGGCTGAGCGGAGTGCGGATCGTGTCGCAATAGTCGATCACGGCCGCCTGCTCGCGAGTGGCACGCCCGCAGAGCTCATGCGCAGCGAGGCCGGTAGTCAGATCTCGTTCGGAGCGCCGGTGGGGATCGATGTCGCTGCCGTGGCTGCGCACCTAGGTGCACCGGTGGAGACGGTCGCCCCGGGGGAGTACCGGGTAGTTGCGGCGGCGACCCCGGCGACAGTCGCCGCACTCACCGCCTGGCTGGCCGAGCACGACTTTCCCCTTGCGGATTTGCGGGCCGGACGGCAGAGCCTCGAGGACGTCTTCCTGCGGTTGACCGAGGACACGAAATGAACGCCAAGGCGGTTTTTGCTCAGGCGAAGGTCGAGCTGATCCTGACGCTCCGGCGCGGGGAGTCAGTGTTGCTGGCTCTCGGGATTCCCGTGCTGCTACTGGTGTTCTTCTCGAACGTCGACGTGATCCCGATGGAACACAGCAACAGTGTCGACTTTCTCGCGCCGGGCGTCCTCGCTCTGGCGGTGATGTCCACCGCGATGGTGGGGCTCGGCATCGCCACCGGCTTTGAACGCCAATACGGAGTACTCAAGCGCTTGGGGTCGACCCCCCTCGGCCGTCCAGCCCTACTTGCGGCCAAGACGATCGCCGTGCTCGCAGTTGAGGCCCTCCAGGTGGCCGTGCTGGTTGCCGTCGCGTTAGCGCTGGGCTGGGATCCGCCCGGCACAGCCGTTGGCTCTGCCGTCGCGGCCATGCTCGTCGCCACCATTGGTTTCGCCGGTCTCGGACTGCTCATGGCCGGCACAATGCGAGGCGAGGCTGTTCTGGCTGCGGCCAACGGGCTCTACCTCGTTCTCCTGCTGCTCGGCGGAATGGTGGTTCCTCTCGACGAGCTCCCTTCGGGACTTCGGGCCGTGGCCAAGGCACTGCCTGCCGCCGCGTTGTCGGATGCGCTCCACGGCGCGTTCAGCACCGGCGCGCAGGTGCCGGCGCGTGCGTGGATCGTGCTGCTCATCTGGGCGGCTGTCGCCCCCGTGGTCGCAGCGATCACGTTCAAGTGGGAGTGAGGCGCGCCGCCGAATAGGCGATTCGCACCGGTGCGCACCAGATCACAACCGATCCGATGCGGCTGATCGACAGGGCGTCGGGAAGGACGTAGTTCTGGCTGCCCAGTGTGGACTTGAGGAGGGCAATCTCCGTGTGCGGGGCGGCTACGGCCTCGGCACTCGTGCGCGGCTCATCGGCCTCGCTTAGCCACACATACAACTCAGTGTTCTGCTCGACCTCAAAGGGGTCGAGACGCAATGCCCGTTTCCCATCGGGAAGGTTGTAGAGGCGCACGTTGCCATTGCTGGCCTTCTCGACGTCGTAGAACTCCCCGCTACCGGCGACCGGCGCGGCGTCCATCCCGGCCAGAGGCGGCTCAGCGATCGCCGTATCAACTTGCTGCTCGACCTGAACCGTCCACGGCCCCGTCGCATCAACCGTGAGCCGAACGTCGCCAGAAACGATCGAAAAGTTCTCACCCGCACCAGGACATGGCGAGTCAACAAGCGGCTTCGGCTTCCGAGGTGCAGGAAGGGAAGAGATCAAGAGCCGTCCGGAGGAGCAGTTCCAAAGCACCCGCCATTGAATGACGGAGGAAGCGATAGCGAAAGAAGCGGTCTGAAGAGGAGCTGACCCAGAAAAGGAGGTAAGCCGCTCCCACCGAGGAGCAGCAACCCCGTCGCCTGGGGCGGAAGAAGCGTCGCTAGAGGGAACAGAGGACGGCGGAAGCACAGGTGTCGAGCTATCCCCGTCACAACCGGCCAGGAGCGTGAGCAAGACGACGATGGCGACTAGCGCTCGGCCTCTGCTCACGGGCCGGAGCCGTCCGCCTTTGCCCAGTCGACCACCAGGTTGCCGAGGTGGCGCCCGCCATCCAGGCTGATGCTGTCGAAGCGCCAGTGGATTCCGGCGTAGAGACGGGACATGGCTTGCTCGTCAGCCCGGTCCCGGAACTTGGCGGCGTTGCCGGGGAGGACGTAGTTCATGACCGTTTCTGCCGCGCCGGCGTACCCCGCACTTCCCGACGGATAGGCCGGGAAGCGGGGGGTGGGCAGGTACGGCTTCCAGTCCGGCACCAAACCAAGGTCACGAATCGCGTTCTCGGGTCTCGGTGTCCAGTAGGTGTACTTGGCGTCCCACACTGCGATCCCTCCGTCGGCGAGAGCGATCGTGAGCAAAGCGAAGGCGCGCGCCGTGCGGGGCACCGTCAGGCGGGCCTCGACCGGCCCCGTCGTGGCCGCCTGTTCGATATCGGGCGAGTAGGTATCAATGACGATTCCGGCAGGCAACTTCGTGCCTTCGGTGCCTTCCCAGTACCTGGCGATCTTCTCCTGCTCGGGTGTGAGGTTGTTGCGGATGTCGACCAGTTCCTGCGCCGCGGCCCGGAACTCGGGCGACCCGTATGCCGGCGGCGGGGGCGGTCGGAGCTGAGCTGCCGACGGCAGGACCCAGGTCTTCCACGATCCGGCGACCGGAGCAGTCGGCGGCGAAACCGTGCCCGGCGGTGGTTCCCAGTAGTCGGGCCCGCCACCAATCCCCGGCGGCCGCTGCCCGTCCCACGCCGTGTCGGCGCCGTCGGCTTTGGCCCGAGCGATGGTGCGGTCGGCAATCGCGCGGCCAAGTGCAAGACCAGCCTCGGTGTCGGCCGGCGTGTTGGTGCCGGCGGTGATCCGGGAGTTGGCGGCCTCCTCGGCCATTTCCTCGAGACGCAGTGCGGACTGCTCCGGGTAAAGGTACGCGAGTACTCGAGAAGCGGCGCCCGCGATGGCGGCGTGCTCCGACGGGTATGACGGGTCAGGACCGGTGGGGATCATGGTCTCGACCCCACTCGGCGCCGGCACGCCGTAGACGTACTTGTAGTGCCACGAGGCCACAGTGGCGTCGTACATGGCGGCGTGGACGAGCGCGTAATTGCGTGACGAGAGCGGTGGGTTCTTCGCTGATTTGGAGACGAAATCGAAGGCGGCTTCCGTCCACGGGCGGGTGGGCAGGGGACCACTCCACTTGCGCACTGTCGCTGTGTCTTCAGGCATTCTCAACCGGGCCGCGGTGACTACTCGCGCTTGGTCGGCATCGTAAATAGCGGTGCCCTTCGCCGGCGGAGGGGCGACCGGTATCTCCGACGCCGACGTCAGCACCCAGGTCTTCCATTGCCCGGCGGTGGGCTCCGACCGTGCCTGCGGGGCGGCCGGTTTGTCGTCCTTGTCGTCACCACAGGCCCCAAGGGCCGAGGCCAACAGAACGCCGACGGTGACAACCAAGGCCCTTCTGCGAAGCGAGAGATCTTGAACCAGTGCGTTGTTCACGGGAGCTGAGAGTACTTAGGACGCGCGCGCCGAGCGTGGCAGCGACGAATCAACTGGGGCGGTCGAGCTGTTTGAGTTCGCGCTCGACGTCTTCCCAAAGCAGCACATCTTCGTCGACCTCGGCGCGCTCCCGTGCCTCCTTCGACTCCTCGGCTGAGTACCAGCGAAAGAAGATGATGGCGATGACGGTCCAGAAAAAGAGCCCGCCACCGATCTTCATGATGAGGCCGGCGGTGAGCTGGTCGTCGAGGGCGGAAATGCCCCAGAGTCGGGGGAAGGTCTCGTAGACGTGGTAGAGCGGCTTCTTGCCGAAGGTCAAGAACGATGCCGGAATGGTCGGCACGACAGTCTGCAGGAAGAGGTAGAGCATCTGAGCCAGCGGCTTGATCCGCGGAATTTCCGGGAGCGGGCTGAGAACCGGCATCCACATGAGAACGGCGGACACGAGCAGCACGGCGTGAGCGACGAAGTGGAGCGGGTGGTGCTCGACGGTGGCCTCCACGACGAGCGGCCAATGGCTCAGGACCAGAATGAGGTTGAACTGGATCAAGCCGATCAATGGTCGGGACAGGAACCGCACCGTGACCAAGAGCCATCTCGGCGACAGCAGGTGGCGCGCCATCCAGGTTGGCGTGCCCAGCAGTAGCAGTGAGGCAGCGGCCAGCGTGAACAACATGTGCTGCAGCATGTGGACGCTATAGAGGTAACCCTCGGCCACGTCGTGGACAGGCCAGTCCGATGCCACCAGGAGGATCAATACGCCTGCGGTAAAGGCGGCCACCTGCAGGCCGCTGGTCGGCTTCTTGGCTCCGGCTTCCGGCCCAGTACGTCGGGCGCGCCGGTAGACGGCGCACAGGTAGACAAACTCCAGCAACCCCATGAGCACCCATGCGTCGGTGTGGGCGTGCCACGCCGGGAAGGGGACGGAGGGAGCAGCGATCAACAACGCCGGCTAACCGGGCCTTGCTGTCGTCGTGGGTGGCGAGGGCGATACCGGGGTGTGTTCGCCGGGTCGGCTCCACACACCGAACGTCGTCAGCACGATCAAGTACACACCGAAGGCGAGCAAGATGCCGGTAATGAAGAAGCGCCTGAAGATTTTGCTGTCGAACCGGAGGTGCATGAACCACATGGCCACGATCGCGAACTTGACGACCATCATGACGCAGAGGATCAGGAGGACTAAGCGGGCCCCCAGGCCTTCGACGTAGTAGAGAGCTACCTCTGCGGCGGTGACGATCGCCAGGAAGATGGCGACCTTGATGTACTCCCAGTCGCTCGGGTGACCGGTGTGCGACGGCGCGCTCGGGTCATCGGCGTGCTCGGCGGTGTGGTCGGTAGGAGACGCTTTCTCGGTCGCTGCTTCGGCCATCGGCTAGGGCACCAGGTAGACGAGGGTGAAGATGATGATCCAGACGATGTCGACGAAGTGCCAGTACAGGCCTCCAAGTTCAATGACCTCAGAGCGCGACTCGGGTATTCGTCCCTTCAACGACAACGTGAACAGCGACATCAGCATCAGGATGCCCAGGAAGACGTGCACCCCGTGGAATCCGGTCAGGACGAAGAAGCTGCTGCCAAACAGGTTGGTGCTGAGCTTGAGACCCTTTTCGTAGAACACGGTGAACTCGTACATCTGCCCACCGACAAAAGCTGCGCCCAGCAGGGCTGTAGTGAGGATCCAGACCCGGAACCGACGGAAGTCGCCCCGTTGGTGGTTGGCCAGGGCCAGCACCATGGTGAGACTGCTCATGAGCAGTACGAACGCGCTCACCGACGTGTACGGGATGTCGTAGACGTCTTTGGGCGTAATCGTGCCCGGCGCGCTCCGGCCCCTGAACAACAGGTACACCGAGATCAGGGCCCCGAACAGGAGGCACTCCGAACCCAGGAATGCCCACATGGCGAGCTTCTCGTTGCTGAGACCCGTCGAGGTCGGCGGATGCTCCGGCGCGAGCTCGTCATGGGAGCCCTCGGTGGTTGTGGTGGGCGTCGACTCTTCGTCGTGGGTGACAGTCATGCCGTCCTCAGCTCCCGACCGGTTCAAGCTCGGGCGATCCGGGCCCCGGCGCGTCTGGGTCGTCGTCAGCCGGTTGGTCGGGTTCGTCGACAGGCACGTGTTGGCCGCCCTCGGCCTCAGGTTCGGCGGATGGCTCCATGCCCCACGCGTAGATACCGGTGAGGATCCAGATCCCGCCGAGGATGGCGACGATCCAGACCCGGTAGATCATCCCGTAGGCAACGACGGCCAGCCCGATCGCGGTGAACAGCGGCCAGTACGACGGCGAGGGCATGTGGATGTGAAGATCGTGCGCCGTTGGCACCGGGTGCACGGCCTCGTCACTGCGATCCTCGTCGTCGTGACCCTCGTCGACCTCACCGTCTTTTGCGCTGTCCGTTCCCCCGTCGACGGTCGCATCGATCGTGCCGGTACCCTCGGTGGCTGCCGCCGAGATGACTCGGTCGTCGTCGGTGTCAGCCTCCTTGTCGGCGTCGTGCTCCTCCGACGTGACGCGGGGGATGGCCCGGCCGTGCTCGTCCTCGGTGTACTTGCGATGCCAGAGGTCGTCGCGCGCCGTCACGAGGGGAACGACTGCGAAGTTGTACTCAGGCGGAGGTGAGGATGTTGTCCATTCCAGTGTCCGGGCGTCCCACGGGTCGTCGCCGGCGGGGCCCGCCTTTCGGGTCTTGATCATGTTGACGATGAACACGAGGATCGAAATGGCGATCAGGAAGGAGCCGACCGTGGACATGAGGTTCCAGAAGTCCCACCCGCGACCCGACGGGTAGGTGTAGACCCGGCGAGGCATGCCCCAGAGCCCGAGAAGGTGCATGGGCCCGAACGTGAGGTTGAAGCCGATGAGCATGAGCCAGAAGTGCAGCTTCCCGAGCTTCTCGTTGAGCAGCTTGTTCGTGAGCTTCGGGTACCAGTAGTACGCGCCGGCGAACAGGCCGAACATGCTGCCCCCGAAGAGCACGTAGTGGAAGTGGGCGACGACGTAGTAAGTGTCGGTCTGCTGTGTGTCGGCGGGCACCACGCCGTGGGTGACGCCGGAGAGCCCACCGATCGTGAACATGGTGACGAAACCGACGGCGAATAGGAACGGCACCTTCGTGCGGATCTGCCCCCGCCACATGGTCGCGAGCCAGTTGAAGATCTTCACCCCGGTTGGAACCGCGATGAGCATTGTCGAAGCCGCGAACGCTGATGTAGCGACAGGGCCGATGCCCGAAACGAACATGTGGTGGGCCCACACGCCCCAGCCCATGAAGGCGATGGCGATGCCTGAGAAGACCATGACCTGGTACCCGAACAGGGGCTTGCGGGTGAAGACCGGAAGGATCTCCGACACCACCCCCATGGCGGGCAAGATCAGGATGTAGACCTCCGGATGGCCGAACAACCAGAAGAGATGTTGCCAGAGCAACGGGTCTGATCCTGCCTGCGCATTGAAGAAGTTGGCCCCGAACTGTCTGTCGAACATCAGTAGGAAGAGGGCCACCGTGATGACGGGGATGGCGAACAGCAGTAGGAACTGGGCGATGACCGACATCCAGACGAAGATCGGCATGCGGAACAAGCTCATCCCCGGCGCGCGCATGTTCAGCGTGGTCACGATCAGGTTGATCGCTCCCGTTAGCGACGCGATCCCGAGGATCTGGAGACCGAAGACCCAATAGTCGATGTTGTGGCCAGGACTGAAGGCCTTCAACGTGTTCGGCGGGTACCCGAACCAGCCCCCGTTGGGGGCGCCGCCGAAGATGAAACTGGTGTACATGAAGAGACCGCCGACCAGGAAGACCCAGTAGCCGAAGGCATTGAGGCGAGGGAACGCAACGTCACGCGCGCCGATCATGAGCGGGATCAGGTAGTTCGCGAGGCCGGCTGAAAGGGGCATGACGACAAGGAAGATCATCGTGGTGCCGTGCATCGTGAACACCTGGTTGTAGGTATCGGCACTTAGAAAGGTGCTCTCCGGTGAACCCAGCTGGATACGGAGAAGCATCGCCTCGAGCCCACCGAGGATGAAGAAGATGAAGGCGGTGACGCCGTACATGATGCCGATCTTCTTGTGGTCGACTGTCGTCAACCAGCCCCAGAGACCGTGGGCATAGCCGCTGGGACGGCGGAGTAGGCGCGGCGGCGCGTCTTCGGGCGCGACGGCAGTGCGCGGCGGATCGGTCGTAATTGTCATCAGCAGCGGCCTCGTGTCATTGATCGACTCACTTCAGAGTTTCGAGGTAGGCGATGAGCTTCTGGATCTCATCAGCGGAAAGGTTGAGGTTCGGCATCTTGGAGCCCGGCTTGACGCCGGGTGGGTCGTGCAGCCATTTCCTGAGCTCAGTGGCGTTCAGGTCGAACATGCTCCCGGCGAAGGTGCTGCGACTGTAGAGGTGGGTGAGGTTGGGCCCGACCGCCCCCTTCGACAACCCCTGCACGGTGTGGCAGCCGGTACAACCCTTCGAGGTGAACAGGGTCATACCAGTGGCGGCATCGGTGTTCGCGGCCGGAGCCACTGCCGCTTGCTGCTGGCCTTTCACCCACGCGTCGAAGTCGGCTGGCGTCTGAGCGACCGCCCGGTTCCGCATATTGGCGTGGCTGAGCCCGCAGAACTCAGTGCACTGGCCGATATACGTGCCGGGGCGCTCGGCCTTCAACTTGGAATGGTTCGTGCGGCCCGGCACCACGTCGGTCTTCCCGTTGAGTCGGGGCACCCAATAGCTGTGAATGACATCGACACTCTGCAGCTTGAGTTGGACCGGTCGCCCGACGGGGAGGTGCAATTCGTTGGCGGAGACGATGCCGAGATCGTCGTACCGGTACTCCCACCACCACTGGTGGCCGATGACCGTCACGTTCACCGCATTCGGCGGTTCATCGGCAAGTTTGAAGATCGTGATGATCGTCGGCACCGCAATTGTGACGAGGATGAGGAATGGCACGAGTGTCCAACCGACCTCAAGGCGGGTATTGCCGTGTACCTGCACCGGCTCGGGTCCGGGACGCTGGCGGTAGCGGATAACGAAGAGCAGCGCCAAGCCTTCGACTAGCACGAAGACGACAGCGGCCACGATGAAGACTGGGTCGATCAGGTTGTCGATAGTTCGGGCGTACTCGCCCGCCGGGCTGAGCGAATTCTGCGGTGTCTTCTTGCTCCCACACGCGACCAGAAAGAGAAGGAGCAGCACGACGCCGCTGCATTTCAGCAATCGGTGTCGCCGGCCACTCATGCGGCCAACACTGTCCGCTTGCACCTCGGAGCGTCCAATTCCCACCCTCAGGAAACCGTGACCTTTCCGGACATGAAGGGGTGCACATCGCAGCGGAAGAAGTATGAACCCGGCGGCGGCGCGGGGAACTTGTACTCGATCTTCAACGGGCCGACAGTGAGGTCGCCAACGAACAGCGACTGGGTGTACGCCTGGTCCGCGTAGATGGCCACGTTGTGAGGTACGGCCGAGTCGTCGTTGTCGAACTCCAAATCGGCTTCGCCCCCGGACTTCAAGGCGAGTTCGGCCTTGTCGAACTTGAGGGCCTTGGCGGTGATGACAACGGCCGGCGCGCCGGCCTCGGCGCCTTCGGGCAACTCCTCCTCACGGGGACCGATGGCGGCAGCCACGGCGCCAGCAACGAGCAGCACAACGCCGGCGCCGGCGAGAACGCCGACGAGCGTTCGGCCGGAGAGCGATGGCTGCATCGCCAGGAAGCTGGCGATCCCCATGATGGCAATGGTCACGAGAAGGGCGAAAAGCGTCGATGCCCATTCCGGTACAGCCAAGAGCACGCGCGACATGAAGAACATGAGACTGACGATGGTGAAGATGCCGACGACGGGCAGCCCGATCGGAAGCAGGTTCGGCGTTCGGCCAGTGTGATCGCTTGAAGCACTCCCCAACCATCCGACGAGGGTGATCGCCGCGGCGAACACGCCCGCCACGACGAGCAGCGGACTCACGACGAAGCCAAGGAGGCACATCGCCAGTGCTGCGGCACCGAGCGCCGGCCATCCACCGCCACCGTGAGGCCGGCCCGGGTCGACAGGCGAGAGCCCCGGCGGCGGCGCGTCGGCGGCGACCGTCGCTGCGACGGATGCAGTTTCGGGGGCCCGGCTTCCAGCGGCGACAGCAACGGCCGCGGTGACTGCGCTGGCGGTGAGGATGAGCAGGAGCACCAGCATTGTCTGGTCGCCACTGATCAGTTGGCCGGTGATGCCCAGGGCGAACGCCAGCACACCGATCCCGAACAAGACCTTGGCCCCGGGGGTCAGCAGCATTGGAACCTCGGCTTACACATGCGACCGACTAATGAAGAAGAGCGCCGTGAGGATGATCGCCCAGGCGATGTTGCCGTATTGCCAGAACAGGGCGACCGCACGGACTGGCTCTGCCTGTTCCCGGCCGAAGTGCCCAGCCAGCGTGCGACAGCCAACGATCACGATCATGACCACGCCGATGATGACGTGAACGAGGTGGTACCCGATGAGGAGGTCGTACATAGACCCGTAGGAATGACGGGCGATGCCGAACGGCGCTTTCGACATCGAATACCACTGCAGGTTGGCCATGGCGAGGCCGAACACGATTGTGAGCCCCATCGCGGCGATGGCGTTGCCCACGTCGTGGCGGCGAACGGCGTACAGCACCCATCCCATCGAGATAGCGGACATGGCGGCGGTGATCGTGACGACAGTCGGGAGGTAGACGTCGAGTCGGACGCCCCGAGGAGGCCACGACGCCGCGCCTCCCTTCAGGGCGAAGAAGGCGGCGAGAAACACGCCGAGGAGCATTAGGTCGGCCGCGAGGATGAGGGCCATGCCCATCACGGTGGCACCTGGGATCGAGGGGGGTGATGCCGTGGCGCGCCGTGCGCCGGAGGGCAGGGCCAGCGTCGGGGCCGGCTCAGCCGGCGGCGGGGTGGTCGTAACTGCCGTCACCGGCTCGCTCCTACGACGTCGGCCTTGGTTTGTTGGTCGTCGACTCCCGGTTCGAGTGCCGGCGCGTCGACGACCGGCGATACCCCTGCGGCGGCGAGGTCGAGCACCGGTGCCTCCGATCGCACTTCGGGGATGGCGTGGAAGTTGTGCGGCGGTGGCGGGGAAGCGGTCGCCCATTCGAGCGTGTGACCACCCCAGGGGTCGGCCTCGGCCTTCCGTCCATACCGAAGGACGATGCTCACGACAACGTTGATCACGAGGACGAGTAGGGCCAGTCCGATTATCACTGCCCCGATGGTCGAGGCGATGTTGGCTGGCTCCCAACCCCTGTCGTCCGGGTAGGAAGCCAAGTGGATGTGCATGTGCTGGAGGCCCAGTACGTACATCGGCAGGAACGCGAGTTGCGTTCCGACCAGGAGGAGCAGGAATTGGACATGTCCGAGCCCAGCGCTGAGATGACGGCCCCACATCTTTGGTGCCCAGTAGTGAAGGGCGGCGACGAACGCGAACGTTGCGGTACCGAAGTAAAGAGTGTGCTGAGTGGCGACCGCCCAATAGGTGCGGTGCGTGCCGGTACCGGACCGGACGGCGAGCACGGTTGCACCCACGAGACCAACCGCGAGGACGGTGACGGCGCCCAACGCGTGGAGCATGGGGATTGCCCGGAGATCGGGCGGTGCTGCGCCTGGCGCCCCCCGCTGCGACCGCCGCCCTTGGGCCAGTGCCGAGCCGAGCGTGCCCAGCCAGTTGAGTACCAGCGAAGCAACGGGCAGGAGCACGAGCAGGGCACCGACGGCGAAGAGGTATCTGACGTTTCCCAGGTCGGGGAGCTCACTACCCCAGCCCGCGAAGGCCAGTACACCGATGGCACCGATCGCGCCCAGCGCCCGGCTGTGAGAGAAGAGGCGGCGGCGGGAGAACACGGCGACGATCTCTGTAAGCACGCCGAGAGCGGGCAGAAGCAACGCCCATAGAAGGGGGTAGGCCGCGAACCAGAACAATCGTGGCCACATGGCCGGGTTGCCGCCACCCGAACCGGTGAAGCCATTGAAGATGCGCGCGCCGTAGTGACGATCGGCGAACAGCATGGCCAGCGCACCCATGAGGACAGGTAGGGCGAAGAGAAGTACGGCGCTGGAAACCAGCACTGACCAGGTAAAAATCGGTGACCGGCGCTGCGTCAATCCTGGAGCCCGGAACTTCACGATCGTCACGATCAGGTTGACGGCGGCAATCAAGAGCGCGGCACCGACAGTGATCAGACCGAGGATGAGCAAGTCGAGAGCGTCACCGCTGTACGCCTTCCCCTCCGCCAGAGGCGTGTTGAGCGCCCACCCGTTGACCACCTCGGCGCCGGTTGCGAAGGGTGAGGTGACGATGGCTGCCGCGCCGGCCACGAGTAGCCAGAGCGAGAAGGCCTGGACCCTCGGGAACGCGAGGCGGGCGGCTCCTATCTGCAGGGGCACCATCGCCGTCGCAACGCCGATCCACGCAGGCGCCAAGAACAGGAAGATTCCGAAGACACCGTGGAGCGTGAACAGTTGGCGATAGGTGTTCACCTCGAGGACGTCTGTGTCGGGCGCGGTGAGCTGTGCTCGAAGGATCAGGGCGAGCACCCCGGTCGCAACGAGAAACAGAAGCGCTACCGCGATGAAGAGTGTGCCGACAGTCTTGTGATCGGCGCTACGCCCCTCGCGTTCAGGTGTGGTCGTGGTCATCGCGTCGTCAGTATTTCAGCCGAGCAGCAGCTGATCGACGGCCATTGCGCCGAAGAGCAGCGTGACGTAGGTGATGGAGAACCCGAACAGGCGCATCGCCCGCGCTGGCGTGGCGTTCTTCACCAGCTGTACTGCGTAGTAGGTGAAGATTGCGCCCAAGGCGACAGCGGCGACAGCGTAGATCCCGCCCATGTTGCCAACCGGCCAAAACACCAATGTCGTCGCCCACAGCACCAGTGTGTAGCCGACGATGCGTCGCGCTGTGGCTCCGAGGCTCACAACGACCGGAAGCATGGGCACATCCGCGGCCGCGTAGTCCTCGCGATAGCGAATCGCTAGGGCCCAAAAATGTGGGGGTGTCCACCAAAAGATCACGCCGAACAACACGATCGGAGCGAGCCCGAGTGAGTTGGTCACGGCGGCCCAGCCGACGAGTACCGGAACGGCCCCGGCCGCCCCACCGATGACGATGTTCTGGGTGGACGTTCGCTTGAGCCAGATCGTGTAGACGAAGACATAGAAGAGCGTGGCACTCAGTGCCAGGGCCGCGCTCAGCGGGTTCACGAGGACGGTCAGCTCGACGGCGGCCGCAACTTCCAAGGCGATCGCAAAGATCAGTGCATTTCGGGGAGAGATCGCCCCGGTCACCAGCGGCCGGTTGCGAGTGCGATGCATCAGCTTGTCGATGTCACGATCGACGTACATGTTGATGGCGTTCGCGCCGCCTGCCGCCAGCGCCCCACCAATGAGAGTGGCAAGGATCAACCACCCCGACGGGAGCCCTCTCTCGGCCACAACCATGGTCGGCACGGTCGTGACAAGGAGCAGCTCGATGATCCGCGGCTTGGTCAGAGATACGTACGCCGCTACTCGATCGCGCGCGGATAGGGCAGGGGTAGCGGGGAGCATCACCGGGGACGATACGGCCCGACGGGCCCCAGGCTCAAAAGCGCAGGAGACTTAGGCAGCTGAGGCGGGACGGATAGGGTGGGCGGACATGGGCTGGTGTCACGAGTTCGGATGCCAGATCGTGGGAGGTTGCGACCACGCCATGGTTGCCGGGGAAGGTTCGTGTAGCTGCCAAGAGTGTGATTTTGTCTGTACCGGCAGGTTTGGCGGGTGTGGCGACGTTTGGGCGCGAGGGCCTCGCCTGGTTCAAGCTGTGCGTGTAGGTAGCTCTTCAACCCTTGAGGGACTCTCTCAGGAGCCAGTTTCCTGGGACTCGGCCGATGAGAGCGCGTGGGGGGAACCGGATGTTGATGCCGACCGGGTGCAAGTTGATGAAGGAGACGGGGGTGAGCGCATGACCGACGGTGGCTTTTCCTCGGGCTTTGACCCGGTAGACGAGAGCGACTATCTCGCCGAGGAGCCTCCGGAACCACGACCCGACGCCATTGCGGCTCAGGAGAGCGCGGCCGAAGCTAGCAATTTCGGACAACCCGATCCGGCTGCTTTGGTCGTCGCGTGGCTCCGGCGCGGCTTTGACGGACTTCACGTTGAGGTGCAGCAGCTGGCGTCTGCCATCGAGCAGCAGCAGGCCGACCTCATTCGGATGAGCGAGGCTCAGTCGGCGCTTACCAGGATCGCAGAGTCCCAGGCGCTTCTCGGTCAAGCCGTGGAGTCGCAGTCTTCGGAGATCAATGTGTCGCTGGCCGAGCTCGAAGGCTGTGCCGCACAACTGCGAAACGAGGCGTCGAACCTGCAGCGTCTGCGCGACGAGTTGTCCGTCGGCATCGGTGCCGTGTTGCTGGAACTCCGAGAGGCGCTCACAGCGGAGCTAGCGGGGATCGTTGCTCAAGCGGTCGAGCCGGTCGTTGGCGCCGCCGTTGTTGACCTTTCGGCTCGGATCGACGAGGCCCAAACTCGAATCGAGCAGTTGGATGATCCGATGGTTGCTCTTCGCATGGTGACTGACGAGCTGAACCAGCGCGTACCGGCGATCGTGCGGGAAGCGGTCCGTTCGGCGCTGGCAACGTCCGGCGCGCCGCAGGGTCCAGTACCGATACCTCAGCCAGAGCCCTTTTTTGAACCGTCAGCACCCGAGGTCCAGCCTCCGGAGGCGGCCTTGGGCGCAGCAGTTGGTGAGCTGCCCCCGAATGACCCTGGCGTGGCCTTACGCGTCGCCGCCCCGGAGGCACCGCCGGTGTCATCGGCTGCGGAGGATGCCGGGTTCTTCGTCGCCGCCGGCGCGGATGAGTCGCCTGCGGCAACTGCTGTGCCCGGCGCAACGGACCAGGAATGGCCAGCGGAACCGCAGGTGGAGCTAGCTATTGAAGAGCCGGTCGCGATATCGGCCGAGCCGGTTGCCGCGCCAGTGGAGCCAGTCGCCGAGCCATTGGCGGAACGGCCTGCGGAACCGCTCGTCGACTCCCCTGCCGAGCCGCTCGTTGACGCCATCCGCGTCGGTGTTGGGGTGGTGGAAGACGAGCTCGGGGGCACCGAGGTGACGTGCGTCATGCCGGGCGTTGCGGTTGGCCCTTCGCTCGCGTTGGCCGTCACGGCCTCGC
This sequence comes from Acidimicrobiales bacterium, assembly GCA_035525375.1. GTDB lineage: Bacteria > Actinomycetota > Acidimicrobiia > Acidimicrobiales > AC-14 > JALZBN01. The sequence continues at coordinate 19,670 of DATLEI010000069.1, forward strand.
TCGAGCGCTCGCGGATTCGCCGGCGGCGACGCCGGCGCGCCGGGCCCCCTGGGGCGGGACTCCACCGGCGCGATCCCTATGTCGGTGACGTTGGCCAACGGCTTGAGCGATTCGCACTCGCCCGTGGTGACCGTGCGTTTGAAGCCCGAGACGCTGATGCACTGCCAGAGCTCCGAGTCGCGGCAGGCGAGTATGGGGGCCACGAGTTTGCGATCGATCTGGGCGTCCTGGGCTGTTTGTGCCTGGTCGGAACGCAGGCGGCAGACGTCGCCCGGGCCCTCGCCGCGTCGCTCCTGGCTCAGCCGGCGCGCGCCCAATCGGAAGTCCTCTCTATCGGCGATCTGTTCCCGGACGGCCCGACTGTTCCCGGGTTGACCCGCACCGAGAGCGCCCGCGCCGCACTCGATCGGCTCGAGGCTGAGATTGCAGACCGCGCCGAGCGCTTGGCCGACGATGGTGCAGAGAGTGTTGCCGTCTACAACGCCCGCCATCCGGACGCGCCGGTAACTCCGCTTCTGATTTCCGCTGTGCGACTTGCCGAGGACGAGAGCCAGCGGCTCGAAGCGCTTGTGTCCGAGGGTGGTCACTGTGGCATCGCCGCCGTCATTGTCGACGCCCAGCTCGACGGCTCACCGACGCTCCGGCTCAAGCGCGGGGGAGTTGTAGAGAGGTTGCATCCCGAGACCACGCTTGGAGGTCTCATCGGCGCCAGGCTGTTCCTGCTGTCATCGGACTCGATTGCTCAAATCCTTGAAGTTCTCGCCGCCGCTCGAACTGACTCCGACGATGTAACGGTCGCCGACGACGAACCTTTTGTCGTCGTCGATCCTCCGGGCGAAGTGCCCATCCAGGTTCAGTTGCTCGGCCCATATCGGATCGACGCTGCCGGCAAGGAGATCCGTAGTGGCTTGCGCGCCAAGGCACGCGAACTGCTTGCCTTCTATCTCCTCCATCCCGAGGGAACCACCCTCGACACTGCGACAGAGGCCTTGTGGCCGGAAGCCGACCCGGGTCGAGGCTCGGAATGGTTCTGGACTGCTCTCGGTAATCTGCGCAGCCTCTTACGAAGCACCACCGGGATCAAAGAGCTCAAGGTCATCGAGCGCGAGGGTGACATCTACAAGGTCGAGCCCATCTTCGATGTCGACCTCTGGCGCCTCCAGCAAGTCCTCGATGAGGCCAGCACCAACGGCAATCGCGCCGGCAACGATGTCGGAGGCGACGAGTTGTGGGCGGAGTGCCTACAACGTGCCGCCGAGCTCTACACCAGTGAGTTGCTGGAGGGAGCCGATTGGGCCTGGGCCAGAGTGCCCCGAGACGATCTCCGCCGCCGGGCCGTCGACGTGTTGGTGTCGCTCTCCGCGACCCGTCTCGTTACCGGCGACATCCGGGGGGCGCTCGATGTGCTCGAAAAGGCCATCGACGTCGACCCCTACGCCGAGCAGCTCTACCGCCGCATCATTCGCCTGCACAGCAAGCTCTCCCGGCCCGATGCAGTCACTGCCACGTTCCGCCGCCTGAAGACTCGTCTGGCCGAAATCGATCTCGAGCCGACGGCGGAGAGCGAGAATCTCTCCCGCGAGCTCTCAGTGGCAGGGGCCTGAACCCAGCGTCCGGCGCGACAGTACGCTCGGCGTCTCGTGGACCCGGTGCAGGCACTCGATCGCATCGCCTATTTGCTCGAGCGCGGTCAGTCGCCCACCTACCGGGTCAGAGCCTTCCGGACCGCGGCGTCCACGGTGCGTGCTACTGATACCGAGGAACTTCAGGCGCTGGCGGCGCGGGGGCGGCTGAGGGACCTGGCGGGTATCGGTCAAACCACAGCTGAGGTTGTAGCTGAAGCTCTCGCCGGTGGGGTGCCGGCGTATTTGGCAAAGTTGGAAGCCGAAGCGGAGGCGGATTCCGCGGCCGAAGTCGAGCTTTCGGGCCGGGCGCTCGAGATCCGCCAGGCGTTGCGCGGTGACTGCCACACACACTCCGACTGGTCCGACGGTGGTAGTCCAATTGAGGAGATGGCTCGTGCGGCGAAGGCCCTGGGCCATGACTACATAGTTCTCACTGACCATTCCCCCCGCTTGAAGGTGGCCAATGGCCTGACGCCCGAGCGCCTCCGAGAACAGCTCGAGCTCGTCAAGACGGTCAACGGTGAGCTGGCGCCATTTAGGGTCCTCACCGGCATCGAGGTCGACATCCTCGACGACGGCGCGCTCGACCAAGAGGACGAGTTGCTGGACGCTCTCGATGTCGTTGTGGCGAGCGTCCACTCGAAGCTACGGATGGAGGCACCTGCCATGACAAGGCGGATGGTGGCCGCAGTGCGGAATCCGCATGTCGACATCCTTGGGCACTGCACCGGCCGGCTAGTGCAGGGGGGGCCTCGGGGGGCGGGGCGGGGACGCTCGGACAAGCGACCCGAGTCGGAGTTTGACGCCGATGCGGTGTTCGCCGCTTGCGTCGAATCCGACACCGCAGTGGAGATCAATTCCCGTCCTGAGCGTCTCGACCCGCCCCTTCGGCTTCTCCGCATGGTCGTGGCCGCCGGTTGCAAGGTGTCGATAGACACTGATGCCCACGCACCGGGCCAGCTCGAATGGCAGGCCAGGGGCTGCAGTCGCGCCGCCGAATGCGATGTGCCCACATCGTCGATCGTCAACGCCTGGGATGCCGAGACGCTCACGACATGGGCGGCAAACCGCGCGGGATGATGGACCTCCCCGTCATGCCGCCGGTGAAGCCCATGCTGGCCAAGCTGGCCCGGACCCTGCCCGTGGGCGACGACCTGATCTACGAGCCAAAGTGGGACGGTTTCCGTTGCATCGTCTTTCGCGACGGCGACGACCTGGAGCTCGGCAGCCGCAACGAGCGGCCGCTGACCCGGTACTTTCCGGAGCTGGCCGAGGCGCTCAAGGCCCAGCTCCCGCAGCAGTGCGTGCTCGATGGCGAGATCGTGATCGCGACACCCGGGGGCTTGGACTTCGAGAGTCTGCTCCAGCGCATCCACCCCGCCGAGTCTCGGATCCAAAAGCTCGCCGAAGAGACCCCCTCGTCGTTCGTCGCCTTCGACCTACTGAGTGTCGGTGATGACGATCTCCGCGAGAGCCCGTTCAGTGCGCGCCGCTCAGCGCTTGAGGCTGTTCTGGCCGGCGCGCGGTCGCCGGTGCATCTGACGCCTGCAACCGACGACCCTTCGGTCGCGACCGTGTGGTTCGATCGATTCGAGGGTGCCGGGCTCGATGGGGTTGTCGCCAAGAACGTGGATCTTCCCTACCGAGAGAACGAACGGATCATGCTGAAGGTCAAGCACGAGCGGACGGCCGACTGCGTCGTTGCTGGTTTCCGCTGGCACAAGACGGGCCCGATTGTCGGGTCACTCCTGCTCGGTGTGTACGACGAGGCAGGAACGCTGCACCACGTTGGTGTCGCAGCGTCCTTCACAGTGGCGCGGCGCAAGGAACTCGTCGAAGAGCTCGCTCCGTACCGCGAAAATGCTCTGGAGGACCATCCCTGGGGTGGATGGCTGGAGGCCGTGGCTGGCGCCAACTTGGGCGGCGGGCGTATGCCGGGCGGGCAAAGTCGATGGAACGCAGGCCGCGACCAGTCATGGGAGCCACTGCGGCCCGAACTCGTCGTCGAGGTGGCGTTCGACCATCTTCAGGGCGACCGTTTCAGACACGCCACCCAGTTTCGGCGCTGGCGCACCGATCGCGATCCCAGATCCTGCACGTACGACCAGTTCGAGGTGCCCGTTCCCGAGGAGCTTGCCGCCGTCTTTGGCGCGTGAGGCTGGCCATTCGTGATTCACGATCGGCGCCCGTGGGCAAGTACGTCTATTGGAGGCACCACGGGAAGCCAGGAGAACCGCAGGTGAACTCATCAAACGTCGCTCAACCGATCGCGCTGTCTTTGACGCCGGGCCAAGCTCGGCGGCAGCTGCGCGACCTGTTGGGAGGCAGCGGCTGGTCCGGTGATGTCGACGGCGCACTACTTGCCCTGCACGAAGCCCTTGTAAACGCGCATCAGCATGGCGGCGGCGCAACCCGGGCCGAAGCCAGCGTCGACGGCGAGTCGCTCGTCGTTCAGATCTGGGATCAGGGACCGGGCATCGACGTGTCCAGCGGGCCCGAGATGGTCCCTGAGCCAATGGCCGAACGGGGTCGTGGCTTGTGGCTCATCAGTCGAGTCGCGTGCGACTGGGAGACGCACCGCGACGCGGTCGGCGCCTCCCTCCTCCTGCGTTTCAAGTCCACAGCAGCGGCATAGATACCCCTCAGCGCATCCCCCCGCGGGCCGACGGGCGGTCGTCCTCTGGCCTTGGTACGTTGTGTGTGCTCCATTGGGTTTTGCGCGCACGGGAGAGGGAGAGTTGCCCAAGTCCGGGGGTAAGAGCGGCGAGGAAGAGGATCTCCTCCAGCTCTATCTCAACGACATTGGCAAGCATGCGCTGCTGACCCGCGCCGAAGAGGTCCGGCTGGGCGAGATGGCCAAGGCCGGACGGGCCGCCGCGAGCGAGCTGGCCAAGACCGAAACTCTGTCAGAGGCGCGCCGGCGCGAGCTTGAATCGGAGATACGTGCAGGAACCGAAGCCGCGTGCCGATTTGTGCGGGCCAACCTGCGGCTAGTTGTCGCTATCGCCAAGAAGTACCAGGCGTCCGGTTTGCCCCTCCTCGACCTCATCCAGGAGGGCAACTTCGGGCTGATGCACGCCGTCGAGCGGTTCGACCCGCGGCGCGGGTTCAAGTTCTCGACGTATGCGACCTGGTGGATCCGCCAGACGATCTCCCGCGGCATCGCGAACACAGGTCGCGCGATCCGGCTACCGGTGCACGCCGGTGACCAACTACTCGCCATACGGATGGCCGGTTCCAGTCTCGAGGTCGCACTTGGTCGCGTGCCGACGCCAACCGAGTTGGCGACGGCGACGAATCTGACGCAGAAGAAGGTCAAGGAGCTTCTGCCGTACACCGGCGAACCGGTGTCGCTCTCAGAACATGTCATCGACGGCGATGTCGAGCTCTCGGAAACCGTCGAGGACTCCACCTCCCCCGCACCCGACGAGGTCGTCTTCTCGGCCATGCTTCCGGCCCAGATCGCCCAGCTGCTCTCGGTGCTCGACGGCCGCGAGCGCGACGTGCTGTGCTTGCGCTACGGCTTAGACCGGGGCAAGCCGCGCACACTCGAGGAGGTCAGCGAGTTCTTCGGCCTGACTCGGGAAGGTGTCCGCCAGGTCGAGGTAAAGGCCATCTCCAAGCTCCGCAACACGGCCACAAGGTCAACCAAGGACCTCCTCACTGCCTGACACTGTCGCTGGGTGTTCGCCGAGGACTGGCCGGGTATGGGGTTGAGATGAGTGAAGGCCAGGGTTCAGAAGAAATTCCAAAGCAGGCCCGAGGCGAGGCCCTCGAAACCGACGACGAAACCAGCGTCCCCGCCCAGCAGGCGGTAGGGAAGGAAAACGTCGAGGGCGGAGGGGAGTTCCCGAGCCCGAGTACGCCTCCGCGAGGCCCGGCGCCGGGCACCGCAGCGCCAGCACCGGCACGCCAGTACACGCCCCAGCGAGTACCTCTGAACATGTACGAGGCCGATGGGGCCATCGTGCTCGTGGCCCCGTTACCCGGTGTGATGGCCGACGACGTCGAGGTGATCGTGGACGGGCGGAAGGTGACGATCACCGCCGCCATGCGTACGTCTGCGGACAAGGACTACACGTTGCACGAGTGGCACTACGGCCCTTTCGAGCGCACCATCGAGGTTCCTGCCGGGTTCTACGGTGAGCCCAGTGCAAGCTTCGGCAACGGTCAACTCGCTTTGCGCATAGCGCGAGCTGACGGCCCGGCGCGCGAGAAGATGGTGGTGAAACCCAACAGCGCCTAACGGCCTACGCGGGGCGGCGCGCCATCAATAGCTTGAGTGTCGCCGAGCACACGGTTTCGCCGTTCTGATTCTTGATCTTCTGATCCACAACGACGATGCCGCCCTCGGCCGTGTCACGCTTGCCGGTGATCTCGAGTTCGGGATGGACTGTGTCGCCGAGGAACGTGGGCGCGCTGAAGCGCACCTTGTCCATTCCTAGGAAGGCGAGGACCCGACCCGGCTCCAACGGGACGAGGCCCACGCCGAACGACAGGATCAGCAAGCCGTGCGCGATGCGCTTGCCGAACATCGTGGTGGCGGCGTACTCCGCGTCGGTGTGGAGCGCATAGTGGTCACCGGTTACGCCGGCAAAGCCCACCACGTGCGCCTCGGTGACCGTGACGCCCTTGCCCGCGTGGCGCGCGCCGACCTCGATGTCCTCAAACCAGTTGTCGAACACGGGCCGCAGTGTAGGGGCCAGTGAGGCCTCTACCTCTAGCGCTCGATAGGAGCCTTTACCAGGTTGCCCCACTCGGTCCACGAACCGTCGTAGTTGCGCACATTGGGATAGCCGAGCAGGTTCTGCAGGACGAACCACGTGTGACTGGAGCGTTCGCCAATACGGCAGTACACGACCACATCATCGCTTTCGGACAGGCCAACCTCTTTGGCGTAGATGGCGCGCAGGTCGTCGGCGCTCTTGAACGTGCCATCGTCGTTCGCAGCCCGCTTCCAGGGGACGCTTGCTGCGCCGGGGATGTGCCCGCCCCGCAGCGCGCCCTCTTGCGGGTAGTCGGGCATGTGCAGGAGCTCGCCGGAGTACTCGCCGGGGGACCGCACATCGACCAGACGCCCTTGCGACGCGATGTGGTCCTTGACGTCGTCGCGGTAGGCCCGGATGGGCGTGTCGTTCCGCTCAATTACGGGGTACTCGGCCGAGGGCCGGGAGGGGATGTCGGTCGTCGTCGGCCGACCCTCCTCGAGCCACTTGGCCCGACCGCCGTTGAGCAGACGGACGTCTGGGTGTCCGAACAGGCTGAAGACCCAGAGGGCGTATGCAGCCCACCAGTTGAAGTTGTCGCCGTAGAAGACGACCGTGTGGTCACGGCTGATGCCGTGCTTTGACATGAGCCGGGAGAAGCCCTCCCCATTGATGTAGTCGCGGGTGATGGGGTCGTTGAGGTCGAGGTGCCAGTCGACCTTGACCGAGCCGGGGATATGCCCGGTGTCATACAGCAGCACGTCCTCATCGGACTCGACGACGACAACGTTGGGGTCATCGAGATGGTCGGCCAACCACTGCGTGGTCACCAGCTTCTCGGGGTGGGCGTACTGGGTCAGCTCTGGGGCGGAATCAGTCTCAACAGGCATCGGGGACCCTCCTTGGTCGCGTGGTGCTCAATCTAGGTCCCAAAACCCGACCTGCCAAGTCGGAATTCCCGCCGCGCCCAGTCCGTCGGGCGGTGCGATGATGAGCACATGTCCGCCGCCGCGTCGCCAGAGCTTCAGCGCATCGTCGACCTCTTTGCCGGCGCGCCGAAGGAACTCCGGGCCCAAGCGCTGCTGGAGTACTCCCGCAAGGTGCCGCCACTGCCTGCCGAACTCGCTGGTCATCGAGAGCTCATGGAGGCGGTGCCGGAGTGCCAGACGCCCTTCTTCCTCACCACCGACCTCGATGACGACGACCGGGTGACGCTGCACTTTGACGTGCCGGCCGAGTCACCGACCACCCGTGGATTTGCGGGAATCCTCTACAGCGGACTGAACGGCGCGACTGCCGACACCGTGCTCAACACGCCCAACGACTTCTACATGAAGATGGGGCTGGCCGAGGTCATTTCGGCGCTACGGCTGCGAGGGATGAACGCCATACTGGCTCGGCTCAAGCGCCAAGTGAGCGACAAGCTGGCGGCGCGCCAGGCGTAAACCCGGCCGCGATGAGCATGGGAGTGATTGCTCCTAGAATGACTGCTCATGCGAATGCGCGTCGAAGATCTGGCTCGGGAAGCCGACGCTTCCGTCGACACCGTTCGCTATTACCAGAAGCAACGTTTGCTGCCTCCGCCCGAGCGTGACGGGCGGCTCGCCTGGTACACCGAGGAGCACCTCGAACGCATTGCCCGCATCCGCGAGCTCCAGCGACGGGGCTTCACGCTCGCGGTCATCCGGCGCTTCCTTTCCGGCGAGCTCGACTCCGCTGACGAGCCGTTGGCCGCGGCGGTGGCCGGCGCGGAGGGCGCCGACGAAGAGTTCTTCGGTATCGACGAGCTAGGGGCGCGCTCACAGGTGCCGCGCGCACTGCTCGATTCGTTGGTCCGTGAAGATCTTCTCGTCCCGCGCGTCCATGAGGGCGAGATGCGGTTCACCGATGCCGACGTGGAGTTGGTTGCCAATGGCCTGCGTCTGCTCGAGGCCGGCCTGCCGATGCCGGAGCTGCTCGAGTTGGCGCGTCATCACCACGCAGTCACCCGCGAGGTGGCCACCAAGGCGGTGGAGCTGTTCGATGCTCACGTGCGCCAGCCGCTGCGAGCGACCGACCTTTCCGAGGCGGAGCGCGCCGACCGTATGGTCGAGGCTTTCCGCATCCTGCTCCCGACGGTGACGAGCCTCGTCGCCCATCACTTCCGGCGCATCCTCCTGGAAGTGGCGCAGGAGCACCTGGAGTCAGTTGGCGAGCCCGTGGAGATCGCGGCTGCCCGCACGGAGAGCGAGCGCGGCCTTGTGCGGGTGAAGTCGCTGTGACCGGCGCGTCTGGCGCAACGGCCCTCCCCCAGGGAAGCGAGAAGGTGCGCGCCGTTGACCGCATGTTCGACGCCATCGCTCCCCGCTACGACCTCCTCAATCGCCTGCTCACATTCGGCATGGATGTCAGGTGGCGCAAGAAGGCGGTGCGATCTCTCGATCTCGGGGCCGGATCGACGGTGCTCGATGTCGGCTGTGGCACCGGCGACCTATGTCGGGTCCTGGGCGCGGCCGGACACCACGCTGTCGGCATCGACCGCTCCGGCGGCATGCTGGCCGGCGCGCAGGGCCGGCGTTCAGGTGGTGCCGCCCTCGTGCGCGGCGACGGGACCTCGTTACCGGTCGGCGACCACTCCGTCGACGGCATCGTGTCCGGTTTCACACTTCGCAACCTGGTCTCGTTGGCTGCATTTCTGGACGAGTGTGGGCGCGCCGTGCGCCCTGGGGGCCGTATTGCCCTGCTCGAGGTCTCGACCCCGACCAACCCCGTCTTGCGCGCCGGGCACGGGGCCTACTTCGGACGGGTCGTTCCGTTTGTCGGCGGCCTCCTCTCCGATCGCGCCGCGTACAGCTACCTACCAAAGTCGGTCGCCTACCTTCCGCCTGATGATGAGATCGTCGCCATGGTCGGCCGGGCGGGGTTTCAGGATGTCCACCGTCGGGCCCTGTCGGTTGGGATCGCGCAGCTGATCACGGGCACGCGGAGCGCGCCGTGACGGGGACGACGCGCACGGCGACCAGCCTCGTCAGCCGCACCCGCATTCTTCCGGTCGGGCCCGACCCGCTGGCCGTGCTCGACGCTGGCGGTTTCGGGTGGTTTCACGATGGCCGTGAGATCGCAACCGCCGGCGTCGCGGCGCGTATCGCGGTCGACGGGGCGGAGGGCCGACTCGAAAGGGCGGCGGCCGCCGTCGAGGAGCTTCTGGGGTCGATCGAAATCGAGGATCCCTTGGTGTTGCCGGGCACGGGGCCGATCGCTGTCGGAGCGCTTCCGTTCGCTGAGGGGATCGATGGTGAGCTGATCGTTCCGGCGATCGTTGTCGGCCGTACCCGCGCCGGGCTCGCCTGGATGACCGAGACGAGTGCGGCCGATGGGGCGGCGACTGCGCCGGAATCGCCGTTCGCCGACAACGGATTCGGCGCCGGAATTACAGACACCCGCGAGCTTCGCCGTCGGTGGGATCTGGCCGTCAGAGATGCCCTCGAACGCATTCGCGCCGGCCGCCTGGAGAAGGTCGTGCTGGCCCGCGAAGTCGTCGTGGAAGGCAGCGGCGGGTTCGACCGGAGAGCCCTCCTCTCCCGGCTCCGGGAGGCGAACCCCTCGTGCTTCACCTTCGCCGCCGGATCATTCGTCGGCTCCACACCGGAGCTCTTGGTCCGCCGGCGCGGAGGTCGGGTCATGTCGCGCCCGATGGCCGGTAGTGCTGGGTTCCCGCTGTCGAGTGCGGGCGATGAACGGTTGGTGGCCGAGTTGCTCTCGTCGAGCAAGGAGTTGGCCGAGCACGGGATCGTCGTGGACGCCGTTCGCGCCGCGCTCGAACCCGTATGCACTGAAGTCTTCGCCCGCCCCGCCCCGGAGATCGTTCAGCTGACGACGGTCGCCCATCTGGCGACGACCGTCGGGGGATGGCTCCGGTGTCCCGCCCCTTCGGCGCTCGCCCTGGCCGGGCGGCTCCACCCGACGCCGGCCGTCGCCGGATCGCCGCGCCGCGCTGCCCTGGAAACAATTGCCGAGCTCGAATCTTTCAACCGGGGCCAGTACGGCGGGCCAGTCGGATGGACCGATTCTCGCGGTGACGGCGACTGGGCCGTCGCTCTGCGTTGCGCCCGCCTCGACGGGTCAATGGCGCGCCTGGTGGCCGGCGCCGGCATCGTGGCCGGGTCTGATCCCGATGACGAATGGGATGAAACCGAGGCCAAGCTCCAAACGATGCTTCGGGCCTTGGCCGGCGCCTGACCGAGCGACGTCACTGACTGTGTCGTTGCCAGCGGTCTCATCGGAGGCACTGGAGCTCCTCTCCGCGAGCGAGGTCGTCGACGCCCACATCGAGTCGTTCGTCTGGAGCCGGGTCTTCGGCTACGACGTCAACGCCCGTCACGGCCGGGGGCCGCTTGGCGGATGGCTGTTCTCGCAGTCTGACGTCCCTCGGATGATCGAGGCGGGAATGACCGGCGGCGTCTTCAGCATTGCGACCAATCCGTTCCGGCGTCGCCGCCGGCGCCGGGACACGCTGGTGCGAAACGTCAACCGCTTGCGCGCCGCGCTCGAGTCCAGTCCTCGGGTCGCCGTCGTCAAGGGAATCGGTGGCTACCGCCAGGCGCGCGCCGACGGAAAGCTGGCTTGCTTCCTTGCCGTCCAAGGCGGGAACGCGATCGACGGTCCCGACGACCTCACTTCCATCCCCGATGACGTCATCTCTCGGATCACGCTGGTCCACCTGAGCCGCTCACCACTCGGCTCGTCGAGCGCGCCGGGCGGCTGGGGGCCGTCCGGACTGACCGACCTCGGACGAGCGTGTGTGAAGGCAATGAACGACCGGCGCATCATCGTCGACCTGGCCCACATCAGCCGGAGCGGCTTCTGGGATGCACTCAGTGTCCACGACCGGTCACAGCCCGCAATCGTCTCCCACACCGGTGTGTGTGCGGTGCACGACTCATGGCGCAACGTTGACGACGACCAGATCAAGGCCATCGCCGATACTGGTGGGGTCGTCGGGATCATGTTCCACACCGGATTTCTAGGGGAGTCGTTGTGGGCCGGGCGCGCCGAGGCCGTCGTTCGCCACGTCGAGCACGTGATCCGCGTCGGTGGCGAGGGCGCCGTCGCTATCGGCAGTGACTGGGATGGGCTGATCGTCCCCCCGGTGGATCTGAGAACGGTCAGCGACTTCCCGCTACTGGTTCAGCTCATGCTCGATCGTGGCCTGTCGCCGTCCACGGTCCAAAAGGCGCTCGGCGCGAACTATTTACGGGTCGTGGAACAGGTCAGACCCGCGCTGTGACCGCGTCCCAGACCTGTTGGTGTCGGCGTACGTTGTCGGCGCGATCGGTCGGGACGACGACTACTTGGACACCGCCCTCCTTAATCGCCAACTCGACCACAGGCATGACGTCGCCGGCGCGTGTCACCCGGCGCGCGCCGAGACCGTGGACCTCAGCCAACGCCACGAGGTCGACGTGGTGGGGCGTGCCGAACAGGGCCTCGAAATGTTCGGGGAGCTGGGCCTGGGGGAGGAACGAGAACACGCCCCCGCCGGCGTTGTCGAGCACGACGAAGGTCACATTGAGCCCGCGCCGGGCGGCGTCGAGCAAGCCGCCCGCGTCATAGAGAAACGCCAGGTCACCGGTGAGGGCGACGACTGGTGCATCGGAGCCAGAGGCCACGCCCAGAGCGGTTGACACGAAGCCGTCGATGCCATTCACACCCCGGTTGGCCAAGATGCGCACTCCCGACCGGGGCCGGGCAAAGCTTTCAACATCGCGCACGGGCATGCTCGATCCGACGACCAGCGCTCCGCCGTCGTCGAGCCCAGCAGCGACGTCACGCGCGACCCGTCCCTCGAAGGGTTGGTCCCACCCGTCGATCAGGTCGTCGATCGCCTTGCGCGCCGACGCCTCCGCGCCGAGCCATTGCCCTAGCCATTCCTCGTTCCGCACCTGCGCGCCGGCGAGCTTCTCGACGACCGCTTTGAAAAGGTCGGTAGCACTACTGGTCAGACGTTCACCCGCCGCCCGTTGCGGGTCGAGCCAGGCGCCGTCGGGATCGATCAGGATGCGCAAGTGGTCGGGAGCGGAAAGCCATGTCATTGCCGGCTTGTTCGTCAGGGGCGCGCCGAGCTGCACGACGAGGTCGGGTTGATGTCGCCCACCGAAGTCGGCCGAGCGGAGCAGGGCGTCGTAGGTTGAGATCGCTTGGTCGCCAGCACGCAAGCCAGAGAGCGGGTCGGCGAGCAGGGGCCATCCGACTGCGGCTACGAAGCGTTGCACTGTGGCGGAGTCCACGTCTGATCCCCAGCCTGCGACAAGGACGCCGCGCTCCGATCGACCGACGGCCTCTATCAGTCGTTCCACCTCGTCCGACGACGCGAGCGCTGGCCGCGGCGATGAGGTAACCCACGGCGCGCCGCCGGCGCGCCCTTCGACACCCGCGGGCTTCTCCCCCGTTGGAATCAACGGCTCCCGGAAGGCCAGGTTGAGGTGTGCCGGTCCGGCCGGCGGCCCCGCGGCAGTTGTCACCGCCCGCGCCGCCACCGACCGCCAGTACGCGCCGGCGCCGTCGCGGTCTTCCGGCACACCAACTTCACAGAACCAGCGGATGGCGTCGCCGTAAAGCTTGATCTGATCGATCGCTTGACCCGCGCCGGTGTCACGTAGCTCCGGTGGTCGGTCAGCGGTGCAGACGACCAACGGGACTCGAGAGTGGTGGGCCTCGAGGACGGCCGGGTGGACGTTGGCGGCGGCGGTCCCCGACGTGGTGAGGATGATCACCGGCCGGCGCGACGCCTTTGCCTCTCCCAAGGCGAAGAACGAGGCCGACCGCTCGTCGAGGAAAACGTGAAGGCGAATCCTGTCGTCGGCCGCGAGGGCGAGTGCCAGCGGAGCGGAGCGGGACCCCGGCGACAACACCGCAGTCGTCACTCCGGCGCGAGCCCACTCGTCAACCAGCGACCGGGCCAGTCCGAGGTTGACGTCGCTCATGGGGCTACCGCCTTCGGCGTCCGCCCCGCTGAGCGGGGCGCTGTACTCATTGATTCGCTCGCCAGCTCGCTCATGCGAGGATCTGTTCGTGACGGAGAGACGAGTCGTACTCGTGCACGGCTTCACCGGAACCAATGAATCGTGGGACGACGTCGCCGCGCACCTGATGCCCTACTTCGAGATCGCGCCGGCTGAGCTGCCCGGTCATGGCAAGGCCGGCAACGTGCGACTCACGTTTGAGGAGGCCGCCAACGCGATCGGCGACTCCGGCGGGAAGGCTGCCTATGTCGGCTACTCCATGGGCGGCAGGCTCTGTCTCCGTCTCGCCATCGACCGCCCTGACCTGGTGTCGGCACTGGTGCTGATCGGCGCGTCGCCGGGGTTGGCCACGGCTGAGGAGCGGGTGGCTCGGCGCGAGGCCGACGAACGTCTGGCCGCGACCATCGAGGGCGACGGCACCGAGAAGTTTCTGCAGCGGTGGTTGACGCATCCTCTTTTCGCCACGCTCGACCCCTCGCCGGAGGAGCTGGCGCGGCGCCAGCGCAACCCGCCCGATGGCCTGGCGAGCGCTCTTCGCCTTCTCGGCCCCGGCGCGCAGGAGCCGCTCTGGGACAGGCTCGGGGAGGTGCGCATGCCGGTCTTGTTGATGGTTGGTGAGCGAGACAAGAAGTTTCTCGCCACGAGCGAGCGAATGATCGAGAGCGGATTGCCGGCTCGGTTGGCGACCGTGCCTCATGCTGGTCACGCCGTGCATCTCGAGGCACCCATCGCGTGTGGCGACATCATCCGGAAGTTCCTGCTTCACGGTGCCTCCGAATAGCGAGCAAGGAGGGCGGCATCGGGTTCCGGACGGCGGACCGCGAGCATGCCGTCGACGGGAAGAAGAGGATCTGCGACCACGTCGCCAGCGAGGATGTTGCCGGTGCCCAGTCCGCATGCGTAGGGAAGCTCGGGTAACGCGGCCGCCAAGGCGAGACCCGCGGCCAGTCCGATCGAGGTCTCGTACAACGACGAGACGATGACGGGCACGCCTACCATCTCGGCGATCTCCATTGCCGCGGCCGTGCCGCCGAGACACTGCACCTTGACGACGAGGGCGTCGACGGCATCTAGCTCGGCCAACCGGGCCGCGTCGTCGAGCGAGCGCACGCTCTCATCAGCGGCCAATGGAACCGACACGCGGCGCCGCAGCCGCGCCAGTTCGTCGAGTGTTTGCACGGGCTGCTCGACGAACTCCAGGTCGAGGTGAGCAAGGCGACCGATGATCGCAACCGCGCTCTCAACGTCCCACGCGCCGTTGCCATCGAGTCGCATGCGCACATGCGGGCCAACGGCCTCGCGGACCGCTCGGACCCGACTCTCGTCATCGGTCGCCGAACCCACCTTGACCTTCACCGTCCGAAATCCACTGGCTACCGCGTCGGCGGCGACGCGGGCTGCGGCGTCAGGCGGCAACGCCGGCACGAGGGCATTG
>DATLEI010000102.1:0-11702 GCA_035525375.1 Acidimicrobiales bacterium
TCGCCCCCGTACGCCTACGCATCCAGCGCTTCATCGGCGACCGCCTCTTCGGGATCGGAGGCGACCCGCGCCTGGTGTTCCACCGCCTCGCCACCCGCCTGGCCGCGTCGGACGACCCCGAGTCGCTGATGGCGGCAGTAGTTGAAACCGCCACTGAGAGCCTCCGCCTCCCCTTTGCTGCGGTGGAGCTGCGAACCGCCGGCGATTGGCAGACGGTCGAGCAGCGGGGCCACCGCCCGGATGTGGTCGAGGTCTTCGAGATGGTGTCCGGCGAGGCTGTCGTCGGACGGCTCGTCGTCGCGCCGCGCCGGGACATGAACGTCCTCTCGCCGGCGGACCGCCAACTCCTGACCGACCTCGCGGGCCACAGCGGGGTCGCGGCGAGGGTCGCCAGCCTCGTCGCCGATCTGCGGGCGGCGCAGGAGCGTCTTCTGGTCGCTCGTGAGGTCGAACGGGACGAGGTCCACCGCGACCTCCATGACAGCATCGGGCCGTCGCTGGTCGGGCTCACCCTGCAGCTCGAGGTGGCGGCCGAGCTAGCGGAAGGGACCGAGCTCCATCGCCTCGTCACCCGCCTGCATCACGAAGCGGCTCGCACGACCGAGGAGATCGGCCGCCTGGTCCAAAACCTCCGTCCAGGAGACCTCGTCGAGCTCGGCCTACGCGCCGCTGTTGCGTCTGCGGCCGCACGCCTCGCCTCACCCAACGGCCCCAAGTTCGACCTGACCACCTCCGTGCACCTGCCTGAGTTGGCCAGCGAGGTGGAAGACGCGGCCTACAAGATCTGTCTGGAGGCGATGTCGAATGCCGTTCGCCACAGCCACGCCTCTCGGTGTGAAGTCCGGCTGGTTCCCAGTACGACGGGCGCTCTCCAGATCGACATCGCCGACGACGGTGACGGCATCGAAGCACAGGAACGGGCGGGGACAGGGCTGCGCTCGATGCGCGAGCGGGCCCAAGCAGCCGGAGGGTGGCTTCGCATCGACAGCGCCCCGGGTAAGGGCGTCCAAATCCTCGCCGAGCTCCCGACGTGCCCACAGCGATGAGTGAAACGAGGCCCATCCGGGTGCTGATCGCCGATGACCACCCCATCGTGCGTGATGGTCTCCGCCTCGTTCTCGACCGCCGCGATGATATCGACGTCGTCGCCGAGGCCGCTGACGGGAGGGAGGCCGTCACTCGAGCCATTCACCTCCAGCCTGACGTTGCCGTGATCGACCTCGCCATGCCCGAGCTCGACGGAGTTGGGGTCATCAAAGAGCTGAAACGAGCCGCGCCCAATTGTCGGTGCATCGTTCTCACGCTGTACCGAGACGACGACCACCTTTTTGACGCCCTGGAGGCCGGCGCCGTCGGATTCCTCGTGAAGGGAGCGGCGAGCGCCGAGATCGAGCTAGCAGTGCGCGGGGCTGCTGCCGGCCATGTGGTGCTCGGCAAGAGCGTGGCCGGTCGAGTGACCAGGGCGGCGACGACCGGCCGGCGACGGATCGCGCGCCAAGACTTCCCCGGGCTGACCGAGCGCGACGTCGCGCTCCTGGACCTCATCGCTCGTGGCGACGACAACGCCGCGATTGCTCGCGCCCTTCACCTGGCACCGAAGACCGTCCGCAACCAGGTCTCAATGCTCCTCGACAAGCTCGGCGCCCGGGACCGGGCCGATGCCGTCCGCCTAGCTTTCACGGCGGAGGAACGCCGCCGCAATGAGGCTGATGCGGAGGCGTCGCCCGTGCCGCTCGAGAGTGTCGAACAGTTGCTGCCGCCGGAGAGATACTGATCTACCGAACGGGGCGTGGACCACTTCGGCTCAGAGCGAGTGGGTGCCTGACAACGGGCCCGTCCTCCGGTACAGGCCTATCCTCCTCCTCGCCCGGAAATTTTTCAGCATGCCGCGATGACATTGAGCTGACCGAGCGGTCTACAAGGATGAACCCAGCGTGAAGCTGGCGCAGCCATGGATACCCGAGTCGCCGAGGAGATCACCCGATGTCACATGTTCGCGTCCACAACTTCTCTGTCTCGCTGGACGGCTTCGGTACCGGTGAGGGCCAAAGTATGGAGGCGCCGTTCGGGCACGCGGCTCACAGGCTTAACGAATGGTTCTTTGCCACCCGGACATTCCACCAAATGCTCGGCAAGCCCCTGGGGAGTACCGGGGTCGACGACTCCTTCGCCAGCAACTGGGGTCCCGGCATCGGAGCAGAGATCATGGGGCGCAACAAGTTCGAACCGCTCTCAGGCCGACCTGGCGGGACGGAATGGAGGGGATGGTGGGGCGACGACCCGCCGTTCCACACGCCGGTATTCGTTCTCACCCACCAGCCCCGGCCGCCGATCGAGATGGCAGGTGGGACCACATTCCATTTCGTCGACGCCGGCCCCGCCGAGGCCCTGGAGAAAGCGCGCGAGGCCGCGGGCGGCCTCGACGTGCGAATCGGCGGCGGGCCGTCGACCATTCGGCAGTTTCTCGCGGCGGGCCTGATCGACCGCATGCACGTGGTGATCGTACCCATCGTGCTCGGGCGCGGAGAGCGCCTCTGGGATGGCTTGGAGGGGCTTGAGCAGGGCTTTGCTGTCGAGGCCGTGAGCAGCCCGAGCGGCGTCACCCATGTCACCTTCACCCGCGCGTAGGGGACGCCCGCTCGCTCTCCTGCGTCGATGCCCAGGTCCCGACGAACGGGGTCGCACAGCCGACTGGCCGCCGCTTGTCGTTATGGGGCGGACCAAGTGTCAGCGCCTCGTATCGACCGGGTCACACTCAGCGACGGATCTGTCAGGATCCCATGCCTACCAGGAGGGGGAGGGCGTCACCGTGTTCGTTCAAGTCGGTACCGCACAGGCGGTCGACGGCCTGGGACTGCGACAGCACTTCCAACGCTGGGCCTCTGACGTCCGACCACGCGCGGCGGGATTTCTTGGAGGCACTGCGGGCGTCACCGCGCTCGGCCGCTTCATCGCAGTCATGCGTTTTGCGGATCAGGATGCGGCGTTCGCCAACAGTCAGCGAACCGAGCAGTCGGCTTGGTGGGGCGAAACGAGCCGGTACCTGAAGGGCGACGTCTTGCTCCGTGGCTCCGAAGAAATCGACTTTCTAGGCTCCGGTGGCTTCGACGAGGCCGGATTCGTTCAGGTGATCGAAGGGCAGACGACGGACCGCGCGACATTCATGGAGCTGGAACGCGAGATCGAAGACGGCTTTGCCATCGAACGGCCCGACTTCACAGGCAGCCTTCTCGCATGGTGGCCAGAGGGCAGGTGGCTCGAAGTCGCCTACTTCAGGTCCGAGGAGGAGACGCGGGCCGCCGAGCAGAAGGGTCTCTCGCCGGAACTCTCGGAGCTGTTCGCAAAGTGGCAGACGCTCGCAGCTCCGTCGTCCTACCTTGATCTCACGGAGCCTTGGGTTCTCAGGTAGCGAATGCGCCTCCTGTGCCATCCTGGTTACCGAGGCTCCTTCGGGAAAGGAAGTCAGTGCTCGGCGGACCGTCTAGGCCGAGCGGCGTCCAATCGAGAAGTTGGCCTGCTAGAGGAGCGCAGTGCGCACCGCGCCCGCCCCCAGCCGGCGATCAGGGTCGCGCTGATGGCTGCGAACGACTCGTGGCTAGGGCCTACTCTCCTGGATGCAGGAACCGATCGAGCGCTTGTTCTGAAAACTCCGCCCGGCCGGATCGCTCGGTCATCCTTTGCCCATGGAGGTTCGGGCCGCCTCGGTCGACGATGCCGAGGCGGTCGCTGCTGTCCACGTCCGGAGCTGGCAGGGCGCTTGCTGCGGCCTGATTCCGGACGCCTACCTCGACGCCTTGTCCGCCCGCCGGCGCCAGATCTGGAGTCGCATCCTGGCCCAGGCCGACGTGCCCCGGACCGGCGCCTTCGTCCTGCAAGACGGCCGCCGAGGTCGTCGGCTCCATCCACGTCGCCCCGACACGTGAGGACGACCTTCCGGGCTCAACCGGGGAGGTGACGGCCCCCTCTACGTGGCGCCGAGCGCCTGGGGACTGGGCGGCGGACACCAGCTTCTGGCTACCGCCGAGGCCAGCCTCAGGACCGCCGGCTTCGTGGCAGGCGCATTGTGGATACTCGAAACCAATCTCGCTGCTCGACGGTTCAACGAACGACAGGGCTGGGCGCCCCACGGGGCCCGCAAGATCGACGACCGAGGTAACTTGGTGCTTCTGGAGTTTCGCTACGCCACGACTCTCTAGCTGCCGCTCAAGCGGCGCTCGGTGCACCGACAGCGTCGCGGCGGCCTAGATCCGTTCGGCGGATTCGGCCCAGCCGGTCGGATCGCCGCCGGCAGGGACCAGTCGCAGTGTCCGCCACAGGATGAGTGGCTTGAGCCATGCCGCTTCGGGCGATGACAGCTCACGGACCGCCCGATATCCCGCCACGAACGTGGCATGCGTTTCGGGCGGGACGGGTCCCCAGTGCCTGAATCGCGTTCCGAGCAGCACGACCGCCTTGGCGAGGTCATCGACGGGGTGGTCGATGCCCGCGTCTTCGAAGTCGAGGATCGCGCTGATCCGATCGCCGGCGCAGAGCAGGTTGGCCGAGCGGATGTCGAGATGCACGAGCTGGGGCGCCGGCAGCGTCGTGTCGGGCAGCGAAGCCAGCCGACGCCGCAGCGATTCGGCGAGCGGAGCGACGTGATCGCCGGCGTCGGAGTGGAGCCAGCCCTCGACCCTCGTCCGCAACGGCGTCGAGTCGGCTTGGCCGCCGGGCCCAAGGGGGCCGGCGTCGGAGTATTCGGCCAGCGCCAGATGCAACCTCGCCAGTTCGGCGCCGGCAACGTGCACCTGAGCCAGGTTGTCGGCATCGAGCATCGAGCCGTTAACGACCGACTGGAGGCCCATCGAGAATCCATTGCGCTCGACCTGCAGATCTCCGTTCAGCGCGGGCAACGGCGCTGAGACCGGCAACCCACGTCCATCGAGCCACGACGTCAGCCGCGCCACGTTCGCCAGTCGAGCGAACAGCGACGGCCTCACAGAGCACTTGAGGATCATTCGGCCCGTCCAAGTCGTGATCCACACGAGTGCATTTCCGGCGCTGATCACGACCCGGTCGCAGGAGATCACCTCCACGCCCCACGTATCGGTGAGCACCTCCGTGACCCATGCGGCCAACTGCCCCGCGTCAGCGAACTTGAAGCGACTCGCCAGAGCCTCATGCGGATCGACCGGCTCCCACAGCATCTCGACAGTCGGCGTGGACAGCACGTCTCAGACGCTATTGCGGCTAGCCGTAGCTGCGTTCACGGCTCGTCGTCGCCCCGCCCGTCCGAGCGTTGCCCAGCCGGCTCCCGGGACGTCGTCAACATGTCCGATGGCGATCCGGACTGGCGCTACGTCTGACCGTCAGACAGCTCCTCCGGGCGATTCCCTTTTGACAATGCTGCGCTCAAGCCGACGAGGAAAATCACTGCCGCGAGAGTTAAAGGAAGGGTCCGCACCCGTGGCTCCAGGTATCGGCTCATCAATGTCCTCCCCTTGAGTAGTTCTTGTGCGTTTTCCCTGATGGGAAACAACGACCAGTCCATGAATGGATCCGTGGTTGCGGCGAGCATGGGCGACGTGGTGGCACGCGTCATGAATGGCAGGTCGCCGCTGGGTACCAGAGCGTCTCGCCGCAGGGCTTCCACGATGACACCGTCGCCGCGGACGTCGGTGGCGGCCCCCACGACTTGGATGCCGAGGCTCACTACGAGCAGACCGGCGAACGCCAGCGAGGCCGTCGCCGTGGCGGTCGAACGCGGCTTCACTTCCAGCCGGCGAACGATCTCGAGCACGAAGGGTAGGAGCGCCGGCATAGCCGGAACCAGAAACCTCGGACCCCAGCCTGTCCCGCCCGCCCAGGACCACCAGGTCGCGTAGAACAGCAAGCGGCTGACCAGCAGCGCGAGACACACAGTGGTCAAGAGGGGGGACCTCTGCCACGCCCATCTCATCCCGATGGCCACCGACAACACGATGGGGGCATAGAGAATGATTCCTCGACCCGGTGATGCCGTCAGGCCGTAGAACCCGGTCCAGAACGGGGTGACGAAGGAGTCGCTGAGGTCGAACCCCGCGTACTGCGAAGTCAACGGCGAACTGAATCGGGCCATGTTGTACAGCGCCGTGATCGCGATCGCAGGCATTGCGGCGATGGCGACTCCGGCCATGGCCGTCCTCCACTGGGGGCGGGACGCCATGACCGCGCCGATCGCGACGACCGGCGCTACGAGCAGAAACGAGTCGGGCCGCATCAGTGCGGCCACACCGATCCCGGTCCCTGCGATCAGGCCCCCGACCCGACCGCGGTCCTTGGCAATCAGGATTCCGAGGATGCCCATCGCGACGCCAAGGGACACCCCGATCTCAGAGAAGGTGGTCGTTGCGTACGGCAGCAGCGGAGTGGCGAGTGCCAGGCAGAGGCTCACCACGGTGGCTTGGCGCGTCGTGACACCGCACCGTCGTGCCGAAACCCAGATCACCAGAGCGATCAGCGCCAGGAGTATCGGGTTTATCAGTGTATTGAGGGTCAGTGGTGAGCGCCCGAGCGGCGAGCCCACCAACTCGGGGATGACCATGAGCAGCGACAGGCCGATGCCGTACGACGCGTACGGGACGTTGATGCCCAAACCATCGTTGTAGACGCGGAAGGTGCGCTCCGTCACCATGCTGTGCGCTACCTGCCGAGCGATGTCGGAGTCGTAACCCCACATGATCGCTGGTGAGAGAACCACACCGGCGACGAGCACGGCGAGCATGAGGCCCAACGGCGGAATTGCACGACGAACGGCGGAGACCGGCGACCCCAGCACGCCGGAGAAACTACGAACATCACTTTTCGGGTGCTGAGCTTCCACTCCAGGAATTACCGAGGTCGTACGGCGGAGACCAGCATGTTGTCGCCGACGTTGACGGGAACCTGCCACGCCCCAGGCACCACGGCAGCCAACGCCCGTACCGCAGGTGCCGCCCGAGGGAAGGCTGCGGTCGTCTTCTGGAACAGATACCGGGCCGACACGACGTGGGTGTAGCGGTCGATCCCACACACCTGGAAGCCCACGCCGTTGAGGAGCGCCGTGATGGTCCGACGGGTGAAGTAGTAGAGGTGCATGTCCATCAACCATGGCCAGCGAGGACCGAGGAGCCGTGCGATTGCACTGTTGGCGTCGATGGTGGACAGATACAGGCGTCCGCCCGGCGGAAGCATCATGAACACCGCCTCCAGTTCGGAGCGGGGATCCGCCATGTGCTCGATGACGTCCCACATGGTCACGACGTCGTAGTACGCCCCCCTTGCAGCAAGGTCGGTGAGGCGGGTTCGGTGGATCTCGAATCCGAGCGCACGCGCCCGATCGGCGGCCCACTGGGAAAACTCCATGCCTTCCGGTCGGTACCCGCTCTCGCGCGCCACGTCCAGGAAGTACCCGCAGTACGCCCCCACGTCGAGCAGACGTCGTCCGACTCCCGGCCCGAGACGCCGCATGACCCGGCGGAAAGTGAAGTAGCGGCTGTGCTTCTCGATCTCGTAGACCGGATCCTCCACCGCCTCGTAGGCCGCCCGCAGCTCCGCGTCGGTCGGCATGGGAAACTGCGCGAGCATGCCGCAGGCCGCACACAGCCAAATCGGTGGATGCGATCCGTGACCCAAGCTGGTGCACGCGAACGCCGTCGCTCCGGCGTCTGTTGAGCCCCTGCCCGGGAACCGGACTTTCAACTGCGCGCTGGCGCAGAGATAGCAGCGATGGCCCACGGCATGCGGCCGATACGAGCCCTCAGCGGGAGCGGGGCCGTTCCCGGTATGTCGTTGACCCCCCGCCCGGCGAAGCGCAGTCACGACACCCTCAGGCGCGTCCCGGCGTGAGGTCGTAGACGAGGTCGTTCCCGGCCGTGCGAACACGCAAGCCGAGTCCCTCGACGGGGCGATTCTCCGCGCCGGCCCATGGCGTCCCTGACGATAGCGCCGGACGGAGAACCACGGAGCGAACCCCCGCTTGACGTAGAAAGGCGACCGACTCGGCATCCGGAAATCCGACCGAGAGGCGACGCATCTCCACCAGCGGGCGAGGCAGAAATGCGGTCACACCGTTCACGATCGACGGGAACCCGTCCGTCGACGCCCACATCGTCTGAAAATCCAGCGCGTCGTCGGACGGTAAGACCAAGACCGGCTTGGAAGCGATGGCCAACCCGGGAGACGGCGACGGCACTCTTGGCGCCGGCAGCGCCCCGTGACCCTCGAGGAGCACGAGGCCGATCAGGGCTAGGCCTGTCAATCGAGGCCGGCGCGCCGACCGGCACAGCGCCTCGACGCCATTGGCGGCGAGCAGGGCGACGGCGAGGGCCACAAGGATCACGAGCCGACCGGGCGTCCGCACGCTCCGCCATCCGGGCGCGTAATCGAAGAGCAGAAGGAACACGCGGCCTCCGGCCACCGCTGTGCCGGCCGCCACGAGCAGCAGAACGCCCGCACTTAGCGCCAGTGACAGTCGGCGCCGGCGAGACCACACCCCGGCGAGGACCCCGTACGTGGCAAGAAGCGCCGCCACCGCCCCCACGGACATGGCTTGCTCTACCGGCCAGCCCAGTTCGGCGCGGGCGCTGGCGTGGAGGGCTCCCCATACGGTGCTCTCCGCCGGCGCGATCAGGAATCCGAGCAACGGCGGCGAGTAGAAGTTCAAGTCGTTGACGGTGCGCACCACCTGGGGGTGGGCCGCAGCCACGGTGTAGTAGGGCTGCGCCAAGGCCGCCGCCACCGCGACGAAGATCGCCAAACCGACGAGATCGGCTATGAGCAACGCCCGCCCTGTTCCAAAGAAGGGTCGCCAGCGTCCGAGTATGAGCAGAACTGTCGCTCCGATGACCAACGCGCCCAGCAGGTAGGTGAGCTGGAGACCGACCACAAGGGTCACCGTCAGCTGCCACGCAGCAATGACCCATCCGGCAAGGGCGCACCATGGACGCTTCGGCCCGCCATCGCCGCGTACACCGATCCCGTGTCCTCTCGCGAGGAGGGCGAGGCACAACGGGACCGCCCCGTTGGAAAGGACGTTGAGGTGACCGTCCTGGCTCAGATGCCATGGTGCGAACGCGTAAATCCCGGCTGCGACGCCGGCGGCCACCGGCCGGCACCCGAGCTGTCGAGCCAAAAGATAACTGCCGGCCGCAGCGAGTGCGTAGGCCAGAACGAACACCACTGAATAGCGGACGAGTGCCGCCGTGGCGCCCGAACCGAAGAGGACACTCAAGGGCGCATAGCCATACAACGAGTCGTTGAAGGCAAAGGACATGCGCAGGGGCCAGAGGATGTTGGCGTCCCACGGCGACAGCGGACTGGTCTGCAGGGCATGGGCGCCCCAAGCCAGCTGCCACGACTGGTACAGCGGGTCGGCCAGATCCTTCGGGATCGAGCGGCCGAGGCCGACGAGCGCCGGCGCCTTCATCACTGCGGAAACGATGACCGCACCCAAGGCGGCGAGGGCGGCTTCCCGTCGTGCGGTCAAGCTGCGCTCTGGAGCCGCAACACGGGTCGGACGATAGGTCACTGACCCGAACGGTGCCTACTTCCATCCAGGGAACAGGATGAGGCGGCGCCAGTGGTCGTGCTCGATGGGGAGGCCGATCCAGACCGGCAGGAGCAATGCCGCGGTTAGGAAGGTCGCGAGCAGGTAGCTGACCGCGGCGCCGTGGCGCATCGCTCTCGGGAACGACGATTGCCACAACCGTTGCAGCGCCCGAGCGACGCCGATCGCCAGGAAGGGGACGAGCGGCGTCAGGTAGTACAGGAACGACGTTCGCCGAACAAGGAGCCATGGGACGTAGGTGGCGGCGAAACCGAGCAGGACGACGTCGGCGGCGTGATCACTCCTTCGAAGCCACGCCCGTACCAGCCATGGCAACATCGCCACGAATGTCCACCATAAAAGGGGGTTTCCGAGGGCAACGATGTGCTGCACGGTGTTCCCGCGTGCTGCGAAGAAATAGGTGACCGGACGCCGCAACAACAGCCACCCCACCGGTGAGCTTGCGTAGGAATGACCTCCCACCCCTCCAAGGTGGTAACTCAGCATTGAGCGCTGCAGCTCTATCCATCCGCCCAGGTCCAGGCCTTCCTGGCTCCAGAACCGGGCGTAGGAAAAGACGTAGACCGCGACCGGGACCAACCCGAGCCATCCGACCACTCTGAGCGCCTCGCTCCTCCGGTTCGCGGACGCGACGACGACGGCGACCGCGGCAAAGCCAAGTACGGGCAGCGCAGCCCACTTCACCGCCAATGCGGCGCCGAACATGACTCCGGAGGCGGCCAGCCATATGGGCTTGGACTGGTGCTCCGCCGACGACGGCCGCCCGTAGACGTGGGCCAGTAGTACGCCCGCAAGGATGAAGGTTGCGACGAAGACGTCGAGCATCGCGGTCCGGGACTGCACGATCTGCAGCCCGTCGGTCGCCACCAGCGCGGATGCAATTGCGGCCCACCCCCGTGAGCCGAGTAGCCGCAGCGCAAGCAGGTAGGTGAGGAGGACGACGAGACCGCCGAACACGAGCGATGCGATCCGCCAGCCCGATGGCGTGTCCCCCAGAACCCGGATCCCAGCCGCGATCAGCCACTTCCCGAGAGGTGGATGCACCCACGTTGTCTCCGCCCCTCCGTCGAGGTAGGCGAGCGCGTCTGGCACGTAGTACACCTCGTCGAACACATAAGTCGAGGGTTTGCTGTATCGCCACGCCCGGATCAGGAGGGCCCCAACAACTACAGCGGAGGGGAGAAGGATCCCGCGAGGGTCCCGGCGCTTCGAGGCGTGCAATCAGGCGGCCGACGTGGTCGGGACCAAGCGGTTCGTCGCGGGACCACCTGCAACGGACGGGGGCGGGTCACCGCCGGGAGGACGACGGATGTCCCGGACGACGCTGTACACCAAGGTGAGAAGGGTGGCGTCGCGGACGACAATTGCGACGACGAAGAAGCGGAGCGGGAGCCCGGCGCTTGGAACCTGGAGGTGATGGAAGTACGAGAACCGGACGTAGACCAATGCCACCTCCACCACCTGCCAAATGAGGAAAGGCGTCCACTTGACACCGGCGAGTACAGCCAGGGGAATGAGCCAAATGCAGAACTGGGGCGAGAAAACCTTGCTGGTCAGGACGAAGATCGCGGTTGCGAGGAAGGCCGCCTGCCCAAGGCTCGCCGGAAATCTCGACGTCCACAGCACGGCGGCCATGGCGGCCATGCCGGCGACAAGGAGGACAGCCGATCCGAGGTTCACGTTCCATACCGGAATGGCCCACCCCGGATTGTTGGTCAGGCCCCGCATCATCGCTTGGATGACGAACCAGACCGAGTCCCAGTCCGCGGGCCGGTCCCGGTTGAACATGAAGAACCGGAGGATCGCATTCCGGGGCGCCTCGTTCTCGGCGATCACGAACGTACCGGCCATAGCGGCCGCGACTCCGTTGCAGAAGACCCACGTACCGACGGCGGTCACGAACGACTCGATCCACCGCCGGCCTTCCCTTCGCCGCAGACAGAGCACCAGCAGCGGAAGGAGGAACAGGATGGGGTACAGCTTGACGGCAGCCCCGATGCCCAGCGCGACACCAGCGAGCGCGGGTCTGCGGCGCGACCATGCAAGGAGCGCCAATCCGGCCATCGCTGCCGCCGCAAGGTCCCAGCTGACCGTTCCGTGGAGAACCATGCCGGGGGCGAAGGCTACGAGCAGCGCG
>DATLEI010000003.1:0-15787 GCA_035525375.1 Acidimicrobiales bacterium
TGGGGGCGTCCTTGTCGCCCTTGCCTACGCCGTCGTCGCCGACAGAGGTCTCTCCGGTCGATTGTCGGTCGGTGACCTGGCTCTCGTTATCGGCGCGTTCGCGGTGGTGACGGGCCAGCTCGGATCGTTCCTGTCCGCAATCTTCCGGATTGACCAGAGCGCGACCTTCCTCGCCGACTACTTCTCGTTCCTCCAGTTGGAGCCGCTCGTGGGGGTGGTCGAGCACCCGACGCCGATTCCTACTCCCCTTGAACAAGGCGTCCGGTTTGAGGGGGTCTCCTTCACCTACCCGAGCCCAGACTCCCCCACTGCGGTCAAGCATTTCGACCTCGAAATCCGGCCTGGCGAGCTGATCGCTCTTGTCGGCGAGAACGGGGCCGGCAAGACGACGCTGGTCAAGTTGCTCCTTCGTTTCTACGACGCCGACGAGGGAACCGTGCGGGTTGGCGGTGTCGACGTTCGAGATGTCGACCCCGCTGACCTACGAAGCCGCATCGGTGTTCTCTTCCAGGACTTCGCCCGGCCCGAGGTATCGGTGCGGCAGAACATCGGACTCGGGCGGGTCGAGCGGGAGCCGACGGACGCGGCCGTGCTCGACGCCCTCACCGCAGCCCGTGCCGACCATCTCGTGCCCAAGATGCGTGACGGTCTCGACACGAGTATCGGCCGGCTGTTCGAGGGCGGCCACGACCTGTCAGGCGGGGAGTGGCAGCGACTGGCCTTGGCCCGCCTCATGTTCCGGTCCGCTGACATCTGGGTGCTCGACGAGCCGACATCGAGTCTCGATGCCGAAGCCGAGGCCGCCATCTTCACCAACCTCCGAGAGCAACTACGGGGGCGGATCGGCATCGTCATCTCGCACAGGTTCTCGACCGTGCGGGTCGCCGACCGCATAGCCGTGATGTCGGACGGCGCCATCACCGAACTCGGCACCCACGAAGATCTAATCGCGCTCGGCGGAACCTACGCCCGACTCTTCGAGCTCCAGGCCTCCGCATACCGATAAAAGAACCGGACCGGGTGGGCCTCCGGGCTCTGCGTTGCCTATGCAGACTGCGCTCAGACCTTTACGGCGACAGCGGTCACGCCAACGTCCATCCAGTCCACGTCGATGCTGGCGGTGCCTCCGCCGAACAACTGCGTGGTGATCTCCACCACGTCACCGGCCTTGAAGATGAAGGGCGGAAAGATCGGGGGAGACCCGTCGGTTGGTCCCGTCGGGTGCGACGCCAGCGGGTAGTTGAAAGTCCAGTAGAACCGGTCGCTCTGGGGCTGGTTCGAGTAGAGGCCGAACTGGATCTTGCCACCGGTGCCCGCTCCGGGGTTGCTCCACGACGGCGCGATGAACACAGTGATGACGCTGTCGACGAGGACGTTGATCTTGTGGGTGCTGCGGTCGAAAGTGACCAGACCGTTGGAGTTTGGGGCGTACGTGTCGGAGAAAGTATTGACGTTGGCCAGGCTGTTTCTAGGCCCTCCCCCGTTGACGAGAGAGACCACCCCGACACCACCCGACTGACTGGCGTAGATCTGACCAGCGGCGGGGGGGGCAACAACCGGGACCGGAATCTTGGGAGCGGCCCCAGCGGCTACGGGCATGATTGCCGGGACCGTCGCCACCAACGCGAAGACGGCCATGAGTGAGAGGAGTCGGAAGGGCAAGCGCAGCTTGCCGGCGCGAGCGGGCTGTTCGGTGGTCATGGACTGTCCTTAGCGAGAGTGTTGTGATCCGCTGGCGGCGCCGGGCGGAGAGTACGACTCTTCTGTCAGCTTGAGGCGCAGATCGCTAGAAGGCGTCCCGGTCGACAAGACCGTTTGACTACGGGTATTCGGGATTCGGTTTTCTGCGGCTTCATCCCTATTAACGGTTCCAACCCAGTCAAACTGAAACAAGATTTCCGAATGTTGACGGGAACAAGGTCAAGACATCGATCCGATGGCTGGGAAGGCTCGGTCGTAACTTACGGAAGGCGCCATGACCGGACCGTGACCCATCTCGAGGCGACTTAGGCAGCAGTGTCCTCACCGGGCGCTGCGCCGGGTCGCAACACGTACCCTGCACCCCGGACGGTCTGAATCATGCGCGGCTCGTGCGCTTCCAGTTTGCCTCGCAGGGCACTCATGTGAACCTCGACCAAGTGGTCATCGGCGTCATAGCCCCAGACTTGGCTCAGAAGCTGGGCCTTGGAAACGACTCGCATGCGATTGCGGGCGAGGATGGTGAGAATTTGGAACTCAATGGCCGTGACCGAGATGGGCGCGCCGGCTCTGGTGACCAAGTGTGTTGCCTCGTCGACGATCAGATCGCCGCACTCCCATGACTGAGGGACAGACTGACCACTGCGTCGTAGGACGGCGCGTACTCGCCACGACAGTTCCTCGGGGTCGAACGGCTTGAGGATGTAGTCGTCGGCACCCATTCGAAATGCGTCGTGGATGTTCTCGGCGGTGTCAGCACCGGTCACGAAGATGATCGGAACGTCACCCGTCTGGCGGAGCCGGCGAGCTACCTCAGCGCCATGGATGCCAGGTAGGCCGGCGTCGACGAGGGCGAGATCGGGCTTGAACGTCTGAGCCTCAGCCAGGGCAATCGCGCCATCGGGGACGGCGCACACGCTGTAACCGTCGCTCTCGAGGATGGCTACGAGGAGATCACGCGCCACCGGCTCATCTTCGACGACCAAAACTCGCGATGCCAGCATCCCTAAAAAGTATCGGCCAGCTTGAGCAAATCTTGAACTTGCCTTGATGTCGCCTTGAGGCTGGCTGCCGATATCACAGTCGAGGCCTCACCCCTGAGACCCGTTATTGGCTGAGAAAGGCTGAAACCCATGAGAATCCGTTCGAAGGTCACCTCTCTTGCACTGGCTAGCGGACTGGCGGTCGCGGGCTTCGCCGGCCTCGCCACCCCCGCCCACGCCGCGCAAAGCGGCAGCACCATCGCCACCTTCGCGATCACTGCCGGCTCGCTCAACATCGTCGTTCCCGCATCGACCGTCGCCCTGGGTACGGGCACGATCAACACCGGAGCGCCCAGCGCGTCCGCTACCCTGGGCTCGGTCTCCGTTACCGACACGCGCGGTGCGCTGGTGGGCAACTGGAGCACAGGCGTTTCGTCCACCAACTTCGTCACCGGCACCTCGACCGCGAACGAGACGGTCGCCGCCGCCAGCATCGCCTACTCGGCGGGAGCAGCCACGGCCACCACTGGCACCGGTGTCTTCGCTCCCCTGGTCATCCCCGCCCTAGCCACCTCCGCCGCTCCTGGTGCCACGTACGCCGGTGTCGGCAATAACTCCGCCACCTGGAACCCGACTCTGACCTTCACCCTCGGCGCCCAGCAGGTTGCCGGAACCTACACAGGTACGGTTACGCACTCCGTCGCATAGCAGAAGTAAGTCCTCCGATCGCCATTGCCGGACCCCCTCGGGGGTCTGGCAATCTGGCGTTTAGGGCCGAGAATCGGGAGCCATCGCATGAGGGCAGGTAGGCGCATCGGGGTAGGAATGTTTCTTGCCACCGCCATGGTGCTCAGTTGGTCTTCGCTGGCGCAGGCAGCAGTGGCCATCACCGTTCCCGCCACGGTCAACCTCGGTTCAGTTGCATCAGGTGCCACGTCGATCTCCCATCAATTGGGGACCGTGACCGTAACTGCCAGTGGGATCGTTGCCCCGTCGTTCACCGCGACGGTCTCCGCCACAACCTTCAAGACCGGCGGTGGTGCTCCCAGCGAAACGCTCGCCACGAGCTCGATCGCCTATTGGTCGGGCCCGGCGACAGCTGCACTCCTACAAAACGCCACTCCGGGCCAGGCCACCGCGGCTCAGGCGCAGAACCTGTCTACACCGCGCACCGCGTTCTCGTCGACCGGCCTGGCCCTTTCCATAACCACGGCGTGGAACCCGACTATCGTTATTTCCATTCCCGCTGCAGCCCTCTCGGGCACCTATACCGGCACCATCACCCACTCAGTTGCCTAGCCGCCGGATGAGCGGGCGTCTTCTCCTCATCATCGCGGGCGCAGCCATTCTGCCTGTGACGGCGATGACGGCCTCGGCACAGGCTCAGGCCCCCGCTCCCAACAGTGTCGGTATCCGCATCGTCGACGCCCCCGAAAACCGATCCGACGATCCACGCGCCCGCCAGTACATCGTCGACCACATTCCCCCCGGAACCACCATCGAGCGACGCGTAGAGATAACCAATGGCACCGCCGAAGTCCAGGAGGTTCAGCTCTACCCGGCCGCCGGAAGCATCAAGGACGGGAACTTCCAATTTGCTGACGGGCGGACCGCCAACGACCTGACCACCTGGACGACAGTAAATCCAACATCGGTGAGTCCTCCGGCCGGCGGCGCGGTCTTGGCCACCGTAACCGTCGCGGTGCCCGCCGACGCCAGCCCTGGTGAACGGTACGGAGTGCTGTGGGCTGAACTTCCTGCCGCGGCGCCCGCGGCAGGCGGCGGCGTCACAGCCGTCAACCGTGTCGGCGTTCGCATCTACCTCTCCGTGGGCGAAGGAGGCGAGCCGGCCAGTGATTTCGGGATTACGACCTTCGAGGCCCGCAGGGATGCGGAGGGGAACCCGTTGGTAGCGGCCACGGTGCACAACACCGGTGGGCGCGCCATCGACCTCAGCGGCCACCTGAACCTCACCAACGGACCCGGAGGGCTCTCGGCCGGCCCGTTCGACGCCAAACTGGGTACGACCCTCGGGATCGGTCAAACCGAGCCGGTACTCATCGCCCTGGACCGCGCGGTCCCGGCCGGACCCTGGGATGCCCGGATCGTGCTGCGCTCAGGCACCACCGAGAGAGAAGCGACTGCCAAGATCACGTTCCCTGCCGCTGCGGCGAGCACAGGGGCACCGGTGAAGGCCGACGACGGTGGCGGTAGCAGTCTTCTGGTTCCCCTGGTCGGCGGTATCGCAGTTCTCGTGGGCGTGTTGGTAGGAACGTCCCTGGTGATCCGTCGCCGGCGCTCTGCCCGGCACGCCGCTACTTGAGCTGGCCGAACGAAAGCACGGCCGGGCCGATCACGAGGGCCAGGATCGGCGGGAAGATGAACAGGACCAGCGGGAACATGATCTTGATCGGCAGCTTTGCCGCCTTCTCCCTGGCCCACGACCGACGTCGCGCCCGCACCTCCATTGCCTGCGCCTTGAGGATGCGACCAATGGGAATGCCCAGCGCATCAGCCTGAAGTAGAGCCAGCACGAGTGTCCGCACGACGTCCAGATCGACTCTGTCGCGCAGCTGGTGCAGGGCCTCGCGCCGCGGCAAGCCAAGCTCCATCTCCTTCAACGCCACCGAGAGTTCGTCGGTGAATGGCGAATCGAAGTTCTGGCACACCAGGCTCATGGCGGCCTCGAAGCCGCTCCCGGCCTCGACGGAGATGGCGAGCATGTCCACGATGTCGGGCACGTCTTTGAAGATGGCGTCAGATCGAGCCTGAGCCTTTCGCTTCAAACGGGCCGCGGGCAGGATGAAGCCAACACCCGGCAGCAGTATGAGCAGTAGAAGGTGCAGGAGCGGAGGTTGCACCGGAAACACGAACGCAATGACGGCGCCGATGACCGCCAGCGCGATCTGCACCGCCAACTGCTCGCCCGGCCGCCGGTGTCCGGTCAGCCCTGCCTTTGCGAGCTGGCGGTCAATGCTCTCCATGTAGCGCTGTGGCAGCAAGCCCTCAAGGCGGTCGGCGACCATGACCCGGAAGCCATGTGCAAATCTGACATGCAAGGGCGAAGCCAAACGCTGCTCGAACTCGTCGTGGGTCGTCAGCGTGTCGGGAAGGAACTCCCCGAAATCGGGGACTTCTCGGCGCGACGACACCAGGGCGAAGACCATCACGCTGGCGCCAGCCACCGCCAGCGCCAGCAGCCCGAGAACGGTCGGCGACATCAGATCTCGATCTTGACCATGCGGAGGATGAAGAACATCCCCATGACGAGCGACGCACCGCAGCCGCCGAGGATCACCAGGCCCCAGCCCGAGTACAGCGGCTTGACGTAGTCAGGATTCACCAACTGGATCATGAGGAAGAGCAACGGCACCAATCCGGCCAGCACGTAGGCCGACATTCGCCCTTCAGCAGTCAAGATCTGTACTTCTCGCCGCACTTCATCTCGGGCGCGGATGAACTCGGCCAGGGTGTGAAGGAGATCTGCCAGCCGGCCACCAACGGACTGCTGGATCCGGATTGCCTGCACAACCATGTCCATGTCGCGGATCTGCAGACGCTCGGACATTCGGGCGAGAGCATCGACAGTCCCATCGCCGAGACGGGTTT
This sequence comes from Acidimicrobiales bacterium, assembly GCA_035525375.1. GTDB lineage: Bacteria > Actinomycetota > Acidimicrobiia > Acidimicrobiales > AC-14 > JALZBN01. The sequence continues at coordinate 6,291 of DATLEI010000003.1, forward strand.
CAGCAACCACCCGGGCGAACTCCTCCGACATTGGCGGCCCTGACTCTTCACACATCATCTGGATGGCTCGCAGGAAGGTGTGGCCCGCGCTCAGTGAAGATGCGATAAGGGCCAGAGCATCGGGGAGCTGGGTCTCGAATGCCCGCCTCCGCTTCTTGATCCGGCGCCGCACGAACTGCACGGCGAACAACGGAATGATCGCCACGCCGATCGCCGCGAAGATCCGGCTATGGGTGACGACGAGCACCAGTGCTGCGATCCCGAGCGCACCGGCACCGAGGATGATCAAGAACTCGCCCGGCCGAAGAGAGATGCGGGCTCGCTCGAGGGCACTGCCCAGACTTCCTCCGCTGTCGATCCGATCGGCGGCCTGATCGGCGAGCTCGACCGCCCGTCCGGTGAGGGCGCTCATCTCGGCATCGTCGCTCGTTGTCGGCACCATGTGTGGGGCCATCCCAAGCAGTTCGTCGATCGAATCCTCCTTCTCTCGGCGGTTAGACAAGAAGGCCCAGACCATGAGACCTATGCCTCCGAGGACGGCAACCAGCGCGAGTATCACAGGAGGACCTACGCCGAGCGCTTCTCCCGACGGCCCAGCCAGTGCCGTCGAGATGGTTCCGGCTCAGTGATTGGGCCGGAGATGTTTCCGGACAAACCGGCCATCAGCGCCTTACTGACATCGCCTTTCGGCGCATAGGCCAAGACTGGCTGCCCCATGTTCAGCGCTCGGTTCACGTCGCGGCCATACGGGATGACCATCGAGAAGCCTTGTGGGAAGTACTTGGTCATGCGATCGATGTCGATGCCGACATCGGGCTCGACCTTGTTCATGACGAGCTGAGCCCGCTCGGAGGGCACCTTGAGCTGTTGGAAGGTGGAGAGCAGCAGGCCGAGGTTGCGCACGCTCGGTAGGTCGAGCGTGGCCAGCACATAGATCTGGTCGGCGTGGTCGAGGGCGACGAGCATCGGCTCACTAAGAGCAGCCGAGGTATCTACTATGACGTGCTCAAACCGAGCCTGCGCCTCTTCGATGACCCGCGCCACGTCATCGGCGTCGATGACATCGGCTTGGGCCGGTTCGTCTGGCGAGGCCAAGACGTAGACGCCGGAGTCGTGGCGCACGAGGTACTCCTCGAGCCGCGACCCCAGGTCGTCATTGTCGTCCTGGTGTGTCACCAAGTCGGCGATGGTGTATTTCGGCTTCAGGCGCAGAGCGGTGGCGAGTTCACCGAACTGAAGGTCGAGATCGAGGAGGCAGGTCCGACCCAGGGGCCGGCCCGGATCCTGACGTTCCGAGTGGCCCTGGAGGAAGAAACCAAGGTTCGTGGTCAAGAAGGTCTTGCCGCAGCCGCCCGTCGCAGAGACGATGGCCGTGACGGTGCCCTTGCCGCTCGACGGGCGAGGCTGCTCCGCCGTGTCCACGTGCGCGGGACCGGCGTTCAGCGCCTGCTCGACGGCTTCGAACAGGACCTCGTCACTAACCGGAAGCCTGAGGACGTCGAGCGCTCCGGTTCGGACGATGTCACGCATGCGCGAGGTTCGAAGGTGATCGAAGGCCAGGATCAGCTTCATGTTCGGAGCAAGCTCGCCAAGGCCGCGCAGCAGGCGCAGCCCGCTCTCGTCGGAGACCATTGAGCCCGCGACCAGCACATCGAACGGACCACGGTCGGCAATTGTCGCCTCGGCGTTTTCAAGTACTTCGCACGAGACAATCTCAGGGCGCGGCACCAGCCCCGACGTCACGCGCTCGACCTGGTGGCCGAGGTCGTCGGTGACATCCAGAACGAGCACCTTCCAGTTACGCACGCCGCTCCTAGGGAATCTGGAACTGGCGACCGGGGCCCGCTCCAGGTGTTTGGACAGTCGGCGAGTCCCGAGGCACCAGGTCGAAGTACATGTGCTCGAACTCGGTTAGGTAGATGAGCTTCTCGGCGTCTTCCGGCGACACCGCCACGAGAAAGGTGAGGTCCCCGCCCTTGGGTTGGGCCGCCGCCGCGTCTGCACCTGCAGCGGCACCATCATCCACCTTCAGCACCTCCACACCCTGAAGGGCGAGCTCGACGTACGCAGGGGGCAGCGGCTCGAGTACCTCGCTCTTGCTGACTCGGTAGACGTCGATACGGTCGCCGGCGGCGACAAAACCTGAGACTCCTTGCACCGACCCAAGCTTGAGAGAGAGGGCCCGCTTCCCGGCGGGAATGACGACAGTGCCGATACTCGTCTGCGGCGCGGGAAACATGTCGGCGGTGACAATGGACCCAACGGGGATAGCGCTGGCGGCAACCCGACCAGACATCTGGGAGGAACTGGTCACCGCAGCAGCGGGGCGCGACGGCATCTTCTTGGTGCGGATTCGCCCGTCGGCCAGGGCGGTCGCGCCCGCCGTACCGACGCCGATAGGTGCAGTCGTATAGAAGACCTCGACCTGCCCAGTGGTACGCACGGGAGTACTCGACGGGCGAGTGGCGAGGTAGGCGGCGCCACCACCCCCTACCAGGAAGATCACCAAGCCGACAACCAGCGCCGTCTTCGTTCTTGTCGTCATCGGAGTCCCACGATCGCCTTACCACCCCTTGAAAGTCGGGAGAACGGCCGTCGGAGGTTGCTGCCCCATCAGGTCATGAAGATGATCGACATCCCAAACTCGGGACTTGAGCGTTCGGCCGTGACTCCAGGCACGGAACTACAGGTGTGGCTCGTTCGCGCCGAAGAAAAACTGCCGGACTTCGCAGCGGTGAGGCCAATATGACAACCAGACCATCACGGGGACGACCCCGAATCCTCCGTCGATCCGAGCGCGGGTCCGCACTCGTTGAGTTCACGATGGTGCTCCCCCTGTTGATGGCTCTCGCCCTGGGCACCTTCACCGGGGGGACGGCGTACTTCCGGAAGATATCGATCGTGGACGCGGTGCGAGAAGGTGCCCGCTACGGCGCGTCGCTCCCGGTTCCCACGGCCGGCGGCTACGCGTCTTGGGAGGCCAGTGTGAAGAGCCGGGTGGCGCAGGCATCGGGTGGAGAACTGGAGAGCGCCAGCGTGTGCGCCAAGCTCGTGAACGCGAACGGTGGCTCCGATTGTGGAGTTACTGATCCGCCTGGCGCGGCGGCGGAGACAACCGTCCGGCTGGTGAAGGTCTCCGCTTCGAAGAACGCGACAATCGAGTTCTTCTTCTACACGAAGACCTCAGCCTTGTCCGGCAAGGTAGCTGCGCGGTTCGAACGAGATTTGGGATGAGGACCCGCCTCGCGTCGCGATCACGTGACGAGCGAGGAGCCGTCCTCGTGCTGTTCACGCTGTCGTTGGTTGCGATGTGTGCCGTTGTTGCCCTCGTCCTCGATCTGGCTCAGATCCGTACCGCTCGTCGGGTGACCAAGAACGCAACAGACGTCGCCGCGCGCGCTGGCGTCGGCCGGCTCCAGTTCGGACCCTGGTCGGGGGTGTGCAAGGCGCGGGACTACCTCCTTTCCAATGCGCGGCAGTTCAGTGCATTCGATGCTGGCACGGAGACCTGGTCGAACCCGGCTATTCCGCCGGTCCTGAAGGGTGTAAGCCCTTGCCTGGCAGTCGTGGGCACGCCCGACGTCACACCGTGCTTGCCGAACGTGCCGGCAACGTGGGCCAAGTTGACGGCTACTGCGGGGAACGGCCGCTTCATCATCGAAATTCAGAGCGGGTACTCACTTCCCGATGCGCGCTTCAGCTCGGATGCGTCTGCGACCGCCGATAACGGTGACCCACTCAAAGGCTCATGCGACAACCTGGCCGTAATCGTCACCCAGAAGCAACGACCCTTCTTCGCCGGGATCGTGGGCGGGAAGGACAAGCCGGTGATGATCCGCTCGGTGGGTCGTCTGCGTGGAATCCAGATATCGGACTACGTCGCCGCCCTCCAGCTGCTTGAGAAACACAAATGTGGTGTCCTCCAAACCGGTGGCGCCAACACGCGCGTCGTCGCTCAGTCATTCGGGATATACCCGGGAATCATCCAGATCGACAGTCAGGATGATTCGGGTTCGTGTCCGCAGCCGATCCTCAACGCCCAGTCGACCACGGGTGGGCCGTCAGTTGTGGCGTGTAGCACGGACTCGGCGTTAGCGGCTTGCGCACCCGGTGTCGGTTCAGCCAAATCTCGCATCGGCATCCACGCCCTCAACTTGTCGAGGCCCGCGGGCCACATCGCGACTGCGTATCCGTCTACCTATGGCGACACGGCTGCAGTCGCTACTCCCCAAACCGGACGAGCCCCGGTTGACATCCGCTATCGCCAGAACATCGTCAACTTGGACGCCAGCGCGAAGTCCTTCATCAATGGCAACAGCGGCCGCCCTCCAGGGTGTGCGGCCATCGTCAACAACGCCTGTACCGGGAATGGCGTCAGCTGGCTCGTCCTACAGCAAGCCGATTGCAACAGCCTGACCGCGTTCTTCCAAGTGGCGGGCAGGACGGCGATGCCACGCATTTGGTTCAACTGCAACCTCACCGTCAACGTCTCATTGGCACTGACCTCACCGGCGTCGACCATCGTCGTCACCGGGCAATTGTCGGTCGGCGACCACTTCACGATCACCGACGCCCGAAAGGTCTACGTCGGCGGTCAATCGACAGGCCCAAAAATTGGGCTCCAACTCAGTGGCAACAACAGCGTCCTGAGCATCAACCAGGCGTCCGCTTCATCGTGCAAGACACGTACCGGTGCCGGCCACACGACGACGCTCGTTGTTGGGGCAGGGATGCTCAAGGTGTCCTCGGGCGCAACAATGCACCTCTGCCAGACGTTCGTGTACCTGGCAAGCAATTTCGACAAGGTGCCGACGACAGACGCAACCGACCCGTGCACCACCACTGCGTGCTCTAACTACGGTGGGGTCTTGGAGGTCGGCAGCGGCGCGTTCGCCGACTGGTCGGCGCCCAATGAGATCACCGACCGCATTCCCAACGTCACTGAACTTGGGTCGACCAACCCCTATGAGGACTTGGGCCTGTGGACCGAGGCGGGTGCAAATAATGGCAACACCATGTCGGGCGGGTCGGCGACCAGCCTCAGCGGTGTGTACTTCATGCCCAACGCGGATTCGTTCAACCTGGCGGGCGGTGGTTCGCTACCCATTTACCTCAGCGCCCAATTCATCGCTACGACCTTGAAGGTGACGGGCGGAGCAACGATCAACCTTGTTCCAAACCCGAACGACTCCGTGCCCATAACGATCTACGCCAACCTGTTGGTGCGCTAGCCCCCGGAGCGGTCGCGGCACAGCTGCTGACGAACCGGGTCCTCGATGAGGTCACAGGGATCGCGAGGAGGGGGCTCTGTCGTGGTTGGTGATGTGGTCGGTGGTGACGTAGTGGATGGCGACGTCGCTGGCGGCGAAGTACTTGGTGGCGAGGGGTCCGGCGCGGGGGTAGGTGCGGGCGTCGGTGTGGCCGCTGGAGCGGGAGCCGGGGCGGGTGCCGAGCGGGATGGCGCAGATGCTGGAGATGCGATTGGCGACTTCTTGGCTGGCGTCCGGAATCTCTTGGGGGCGAGGCCCGACCCGCCCGACGGGGCAACATTCTCGACGGGAGCGGCGATCTCAACGGGTAACGGCGCCGGCGGCGGTGGGATTGTGCCGAGAGCGAACGTCGTGGTCGGGGCCACCGAGGTCGGCGTCGACAAACTGACTTTGTCGCCCCCGTCGTCGCGAGTCATCGTCGTGACCACTGCGGCCAGGCCGAGAATCACCAGAATCGCCACGACGAGCGCAGGTACAAGCTCGCGCCCACGGTTCGCGCCGAGCCCAGTTTTCCAGGGCCGCGGGAAGTTCGCCTGTGGCAACTTTTCCATCGAAGGCGACGGCGGCGCCTCCAGCGGCGGTAGGGGTGACGCAAACGGCTGAGAGTCGTCGACCACCGCCGTCTGCGCCGGGAATGCCCACGGCGACAGCTCCAAATCTGTCTTCACTTCTGGCTTCGGGTCTGGCGCGCCGTCATCTGCTCGTTCCGCTTCGGGCAGCCAGAAGTCGTCTATGTCGATACCTGCCGGGGGGTGCGCTACGAGTTCGTCAACATTCGGAGCGTCGTTGTAGGCCAGAGGAGGCATCGGAAGGGGCGCCTTCGATGCTGGCGGCGTCTGCAGGAGCGCGGCCATCGCCGCCTCGAGCTGCGCGTCGTCGATGTCGCCGAAGTTGGGGTCTTCGGGCATTCGAAAAATGCTACCTCGCGTCAGGCCCCTCACCGGGCACATCCCCGGTCTTGGGCTGGTCGGAGCTCGGGCCGAGCTCGCCGACCGCAGCGGGCTCGAGCTCTCCGGATGATTCCTCGGCGGCAGGCAGGGCGGGCGGCTTCGATCGACCCCCGACACTCAGGAAGTAGAGAACGAACTCAGAGGCGGCAAGGAGAAGTATGACGAGCACGAGCGTCGGCCACCCGAGGTCAAACAGCAGCATTGCGATGACGACGACAACCGCTGCCCCTACCTGGAGCGCAACGTGGTTGGAGCGGACCCACTGCAGGATGGGGTCATCCTCGTGGTCAGTGCCGGCCTTGACGAGCTCAGACGCGGCACCGCGGAGAAGCCGCCGGGTTCCTTTTCGAATCTGTTCGGCGCGAGAAGTTGGGCCGGTCAGGAACGCAACTATCGCTGCGAGAAGAGCGAGGAAGATCAGCCATCCGGTGAACCTGAGGTAACTACCGAGTACGTGGCTGATGGCCGCATCAAATCCTTCTCGGTCTACCTCGTCCTTGACGCTGTTCAAGACCGAGTCCTTGCCGATGATCGAAGCGCGCCGGATGACAACGAACCCGACGGCGATTCCAACCCCGAGCTGCATGATTGTGCGGCGGCGGCGGTGTGAGACCCAAACGGTGAACGCGAGAAGGAGTCCAGCCAGGACGATGAGGGCCACGTTGCCCCTGTCGAACCACCTGACAACGTCTTGAGCGGTCTCGAGCTGGTCGGAGTCGAAGAGCTCGATCTGACCGAAGTCCTCGGGGACAGGCACACCGATGGCATCCTCGATCCGGCGCCTGGCGTCGGCGGGGATGTCGCCTGACTTGATCTCGGGAAGCTTCACCTCTCGACCGAGGATGTCGGGCGACGCTTCTTGCAATCGTCGCAAGGCCTCGTTGAACAACGGGAGCAGGTTTAGAACCACCCTCCCCTTTTCCGTCGAGACCACGTTGGTGCCGGTCTGATCGCGAAGGACGGCCACTGCTGTCGTATGCGCGGCGCGGTTGGCCACCGCCCAAGCCTGTCGGAAGGCGTTGCTCTGCAAGATCGTGTCGATCTGTTCCTGCACGAACGTACGCACCGCACTGGCCAGCGGAGCCGCAAGCAGCCGCCCGCCTTCGGGCAACGCTTCGCGGATGATCTTCTGGGCGTTGACGACCTCGAGTAGCTGGTCGGACATCCAGGCGCTCATCGCCTCCGTAACTCGAGCATCGTCGGTGATCGGCGTAACCGTCGCCACGTATTTGTCGGTATCGAGGAGCGTGCTGTGGACCCAGAACGACGTCGCCGCCAGGACGGTGAAGAGGCAGGTGAGGAACACGACCATGCCCATGCAGAACTGGCGGAAGCGCCCAGGCGCCTCGTTCAGGCGAGCCAAGGAGGAGCGACCTTCTGGTAGAGCTCCACGGGAACTGTCCCTGAATAGTCACTGTTGTACGTCCAGTCGGGCTGCTTGTCGCGGTGACGTTCGTCGAGCACCGCTGCGCCGCCACGGATGTCGATCAGCTCGGCGATGAGCTCGGGTTCGACCTGCTCCGAGGTGCGATCAAGATGAGCGGTGAACTCGTCGGGAAACTGCTCGAAGATGCTGCCGACGACGACCTGGTGCTGCGTCGCGAGGAAACACCGCGACCTATCGGCAACGGTACCGAGGCGCTTGCGGATGACATCGAGATCATGGTTCGTCGCGTTCGACGAGGTCACCTTGGTGAGATGCTGGGTGAGCGTGATGCCGTCAAGCTTGCACGGCATGCACTGGCCGCACGACTCCACGGCGAGGAAACGGGCGACGCCGGCCGCGACAGACACCATGTCAACGGTGTCGTCGAGCACGATGAAACCGCCAGAGCCCACGCCGCTCCCGATCGCCCGCAGGCCTTCGTAGCTGACCGGCGCGTCGAGTGCGGACGCGGGGATGACGGCGTTGGCGACGCCCGAGAGGACAGCCTTGACGGTGCGGCCGCGCCGGGCACCACCGCCGATGGCATCGATCACTTCGCGCAGCGGCGTGCCCATCCGGACTTCGCCGACTCCGTGACGGCGCGTGTAGCCCGTGACGGTGCAGACCATGGTGCCGGGCGACTCCGCGGTGCCGATCGTGCGGAACCATGCCGGGCCCCGTCCGATGATGCGGGGGACATTGGCCAAGGTCTCCGTGTTGTTGACGAGTGCCGGCGGCGCAGGTGAGTCATCGTCGCCCGATGTCTGATGCACACCGCGCCGGAAAGTGGGCACGATCCTGGGGAACGGCCACCCTCCGTCGATCGTGTCGAGGAGCGCGCTCTCTTCGCCGTACAGGTATTCATCGGGGCCTTCGAAGACCTGGAGGTCGGCGGTGTCCGACCAGCCGTGATAGTCGGCTTCGTCGATGGCGGCACGCAGGCGATCGACCTCGCCCTCGAACGATCGCTTCAGGGCGAAGATGACGAGGTCGGCCCCCACGGCGCGCGCCGCAATCAAGGCGCCCTCGACAACGAGAAAAGGATTACGTCGGAGGATCGTACGGTCCTTGAAGGTGCCAGGCTCGCCTTCGGCGCCGTTCACGATGACGGTGGTCGGCATTCCCGACACGCGGTTCTCGGCAACGGTCTGCCATTTGCGCCCGGTCGGGAAGCCCGCTCCTCCCCTGCCCCGGAGTCCAGCGGCGAGCACCTTTTCACGAATCGCCTTTGGATCCATCTTGCGTGCTGCCGCTAAACCCTTGCCGCCGCCCCGGGTGACGTACTCGTCCAGGGAGAAGATCGGCCTGGGGTAGAGCACCCGGTGAACCAGCGTCATGACCCAAACCTAACGGATCTTGTGATTTCGTTCACAATTACGGCAGGGTCGGCCTTGGCTAGTGTGCGGTTCTCGTACGAGTTTGGAGGGACCTCAATGGAGATCGGACCGCTCACCACCCGTTCCGTGCTGACCGTGAAGGCCACTGACAGCCTTTACGAGGCCGCCGTATCCATGATGGAGCGCGGCGTGGGATCGGCCGTGATCCTGACCGACGGCAAGCCCTCGGGCATCGTCACCGACCGCGAGTCCCTGCGGGCCATCGCCCAGGCCAAGGACGCCAAGCGTTCGCCGGTAGGCGAGTTCGTCGCCGGAAAACTGACGACGGTGAGCCCCTCTCTCGAGATCCTCGCCGCGGCGCGCCTAATGAGAGAGAAGGCGTTCCGCCACCTGGTGGTCGTCGACGACAACGGCGCGCTCATCGGTGTCTTCTCCATGCGCGACCTCGTTGTCGGACTGCTGGAGGAACGCAGCGCCCTCGCCGGCGCGAGCCAGGCGGACGGCGCGGCACGCT
>DATLEI010000120.1:0-2551 GCA_035525375.1 Acidimicrobiales bacterium
AATCGGCGAGTACGGAGGTTCTTGGCGGATGGCCTACGTCCGAGGCCCGGAGGGCATCATCGTTGCGCTTGCCCAGCCCCTCGGCTGACAAGCGTCCCCGGACGAGTCGGCGGGAGGTGACGTGTTCGCAGGCAAGGATCCCGGTTTCCGCGTGGAGCAGGCGCGGGACGGGGCGACGCTCGTCATAACGGGCAGATGGAACAAAGAAGCGGAACGAGTGCTGGAGGCTGGTCGAGTCGATGGTCTCGACCTCAACTATGCCAAGGGTTTCAAGGACACCGACTTGGCCTTCATGCGCCCGTGGCCCTTGAAAAGGTTGGCCATTCTGGCCCGCACGGTGAAGGACGTCACGCCGATCTACGCCCTGTCCTCCACGCTCGAGTCGTTGAGTGTCGAGTGCGCACCCACGGTGACGATCGACCTGGCGAGACTTCCGTCGCTCAGGAGTCTGTCGGCCGCCTGGGTTCAGGTCAGGTCGTCGATCGGTGAGCTGTCAGCACTGAATGACCTCTTTCTGCTTTCATACTCAGAAGTCGACCTTCATCCACTCCGGTGGAACTCCGGGCTCGTGCGTCTGCGCCTCAAGGATCGCCCTCGCTTGCAGTCACTCGCAGGCCTTGAGGCGCTCCAGGCGATTGAGCACTTGGGCATCTACCTTGCTCCCCTGCACGACATCACGGCTCTCGAGGATCTTCCGCCCGCAAGGCTTCGTGAGCTGCACCTGGAATCCTGCCGGACATCTGACCTCACGTCTGTCGCGTCAGCCCGTGGTCTGCAGCTCCTGAATATGAGTGACTGCGGCGAGATCGAGTCCCTGCGACCTCTCGGGGGACTCGGTGACCTCGAGACCTTGTGGCTGTACGGGACGACCAAGGTGCTCGACGATGACCTCACCCCGATCGCCCGTCTTCCTCGTCTTCGTGAACTCCGCATGATGTCCCGAAAGACCTATCGGCCATCCGTCGAGGACGTTCAGACGATCATTTCGAAACGAGCCGGACAATGACTGATCTGGCCGACTCGTGCGCGCCTCCACGGCATGCTTGTTGCGTACCCGCACGGTCCTGCCGGGCGCGGCGATGAGTTCTCCCCGTGCCCGCCGTCCAACCAAGTAGCGAGGGTCGGCGACCTGCCCTCAGGACAAAGGAGACAACCGTGCGAGAAGTGCTCGTCGACTTCATCACCTCCCTCGATGGCTACGCGTCCGGGGAGGGATGGCCGGGCTGGTGGGGTTTGCAGGGCCCTGAGTATCTGGCCTGGCTCGACGAGCAGCCCGAGGTGACCTACCTGATGGGAGCCAAGACCTACCGCCTGATGTCGGGCTTCGCCGCCGGTGAGAACCCTGCGGGAACGGATGAGTTCAGCGCCGATGAGGAGGCGTCCGTCGACGTACTTACCGCCGCGCCGAAGGTGGTGTTCTCGGCCTCGCTCGAGGAGCCCCTCACATGGGCCAACACCACCCTGGTCCGTGGTGACGTCGCTGAAGCGGTGCGGGGTATGAAGCAGGAGGGCGCAGGTGTTTTGAGCACGATCGGCAGCCTCAGCCTGTGCCGGGCGCTGCTGCGGGCCGGACTCGTCGATCGCTTCCGGGTCGTGATGTTCCCTGTGATCACCGGCGCCACCGGCTCGGAACGCATCTACGACGGTTACCCCGACGTCGCCCTCGAGATGATCGAAAGTCGCACCTTCGACGGCAGCATCCAACTCGTCGAGTACCGGCCCCGCGTGCTCGAGCACGCACCGCTCGCCACCACGGGCTGACCGACGAGCGCAGGTGCCGGGCCCGGACGTCAGTCAGCAGCGGGACGGTACGTCTCCCGAACCATTTCGTCGATACTGGCGCCACTTTCTTCGACGACCTCCATGTAGAGGCGGCCCCATGCGATGCGGTCGTCGGAAATCCCTAGAACTGTGACGCCCCGCATGGTGAAGGGGGAGCCGTCAACGTGCATCCCTGACCACAGCCACTCGCCGATCTCGACGCCGTCGTCGGACACGGCGGACGCGAGCAGCTCGGCGGCGAAGTCTGGGACACCCGAGAAGACACCGGCCCAGTTTTCTCGCACCTTGTCGCTACCCCTGAAGCTCCGGCTCGGATGAGCTGGTTGCTCGCTGTGGTAGTCGTCAGCAAAGCAGGCGACGAACGCATCGAGATCGTGCGTGTTCATGGCCGAGAGCAGTCGGTTCGTCACGTCTCCCACGAGGCACCTCTCTAGCCTGAGTGACCCGCATCCCGTGTCGCGCGAACCCATACGCTACCGGTTGGCTCCCATGCAGAAACACCGCTCGGCTTTGGGCGGCGGACTCAGCAGTCGAACACTGACCAGCAGATGTTGTTTCGCCGGCGCTGATCGTCGAGGACGAGATGGCGGATTGCGTCCGGGAGTCGGTCACGCTGCCATCGGCACTCGAGCCGGCCGGCGCTCTCCTCGCATCCAGGGGCCGCCGCTCGCGCCGCCTTGATCGCGTAGGCGGCAGCGCCCAGTTCGTGGGCGGCGACATGCGCCACCGCCGCCGCCTGGCCGGCGGCATATGCGGCGTGCCGAGCGGC
>DATLEI010000121.1:0-59711 GCA_035525375.1 Acidimicrobiales bacterium
CAACCGGCCGGCGGTCGCCTCAACTCGCTGTCGGAAATCGTCCGGGAGCTGGTCGAGGTCGGTCACGATGTGCTCGCGTACTACCCGAGCGCGCTCATCCGGGGACATCGCGTCGAGCTCTTCGGCGGTGATCAACCGGGGCGCGTCAGCCATCTCAAAAGGGTAACCGGCGACGGAGCTGCCACGGGGGCATTCAAATTGCCAGAGTCGTCTGGACGCCATAGACGTGGCCCATGTACAAGAGCTCCGCTGCCGACAGAGGCCGCCGGCTCTGCTGCTCCCTTCGCGGGTGTCACTCAGAGCCGTGCGCGCGAGCCAGTAGTCCGATGTCAAAGCGATGGCCGAGATCCCGGGCGTGGCGCGAGCCTTGGCAGGAGAGGCCATCGCTCTCGGCTCCGGCCAACCCGACGAGATCGGGCTGCCCTGTCAGAACCTGGTCGGCGCGGCGAAAGCCTTCACTGACGGTGATCACCAGGGCCGCTTGGGCACAACCAGACGCCGCCGATGGCTTCCTTGGGGACCGGCGCCTGTCCGTGCGGCGCGAGGGAGACAGCGTCGCCGTCTCTCCCAGCGAGGAGATCTCGAATCTCGCCTGGTGCCTGTGGGTGTTCGCCCGAGCTGTTCTTGAGCCCGACGGCGAGCAAGCGGCGATCGCCAAAGGAGCGACGGCCTACGCGGCCTCGACGTGGTCCCGGGATATTTGGCGCTGCACGGGGGCTCTGTGATGGCGCTCAGGGTCCTCGCCACCGCTCACTCTTGCCCAGGCCGCGCAATACCTGAATGTCGTCGCCCAGGTGTGGGCACTCGCTGACGCCGTCGACGACCAGTTCCGGAGCATGGTCCTCATGGCCGGGTTCATGGGGATGCGCCGAGGCGAGCTGTTTGGCCTGAGACGAGGTCATGTCGACCTGATGCACGACAGGGTTGTGATCGCGGAGCAGTGTCAACAGCTGGATAGTGGCGCAGTTGTGTTTGGCGAGCCAAAGACGAATGCCGGACGTCGCACCATTGCCATTCCGGCTCCGGTGGTCTCGGAACTCGCGATTCATCTTGAGCGCTTTGTGTCGGCCGATGCCGACAGTCTTGTGTTCGCGGGGGTTAAGGGTGGCCCGCTCCGCAACGGCGTCTGGCATAAGAAGTGGGCCGAGGCGCGCGCCACCGTCGGTCTTGATGCTCTTCATTTTCACGACCTGCGACATGTGGCCAACACCCTCACGGCCGCGTCGGGCGCAAGCACCAAGGAGCTGATGCACCGGATGGGGCATGCCTCCTAGGCTGCAGCCCTGCGGTACCAGCACGCGACCAGTGACCGACACGCCGTGATCGCGGCCGCGTTGGCCGCAGTTGATCACGCCGCCGGAGGCGACTGTCACGCCGCTTCGCCCGGGTTCCCAAACCTCGAGCTGATAGCGCGTAGCCGGAGTTCGCGTCGGGCTGACGGCCTAGGACAGAGGTCGACGCTGCACCGGCGTGTGGGCCTCGTCAGAAAAACTTGTTGCGCCGACGACCATCCAACGATCGACCAGCTCGTGCTCAACACGCCCGTCGGGCGCTATCCGAGTGACGACCCGAGGCCTGACCGGGATCATTCCGTCGTTCATCTGCTCCGTTCCCCTTCGTTTGGGAGGGGAAATCCCCTCACCTCTACATCGCCCTGGAAGCTCGAGAAACGGAGCCGCGGCCACTTCGTGTGGCCCGTTTGTGGCCCGAACGTGCTGTGGCCGCCAGATCGGGGACGTCAAAAGCGTCAGGCACCCCTCTTGACCAGCACTTTTGCGAGAGCGGGCGACGGGAATCGAACCCGCGTAACCAGCTTGGAAGGCTGGGGCTCTACCGTTGAGCTACGCCCGCAAGAAGACACATGGTCTCCGGTCGGGGAGGGGGGACTTGAACCCCCGACCTCCTGCTCCCAAAGCAGGTGCGCTACCACTGCGCTACTCCCCGGATCAATCGAGAGCGTACCGCCCGCGTTCAAGCTCGGTTGGGTCCACTCGTAGAGCGCCATGACACTCCTGCGTGAACCCCGCGAGGCCGGACCACACGGATTCGCACCGCACGGCCCCTGGCCGACGGGCACCGGACAGCGCGGATTCGCGCCGCGCGGCCGCTGATCGCGAGCACGGACCGCAGGGGTTGGCGTTCGCACTGCCCCTGCTCGGTCGTAACCGGACAAGCGGCCCTGACGGCTAGAGAGCTGGGAAGAAGAAGCGCCGAATGGCGTCGGGCAGCGGCAAAGGGACATCGCCCGACGTACCCCAGCCAACCGCTGCTCCGCCTTGGATGTACCAAACGCCGTTGGCCGGGCGGAAAACGGCGACATCAGAGTCGCCATCGCCGTCATAGTCGCCAGGAACGGGGATGTCTCCAGCGGTACCCCAGGCGGTCGTCGCTCCACTCTTCACGTACCAGACGCCGTTCGACGGCCGGAACACGGCGAAGTCGGCGTCGCCGTCGTTGTCGTAGTCGCCGGGCACGGGAATGTCGCCATCAGCGCCCCAGCTCGTCATGGCCCCGCCACTGACGTACCAGACGCCGTTCGACGGCCGGAACACGGCGAGGTCGGCGTCGCCGTCGTTGTCGTAGTCGCCGGGCACGGGGATGTCGCCGGAGGTTCCGAAGCGGGCGACGGGAGTGCCATTGACGGTCCACATTCCATCAGACGGACGGAACAGGGCGTAGTCCGTGTCGCCGTCACCGTCATAGTCGCCAGGAACCGGGATGCTTTGGACAGACGGGTCCAACTGCACCTGCGAGACGCCTTTCACATACCAGACACCGGTCGAGGGCCGGTACACCGCTACCTCCGAGTCGCCGTCGCCGTCGTAGTCGCCAGTAACCGGAACGTCACCGCTCGTTCCCCAGGGGGTTTGGAGGCCGCCCTTGACGAACCAGACGCCATTTGACGGCCGAAAAACCGACAGGTCCGTACGACCGTTGCCGTCGAAGTCCGCCGGAGGTGGAGACGCGGCGTCGGCCATCCGCTGAAAAAGGAAGAGATCTTCGACGCCGTTGGCATCGCTTTGGCCAACGACCAAATCGGTCGCAAATGAAGTGAATGCGACCACGGCGCCATCAGTGCTCATGGCGAGGTCCGGGCTGTAGCCGTTGCCAGTCGTGACAGCGCTTGAAGGAATGTGCGACACGAGGGTGATCAGGCCCGTGGCGCGGTGGAAGAGAAAGATGTCGTCCCTTCCGCCGTTGATGTCGATCTGGCCGCCGACATGATTCACGCCGGATGACGCAAAGGCCACGAAGCCGCCGTCGGAGCTGATGAAACTGCCACCGCTCGCGCCAGCGCCGGTGCTCGAGCTCGGGGTCGCCGTCGCACTGGTCGCAGTGTGTGAGACCAAGGTCACCGACCCGGTGGCGCGCTCGAATAGAAACGTGTCAATCGTGTTACCGGAGTCGGTCTGTCCGCTGACAAGGTTGCTCGCATTCGAATTGAACAACACGAAGGCACCGCTCGCGCTCAAAGACCCGGAGAAGCTGTCGAGGTTGGCTGTCTCGGTGGTGCTTCCTGGGATGTGCGACACCAAGGTCACGGTCCCCGTCGCACGATCAAAGAGGAAGGAGTCGAACCCATAGGTGCTGACGTGATTGCTGTCGCTCTGGCCGCCCACCACATTGGTGGCGAGGGACATGAAGGAGATGGACCCGCCGTCGGCGCTGATCCGGGGTGCTTCACTGCCCCTGTTGGCGGCGGAGGTCGCACTCCCTGCGATGTGGGAAACCAGTTGCAGGGACGAAGTAGCGCGATCGAACAGGAAGACGTCGAAGCCGTTGTTCGTGTCGCTCTGGCCCGCAACCAAGTTGGTCGCGTGGGACTTGATGGCTACGGATTGGCCATCAGCGCTGACGGATGTGACCTCGCTGGATTTGTTGCCGGTGGTGGCCACGCCGTCCGAAGCGTGTGACACGAGCGTCGTCGACCCCGTCGCCACCTCAAAGAGGAACACGTCCCCGGTCCCGTTCGTGTCGATTTGGCCGGTCACAAGGTTGGTGGCACTGGAGTTGACGGTGACGACGGCGCCGTTAGCGCTAACGGAGCCTGGCCAGCTGCCTTGGTTGCCGGTGGTGGTGTTTGCGCCGGGGACGTGCGACACCAGCGTGATGCCGCCCGTAGACCGATCGAAAAGAAATGTGTCTGACCCGCCGTTGCTGTCCATCTGGCCCGCGACCAAATTGGTGGCGAACGACGAGAAGGCGACGAATCGTCCGTCGGCGCTGATGGCCGGAAAGCTGCTGAGGCCGTTGGCCGTAGTAGCGCTAATGCCCGGAGCGTGTGACACCAGCGCCATCGCGCCGGTCGCGCGCTCGAGGAGGAAGATGTCGCGCTCCCCGTTCGTGTCGATCTGGCCGGGAACCAGGTTGGTTGCATACGAGGTGAAAACCTCGATGGTCCCGTCGGCACTTATCGCCGGGGGCTGAACGCGCTCATTGCCCGTGGTAACCGCGCTCGTAGGGACATGAGATGCGAGCGTCAACTCGCCGCTGACTGCGGCGCGCGCCGCACCGGCGCTCGGAATTACCACGAGCGTCGCAGCCACAGCCGTGATCGCAGCGACCACGGCAGGCCGAAGGCGGCGGTGCCTCCACGTTGCAAGAATCCGGCCCCGCCTGAGTCGGCTTAGGGGTGCCTGCGCCGATGTCTGGCCGGTCCTGATCGTCATCATGGGTCGAGACTGACAGGCGGAAGCCGGAAAAGATAGGGCCATAAACGCGCGATTAAGCGTCGTGTCATGTCAACTTCCCGCAGGCGGTAGGAGGCACGCGTACTGCCGCTCACCAGGGCCTTTATACGTCATGACTAACGAATCCGAACGAAGCGTGCCCACGAAAACTTCGAGAAACGGCGCTAATCGCGCGTAAATGGCCCTATAAGTTCCGCCACCCCTCCCGTCAGACTGCGGAGATGACGGTGGATAAACAGGACGGGACAGCGAGGCGTGCCTCCTCTGCCCGTTGCCGTGCGCAGTACTTACTTCGGTGTTCCACCCTGAATGACGAAAGTCCATCCATCGCGGGGCATGGTCTGCCCTTCGACAAGTGACTGGAGTGAAAGCATGATTGCCGGGCATCGGACGTGGGACCGCGTCGTATTGGACCTCGTACGCGGCGGCAACCGCCGCAAGCGCACGGCCATAGCCATCGTGGCGCTTCTTGCCGTGGGCACGTCGGTAGGAACGGGCGTTGGTCCGGCTTCGGCCCACGACTGGCAGATCAGTGGTCTCAACGGCGCCCAACTTCAAGTGAGTCCTGATGGCTACCCGGGAGGGGGCACGTTGACGGCGGCGAATGCCCCGACCGTCCAGGGCCGAAAGTTCATTCCCTCCGATGTCGCCCTCGTCTTCCAGTGCATTCAGGGCGAAGTAAACCTGTTGGCCCAGTGCCAACGCGTCGGAATGGCGCCGACCACAGCCACGGGCACCTTCACTGTCAGCGTGCCGGTTCTGCCTTTGATCTACACACCCAGCTACCCGACCGGGCTCGCCTGCGCGGGCGAGGGCACGGTCCAGTGTTCTGTCGTTGCCGCCACCTTCAATCCGGTCACTCTGCAGCCGACCTCCAAAGCTGAGCACTACATCTGTTTCGAGTCCGCGACCTGTGCGCCGGGGCCAACTGATCCCGAGCCCACAACGACATCCACGAGCACTAGTACCTCTTCCACATCGACGAGCACGAGCACCTCGACCTCCAGCACGCTTGTCCCCCCTCCACGTGCGAAGGTCGCCGACTTCGACGGTGACGGTGACACAGATATCTCGGTGTTTCGTCCGTCCAACGGCGTGTGGTACCTCGAGAACGGCCAGACGTCGGCCTGGGGCATTGAGAATGACATCCCCGTGCCCGGCGACTACGACGCCGACGGCGATGCCGACATCGCAGTGGCCCGGCCTACCGGGAGGTGGTACGTCAAGAACGGAGCTCATGTAGGAGTGGGCGCGAACTTGGTCCCGGTCCCAGGCGACTACGACGGAAACCGCAGCACTGACTTCGCCGGTTATCGACCCTCGGACGGCCGGTGGGAAATCAAGTACATGTATGACGCCGGATGGGGCACCGCAGGCGATATCCCCATCCCGGCCGACTATGACGGCGATGGCAGTACCGAACGAGCTGTGTTTCGGCCTTCGACGGGGGGTTGGTTCTTTTCATCTATGACCTATGCGAGCTTTGGTGTCGAAGGTGACATACCCGTGCCCGCCGATTACGACGGCAATGGCACCGCTGACATCGCTGTCTTCCGACCGTCCAACGGGGTGTGGTACTTCGCCAACGGATTCACCGCCGCATTCGGCGTCGCCGGTGACATACCCGTGCCCGGCGACTACGACGGGAATGGCACCACCGATATCGCCGTGTTCCGACCGTCGGAGGGAGTGTGGTATTTCGCCGACGGTTCTGCGACCGCCTGGGGCACCTCGGGCGACATCCCTGCTCCGCTAGCTCCAGCGATCTACCTGGCGTTCTTTAACAGCGGCCCCTAGGGGCAGACCACGGTTCCTCGTGCTGGATGTTGGTCAGCACGTGAAACGTTACCGCGTTTCGCGCAGCTGTAGAGTGCCGCGACAGCTCGCGGGTTCGCACGGAGGACGCATGGACAACACAAAAGGGCCGCTGCCCATAGCGAGCCACTGGATCGAACAGGCGCCGCAGCTACGCCAGTCGTTTCAAAACGCGGAGCCATTTCCACTGCTCGTCCTTGACGACTTCCTGGACCCGAACCTCGCCGACACGCTGCTCGAGGAATTCCCCGCTATCGACCAGATGCCGAAGTCGAGGGACTACGTGTTCGGGAACAAGCACGAGCTGTCGAGTGTGGAGCAGCAGGGCTCGGCCGGTGCCCGGTTCTACCAGGCGATGCTCTCCGATCAGTTCCAGACCTTTTTGCAAGAGGCCACTGGCTTCGACGTCTTTGTCGACCCGATGTTCTTCGGCGGAGGATTCCATCAGGGAGGCGATGGGAGCTTCCTCGACATGCATGTCGACTTCAACCTCCACCCGCAGCACAAGACCTGGTTCCGGACGCTCAACATCCTTCTGTACCTGAACAAGGACTGGAAGGACGACTATGGCGGCGATCTCCTCGTAAAGAACGCCCCCGACGCACAGACGAGGAGCATCGCCCCCCTGTTCAACCGCTCGGTGATCATGCTGACCGACGATCACACCTATCACGGCTACCGAAAGATGAGCTTGCCGGATGGGGTAACTCGCAAGTCCATCGCGACCTACGCCTATCGCCCGGTCGCCGAGGGCGAGGTTGACGTGCGCACGACCGGGTGGGTTCCCGAATCAGCCGGCCCGATCAAGAGAGTGATGGCCCGGAACTACAACAGCCTGGTGTTGCTCAAGAACCGCTGGCTTGGCAGCCGCACCGCCAAGAACCGGTAGTAGCTAGCGCACCGCGATCAGCGACTTGGTGAGTGCCAGCCATCGCTCGCGCAGAATCGTGGAATCGGGAAAGTAGTGCTCCAACTCCGTCTTGCTGAGTAGTTCGATTTCGAGCACGCCTTCAACTCTCTCCGCGGTGCCGGCGCCCGGCCGGGAGTACCACCCCACCCGCCAGCAGCCGGAAAGGAAGCTGCGCGCCTTGACGGGCAGGAACTGGAAGCCGGGGAACAAGAAGTGGGGCTCAACCGGGAAGTACCGGTTCGGTGTTTGAACCCAGTAGCGAGGGGCGCTCTGCCGAACGACCTCCGCAAACTCGGCGCGCCGGGCGTGGCCGCCGACGTGCTCGATGACGGAGTTGGAATACACCAGGTCGAACGAGCTGCCTCTGAGAACTGCCGGCGGCTCGCACGCATCACCCCTAACGGCAGTTATCCAAGGTTCGGCGACCAAGCCCTGATCGGCAAGATTCACCAGGGTGACGTGCCCCGGCCGGACGGGGGCGGCGCGCCACGCTTCAACGGTGCCGCCCAGATCGACAACGTGCATCTTCGCCCAGTCGGGAAACTGGTTGAGCAGGGTGTTCCAACGGCGCTCCCGGGCACGAGAAGCGATCGATGTTTTGCAGTCCGCGTCGGCGATGCTTCGGCGAAGACGCAGGGCTGGATTCACGAATTCACGAGTGGACGCGGCGTCTGTGCGCCGTCGGCTAGTTGGGCTACGGGGCGATCGGGTCGCTTGGGGGTCGGCGACGGCGAATGAGGGAGAAGGCCACGATGCCGGCGATTGCGACCCCGACCCCGGCCAAGATCCACGGCATCGAACTGGAGCTGCTGGCGTTCTTGACCCGTAGGGGCGCCGATGCTGTGCCCTCGACTGTGGTCGACGTCGACGCTGGCGGTTGACTGGTGGTCGCCGCGTCGCCTGCTGCGGCTCCCGGAGGCACAGTCTCACCGGGTGCCGCGGCGCCGGGGGCAGGGGCTTCGGGGGTTGGCTGAGGGGCCTGGTTGGGGTCGCCGGGGACGTTTGCCGGGCAAGGCTGACTTCCACAGGGACCCTGGTCGGCCGGCACCGGACCACATGGATTGGCGCCACACGGCCCCTGGTCGGCCGGCACCGGGCCGCACGGATTGGCGCCGCATGGCCCTTGGTCGGTCGGCACCGGCGCGCACGGATTAGCGCCGCACGGGCCCTGGTCGGCCGGCACCGGACCGCACGGGCTGTCGCCACAGGGCCCTGGCACGGCGATGGCCGCGGCCGGCGTCGGATTGAGGATCTGAATGGAGGCGACGGTCGTCAGAAGGACAAGCGCCGCAGAGAAAGCGGCAGCGAACCGTACGAAGCGAAGTGGGCCGGAATGTGGGGTATCAGGACGAAGCCGCATACCGACACTGTAAACGGTCACCTCGGGCCGACTGGACGCAGTACCTCCGAAGGGGAGCCCATCTTCGCTTCGCTCACGCCCGCACCACGTCCGCCGGCGTGTTCCAACCGCCCATTCGCGGGGACAGTCAGAGCCTGACGACAATCGCCTGGCCGGTGGGGAGGGCAAGGATCGCTTCCGGTCGGCTCGAGAAGAAGTCGTCGATGACGGCGCGCTGATCTTCGTAGCCGGCCCACCCATAATCGTCGAATACGATCATGCCGCCGCTGACGAGTCTGAGGTAGACGTAATCGAGCGCAACTTTGGTAGCCCTCGCCGCGTTCAGGTCGACATGAGCGAGGCTGAGCGGACCCGTTTCCGCCGCTGTGGTCGTCTGCAACACGTCACCCGCGACAAAGCTGATCTGGTCGCGCCATGGCGCGAGAAACTCCTTCAGGTCGATGATGGACGTGTCCGCCAGGTGGCCGGAGAAGCCGGCAGCTACCTCAGCCTCCGTCAGTTCGGTGGCGGGGATCCCGGAGAAGGTGTCGAACAGGTGCAAGCGCTGGCCGTCTCGGAGGCCGATGTACGAGAGGATCATGGAGGCGGACGCGCCCCGATACACGCCGAACTCGACAAGGTCGCCACTGAGGTTCTTGCACTGCCGCGCGCACTGGGTCAGGACCCACACTCGCCATCGGACGTCGAGTGGACCCCCTGCCCAGCGCCCCGCTATACGCCAAAACAATTGGTTGAACCGCGCGTCCTCGAGAAAGGGTGAGAAATGCGCAGTTGCCATGCCGTCGCTCTTGTACGAGTATCGGGGCGGTATTGCGTTGAGTAGACGCGCTGGGAGTAGTCGGCGAAGGTTGGACGCCGGACCCTGCAAAATGCTCGGGAGTCTGGCGATTCTCGCGCCTTTGCCTCGGACGGTGTCCATTGACGCTCGCTTACCGTTGCCTGGTCAGCAAAAAAGCCGCTTGGTCGCCGTCGGACCTGGCGTTGAGCTGGTGCGCCTGTCGCCGAAAACGAGCGAGTTCCCTTCTCGGAAACAGGGCTGCGGGTGGGACGGCGTCGCGTCCGTGCTGTCGCAACGGGATCCCGCGCACGCGGAGTTCGCTACCCCAGAACTGGAAGTCGTTGGAGTCGTAGACGACATCCCTAACGACAAGGCCAGATCTGGCTGCCAAGACGCGGAGGCCCTCAGCGGTGAATAGGAAAAGGTGACGGGGCACATCTAGCTGTACCCATTGGACTCCGTAGGTGCGCCACGCGAAAGTCTGGGCCAGCGGCACGCGAACGATCACCGCCCCCTGGGGCGAGAGGATCCGCTGAACGGCGCGCAGCACCTCGACCGGCTGTGCCATGTGCTCGAAGGAATGGTGGAACATAGCCAGGTCGAATGGCTCGCTCAGGTCTGCAACGGTTCCGCGCACAAGCCGTGGGCCGCTTCTCGCTTCTGGGTCTACCAGCCGGTCGGGCATATGCGCGTCTATCCCGGTGAGGTCTCGGAATCCGAATCGCTGCAACGTCTTCAGGCGGTGACCAGAGCCGCATCCGACATCGAGGATCCTGGAGTCGCTCGACAGCGTCACATTGCCAAGCAACCGCACCCACGGCTCGACGAGTATGCCCAGTCGAGCCGCAATCCAGAAAGCGCCCTTCGCCGTCGTCCGGTTACGGAGCGCGCCTCGGAGTAGATGGAAGCGCAGTTTGGCCACGAGCGCCGGGTGGACGTCTGCGTCGCCATCACCGGCAAACGAGTAATAGTCATCCGGGTAGTAGCGACCGAGGTCGTCCGGAACGTCGACGAGCGAGAGGGAACCACAGGATTGGCACTCCAGGTACCTGAACGTCTCGCTGTTGTGGAATGTGTCCTCTGACGCTCGGTGCGAGCGTTGAGGGCCGGTCTCAGCGCAAACATCACAGGTTCCGACGATGTTCGCTGACGGCTCCGTCCCATGAGCGGTCATAACGAAAGCTCTTTGCTATCCCGGTCGGTCGCCCGATCATCGTCAAACCGCGAAAGCCCGCCCACATGATAGAGCCGTAGGTACGCGATCCCCTGAAGGATGACAGCGAGACCCATCGAACCGGCGGCGACCGCGGCAGCCTGCAATGGACCGCCCTGCAAGGTGAAGATGACGTGACCAAGCAGGGCGGCAACCGCACTGACGGCGACCGCTCGTGTCACCGTGCGGGCTGCTGACCTCACATATAAGGCTGCACCTAGGGCGAAGGAAACAGGCACGAGCAAGTAGTAACAGACCAGGGCCGGGACAGCCTCGAGCGGCAACTCGAAGTTCTTGAAGAAGGTCGGACCAAACTCGTAGACGAACGCGACCGCACAGGAGAGGGCCAAGGCCGTCGCTGCTAGCGACAGGAGGAGGGGCCGCATGAGGGGTCGGCGCTCATTGACACTGGCCCGGCTCGTGATCACGCTTGTCCAGGGCAAGAAGAAGTAGGTGCACACCCCCAGCACCCGATAAAGCGCTTCGTACGACCCGGCCCTCGCTACGCCGAGATGGGCGACGAGGAAGTATGTGTCTGACCACGCCAGAATGAAACTCGAGACGATCGCCACGAACGGCGTCGCCCAGAGGCTCACGCGTCGAAAGGCGTGCCAGGCGTCCCGTGGTCGACCGAGGATGGGGCGGGCCAGCAGCGCTCCCACTACGACACCAAGGGCCGCCACCGGCAGGGCGCTTCGGAACAAGACGAGTCCAACCAAAACGCCGATCTTCGGTGCATTGGTCCAGATGAAGTTCAGACCCGCCGCTTGGACTTCGTCGCCGACGACCTCCTGGCGGGCCGCCCGGAACTTGTCCCCGGCGACGAGCGCTGCTCCGAGGCCGCCCAGCGCCAGCGCGGCCACCAGCGTGCGACCGGAGTCATTCAGGAAGATGCTGATGGCGGAGCCAACCAGGAGGAGTGCGCCGGCACTGATCACCGTCAATGAAAGGCCCTGGGCCCTGAGAGCGCTCCGCTCGGCGGCCGTGCGGGAAGTGTCGATGCAGAGGCGTGCGATCCCGAGGTCTCCAAACTGCAGAATGCCCTGGGTGGCCGATATGGAAAGGACAACCAGCCCAAACTCGCGAGCTGACAGCCATCGCGGCATCAATAGGACTTGTAGAGCAGTCAGTCCGAGGGCCGCGCCCGTTAGAAACCCGTAACGCGAGATCGATAGATGGGAGCGTTGACCGTCCGACCCTCGGATCCCCAATAGGGATCGGAGCCACTCAACTGCCGTCAGGCCCCATCGGGGTCGACCGGCCGTCCCTAGATCGCCCTGCACAGGTTCGTCAGTCCGCCGCGTCGCGCGCACCCCTAGCCAGGGTCCAAGGCGTCGCTGGAGGCCCCCGCCGCCACCCGGAGCCGGTCAACGACGACCTTGGCACTGTCGTGCCAAGAGAACCGTGAAGCCTGTCGGAGTCCACGCTGGCGGAGCTCCTCTCGGAGTGCTGGCTCGTCGTACAGTCGCATCAGCGCATCACGCCAGCCGGCGACGTCGCCGGCGGCGCGGATGAGGGCGGCGTCGCCGACGACCTCTGGAAGGGAACTCGTATTGCTCACGACGACCGGCACGCCAGCGGTCATCGCCTCGGTGACAGGTATTCCGAACCCTTCAAGTAACGAGGGGAATCCCAATGCGTCGGCGCTCATGTACTCGATTGCGAGTTGTTCCAGCTCGACGTACCCCGTCAGATGAACCGCCGGACCCAGCAGG
Organism: Acidimicrobiales bacterium; assembly: GCA_035525375.1. Lineage (GTDB taxonomy): Bacteria > Actinomycetota > Acidimicrobiia > Acidimicrobiales > AC-14 > JALZBN01. Next base: position 12,483 of record DATLEI010000121.1, read on the forward strand.
TTTCGAATCCCTTCGGCAATCTGCCGACCAGCTTTCGGCACTGAACCCACGATCCGAAGTTGCATGTCCGCTCCGGAATCCCGGCACGCGCGGACAGCTCGGGCCAGCAGCGTGAGGTTCTTTCGTGGCAGAACATTGCCGACGGCGAGCACCCGGAAAGCAGGAGCATTTTCCCGGCGGGGTGTCGACGCCAGGACGTTTGCCAGGTCGAAGTCGACGGCGGCACCGGCGATGGAGACACGTTCTGGGCGTACCCCTAGCTTTTCGATGAGGTCTCTCTGTGTCGCCCCGGAGAGGGTCACCACGTGATGGGCCAACCGGGCAGACGAGCCGACGGTGGCCCGATATTGCAGCCTCGTAGCGAGCGGGAGCCACGTCCCGGCGTCGCGGTGCCAGGCAGCGACGTCGTGCACCTGAAGCACGATCGGGCGCCGGGTCAGCGGGGCGGTATAGGCGGCGAACATGGCACTGACGGAGCGAGCGCGAGCGATGCGGGGCAGGTCGAACGCCAGCCGTCGGAGGCTGCTCCCGTGAACCAAGTGCGTGGTGGCGCCGGTGAGACACCGGAGTTCATCCAGCCCAGCGTCGCTGACTGCGTACTCCATCTCGCCATCGGCCAAGAGTGGCTGCATGGCGCGCACAATGTTGCGCGTCCACACCTCGTTGCCGGACTGGCGGCGCCCGAGATGATGGGCGTCGAAGAGGAGCGTCATAGTTGGGGCGAGCTCACGGTCGAAAATTAGTCGAGCATCTGAGATCGACCGCGTATGGGGGACACGTTGAGGAGTTCGGAGTCGGCTGAGGATTCGCTGCTGGTGGTCATCGTGAACTATGGCCTGTCGAACCACATCGGTCGCCTCCTCGAGGAGGGCGTGTTTGGCGACTGCCGCGTGATGCTCGTGGACAACGCAAGTGAACCGGAGCGGCTCCGGGATCTCGCGGCACGCTTTGCCACGCAACTGCTGCTTCTCGATCGAAACTACGGTTTCGCCGGCGCCGTCAATAGGGCGGTCGGCCGAGCGGGGGGGTGCAAGCAAATCCTTCTCCTAAATCCCGACGTCTCGATTTCCCGCGCTCAACTGCAGGTCCTGCGGACCGTCCTTGTTGAAGAGCAGTTGACGGCGGCCAGCCCGATCCTCCTCAATGTTGATGGCAAGGTTCAGGTGGGAACCGCCGGCGGCCCTCTCACGTGGTCGGCGTTCGGAACTTACTTCTTGTTCGTGAGCCATGTGTTTGGCCGGGCACGAGGAAGCTTCTACACCCGACGCCAGCTGGTCTCAGGCATGGTGCCATCCTGGCTCTGCATGGCTTGCCTCCTTCTCGACGGCGACGCCTTTCGTCGGTTTGGCCCGATCCCTGAAGACGAGGTGGTCTACGGCGAAGACCTTGCCTGGGGCTATCGCGCCTCCCGATCCGGTGCCCGGTTCAGAGTCGTAACCCACGTACAGGTCGTTCACGAGCAGGGAGCCGCCGGTGCTTCAGACCGCTCAGTCGACGCTCTCGTGAGACTCGTACGGCGCGTCAACGGGCGGCTCGGCGGCTCTGTCGCTGTCGCCTGTATCCGTCTGGGCCTTGCGATCCGGCGTCTTCCACGATGGCTCGTCACCGGGCAACGCCTTTGAGCGAAAGCAAGCTGGCCGGGCGATGCTACGTTCGGAAGCAGTGGGCCGTCGTCTAGATATCGGCGTGTACGGCGCCCGCGGAATTCCCTCGACATACAGCGGATATGAGACCTTTCTCGGAGCCCTGTTGCCCGAGTTGGCGGCCCGCGGTCATGTAGTGACGATGTATTGCCGCAGCGGCGAGGTTCCCAAGATGTCGACGTACCGGGGCGTCCGTTGCGTGCACCTCCCGGCTATCCACTCGAAGCAGTTGTCGACGCTGTCGCACGGGCTTCTCGCTGCGGCCCGCTCTGCCGTAAAGCGCCACGACGTGGTACTCGTCGTGAACGTCGCCAATGCCGCAAGTGCCTTCCTCCTACGCGCCGTCGGGGGCCGCGTCGTACTTAATACTGACGGACAGGAATGGCTTCGCGGCAAATGGGGACCCGTTGGGAGGAAGGTCTTTCTGTTATCTGCTCGGCTTGCCAGGTGGAGCAGCAACGGTCTAGTCAGCGATTGCCCAGCGATGCGCGACGTGTATCGAGCCAGGTTTGGCTCCGACTCCACGGTTATCCCCTATTGCTGGACCGAATTGCAACCCGTACGAACGGGGGCAACTTTCGACCGGCTCGCCATCCGCCCCCACCAGTACTTTGTGGTCGGCGGGCGGCTCGTGCCGGAGAACAACATTGTTGAAATCGCCGAGGCGTATCTCGCCGGCGATATCGCGCAGCCGCTTGTCGTTCTCGGGGCAGGTGCGGGACGGTCGCCCGTCACCGACGGGCTCAGGCGGTTAGCCGTGGCTGACGAGCGCCTCGTCCTCGCAGGTCACATTGACGACCGGTCAGTATTCGCCGGACTGATCGCGGAGGCAACCGCCTACCTGCATGGTCACAGCGTCGGGGGGATCAATCCGTCGTTGTTGGAAGCTATGGGGTGCGGCGCTCGGATTGTGTCCCTGGACACGCCTTTTAACCGAGAGGCACTGGGATCGGCGGGCGACTACTTCGACCAGGCCGCTGACCTTGTGCCCTTGCTTCAAGCGATGTCCGATGATCCGAGTCGGTCCGAGCAGCTCAGGAAGGACGCACATAGCCGGGCGCGCAAACAGTTCGCGCTCAGTGACGTCGCGAGCGCCTACGAGGAACTCCTTTTGGATGTGGCTGACTCCGGGAAGTCGCTGGGCAGACGAATCTCAACCCGCTGGGACGGTCAGGCGCTACGGGTGTTCAACGAGATTGCGCCCTCTTCGGAACCAACCGAGTCGAGCCAGACCGCGTCTTGACTCTGGACGTCCTTTCGCATGGCCCACGCGGGCACTTGATGTAGCGCTGCGGGTTCGGCCGCGGCGGCGAACTGGAGAGCGGTTCGCCACAGGATCCATAGATCGAGTCGAACCGAGGCGTGGTTGACGTAGAAGAGGTCGTACTCGGGCGCTTCCCAGATCAGGCGATTTGCGTCCCGCCCAATCTGCCAGAGCCCAGTGCAACCGGGGCGCTTCAACACCCGCATCGATGCAAAACGCGGGTCACCATCGTCGTGAAGACGCGGCATCTCGGGACGAGGACCTACGAGGCTCATGCGACCGATCGGCACCAGGAGGAGCTGCGGCAGCTCATCCAGATGTGACCTCCGTAAGAAGCGGGCGAAGCGCGGCAAGTCGAGTTTGGCGACGTGATACTTGTTGACGGTGGCCGAAACCGTCGGCGGGAGCGTGCGTATCTTCGGCACCCGGAATCGTCGGCCTCGGTAACCCACGCGCTCATGAAGGAAAAAGGGCCAAGCGCGAAGCACGACTGCCGACGCCCCGGCCAACGCAAGCACTAACGGCAGTGTGACGACGACCAATATGGTGCCTGCCACGACGTCTATGACCCGCTTCACGAACGCCCTCCTGCCAGCCGCGATGATGTGGTCGAGGACGGCCCACTGTATCGAAGCCCTCGGAGGCTCACGCTACATCGACACTCCCGGCGCTGTACGTTCTCTCCTCGGTCGTGTCGGCGCTCGTACATGCTGGGGAGTGTGACAGCCCGGGATCGGAACTCATAGGGCCATTTGCGCGCGAATAACCCGGCCCAGGTGTGTACGTCTCATGTTCAGAGTTCACTTTCCACTAACTTACACGCCTTTTCATACCGAACTCCACGGCCCACCACGGTCATAATCACCCGATGGCTCGGTCGCGGCTGCTTGAGGCGAAAGAATCGAGGTCGCCGATTGTCCTGGTTGTTCTGGTGCCACTCGTCGCTGGCTTGCTCATAGGCAACGGGTCGTCTTCGACCGTGGGCTTGGCGGCCGTGCTCGCGCTCGCCCCACTGATCGCCCTGGCTATCGCTGCGATGTCACTTGAAACACTTGTGCTCACCCTTGTGTTTTCGACTCAGCTACAGGTTGCGCGGGCGTTCGTAGTCGGGTTTCACTTTCTCCCAGAGCACTTCGTACTCGTCGTGCTTGTCGCTGCACTCGTGATCCGCGCGCCGCACATTGTCTTCCGACGTCCTGCGGCGTACGAGGCCCTGCTCCTGGCCTGGGTGGCATGGAACGCCATTGTCAGCTTGCTCGTTTCGCCCGACCTGCAGAACAGCCTCGCCATCGTGGGGTGGATGTCTCTTGCGTGGATGATCATGTGGACCGCGCGGGGGGTGCTCGGCCTTACCGAGGAGGGCTTCCGACGGGTAGTCAATGCCGGCGGGTGGCTGGCGAGTGTCCTCGGGCTGATCGCGTTCGGGCTGTGGCTCGCCGCGCTCCTCGACGTCGCTCACCTGTTGGTGCAGCCCGAGTTCGTCACTGGCGCCGTCGGGGCGAAGGGTCCGGCTCTCGAGGCGAACCTTTTCGGCTCGGGCGAGTTGATGTGGTTCTACTGGCTTTTGCGCCAGCGGGCGCTTCACAGACGGTACGTACCGACGTGGCAGATCGCCGCCCTTGTCCTGGGCATCGGCGCCTCAATGACCCGCGCCGTCTGGTTGGCCACGGTTGTGGTCCTCGTCGGGTCGATGTTCCTTCGCCGTCCGGGCACAAGCGATGCTGGCGCCGATGCGGAAGGCACGGACCGCACGAAAGGGCAGGTCACGTTGGTATTCGGCGTGATCCTTTTGGGGGTGGTGCTTGCCTTCGCGACTCCGGCGGGCCAAAAGTTCAGTGAATCATTGAACTTCCGCGAAACTACCGGCGCGTCCCGGGCCTCCGGCTGGCAGCTCGCCTTGAAAGACGTCAGCAAGGCCGATGCCATCGTCATGGGTCTGGGCACACACTCCTACGGTGTCCGGCACGAGAGTCCGACCCTCCGCGGAAAGCCTGACTATCTCAGCAACTTTCCCCTCACGCTCCTGTACGACACTGGCCTAATCGGTCTTGCCCTTTTTGGCGGGGCGATGCTGGCTTTCGTCCTTCGAAGCGGACAGCCCGCGACGAGGCTCATGAACCTGCTCTTTGTACTCGCCGTGCTGATTGCGGGGGCGGCGACAAGCCCGATCTGGTTTGGTTTCGTGTGGGTGATGGTTGCGGCGATCGACGTCGACCGTCCTGAGCAACAACCATATCCCGACGAAAGCGCAGGTGAAGGCCCTGCAGGGGTCATGCCGATGACCGTCGGCGTCTAATTCAGCGGGCACGGGTTACTCTCGCTAGGTGCAAAGCAACCTCGAGCTCCTGGAAGCCAACAAGGTCAAATTGTCAGTCGAGCTCGACGAGAAGGAGTTCGACGAGGCCGTCGCCGCTGCCTTTCGAAGGTTGGCCCGTGAGGTCAAAATTCCAGGGTTCCGGCCCGGCAAGGCCCCGCGCCAACTCCTAGAGGCCCGGCTCGGCTCCGACGTGGCCCGCAAGGAAGCGTTGCGCGATTCGCTTCCCGACTTCTATGAGAAGGCACTGCAGGAGCACGACGTCGAGCCCATCGCGCCGCCCGACATCGACATCACGTCGGGGCGCGAGAGCGGGCCGGTCGCCTTCGACGCGGTCGTCGAGGTCATGCCGAAGGTGCAGATCGGGGGCTACGAAGGCCTCCGGGTGGTGCTCCCGAATTTTGGTGTGACCGAAGAGGAACTCGACGCCCAGGTCGATCGGCTCCGCGAGCAGTTCGCCGAGCTCAACCCGGTTTCGCGCCCAGCAGCAGCCGGTGACAACGTCTCCATAGACCGCCGGGTGTACCGCAATGATGAAACCCTGCAGGTGGCGGAAGACGAGCTGTATGAGGTGGGTAAAGGCACGATGGGCCCGCAGCTCGACCAGCAGCTCACCGGCGCCAAGGCCGGCGACATCCTCAAGTTCAACGTCGATCTCGGCACCGACCCGCCCGAAGACGTGACATTCCAGGTGCTCGTCAAAGAGGTTCGTGAGAAGATCCTCCCCGAGGTCACCGACGAGTGGGCCAGCGAGGCGTCGGAGTACGACACAGTGGAGGAACTGCGCGCCGACCTCTACCGGCGCACCGACGCGGTGAAGCGGCTGCAAGCGGCGATGACGGTGCGGGAGAAGGTGCTGGAGGCAGTCGCCGAGCTCGTCACCGATGAGATGCCTGAGGCGCTGGTCATGAGCGAGCTCGACCGGCGAAGCCAGATGCTGGCGCACCGCCTCTCCCATCAGGGCGCCGATCTCAGCGACTACTTGAGCGCAACGGGGAAGTCGGCCGATGACCTCATCGCCGAGCTGCGGGAAGAGTCCGCCCGGAGCATCAAGATCGACCTTGCCCTTCGGGCCGTCGTCGAGGCCGAGAGCATCGAGGTGTCCGAGTCGGAGGTCGACGAGGAACTGGCCGCGATGGCCCTTCGTCAGGAGCAGAAGCCGGCCGACCTCAAGCGCCGGCTCGCCGACGAAGGCCGCCTACCCGCGGTACTGTCGGAGATCAGGAAGGCCAAGGCAGTTGAGTGGCTTACCGAGCACACGGAGTACGTCGATGAGGATGGTCGTGTGATCGATCGCTCCGAACTCGAGCCACAAAGGCCTGAAGCCGAGTCCCCCGAATCCGATTCCCCCGAATCCGAGCCCCCCACCGAGTCCGATCAGGAGACAGCTGAGTGACATTGTCGGATCTCAAGATCATGAACTACCTCGTTCCGACGGTGATCGAGCAGACCAACCGGGGCGAGCGCGCCTTCGACATCTACTCGAAGCTGCTGAAGGAACGCATCATTTTCCTGGGCACACCGATCGACGACACCGTCGCCAATCTGGTGATGGCCCAACTGCTGCACCTCGAGGCCGAGGACGCCGAGAAGGAGATCAACCTTTACATCAACTCGCCCGGTGGAGAGATCACCGGCTTGTTCACCATCTATGACACCATGAAGTTCATCAAGCCCGAGATCGCGACTTACTGCATGGGCCAGGCCGCTTCTGCCGCAGCAGTCATCCTGGCCGCGGGCACCAAAGGCAAGCGCCACGCCCTGCCGCATGCCCGGATCCTCATCCACCAGCCCTACGGCGGCGCGGCCGGGCAGGCAGCCGACATCGAGATCCAGGCCAAGGAAATCACCCGCATGCGTGAGTTGCTCGAGCAGGTCTTGTCGCTGCACACCGGTCAGTCGATCGAGAAGGTCAAGAAGGACACCGACCGCGACTTCATAATGAGCGCGGAGGAAGCCAAGGAGTACGGCATCATCGACGAGGTGATCATGACTCGTGACCTGGCTGAAGTGCCCCAGGCCGCGGGCGTGGCTTAGGTCAGGGGGGACTGACGTTGGCGAAGTTCGGAGACGGGGGCGACCTCCTCAAGTGCTCGTTCTGCGGGAAGTCGCAGAAGCAAGTCAAAAAACTCATAGCCGGTCCCGGCGTGTACATCTGCGACGAGTGCATAGACCTCTGCAACGAGATCATCGAGGAAGAGCTTTCCGAGACCTCAGAGGTCCACTTCGACGAGTTGCCGAAGCCGAAGGAGATCTACGAGTTCCTCAACGATTACGTCATCGGTCAGGGTCACGCCAAGAAGATTCTGTCGGTGGCCGTCTACAACCATTACAAGCGCGTGCAAGTTGGAAGCCCGAGCGACGCCGAAGTCGAATTGGCCAAGTCGAACATCCTCCTGTTGGGCCCGACCGGTTGCGGCAAGACGCTGTTGGCCCAGACGCTTGCTCGACTGCTGAACGTGCCGTTCGCCATCGCCGACGCCACGGCGCTGACCGAAGCCGGCTACGTCGGCGAAGACGTCGAGAACATCCTGCTGAAGCTGATTCAGGCCGCCGACTACGACGTCAAGAAGGCCGAGACCGGCATCATCTACATCGACGAGATCGACAAGATCGCCCGCAAGAGTGAGAACCCGTCGATCACGCGCGATGTCTCCGGCGAGGGCGTGCAGCAGGCGTTGCTGAAGATCCTCGAGGGCACGACGGCTTCAGTACCACCGCAAGGCGGGCGCAAGCATCCTCACCAGGAGTTCATCCAGATAGACACGACGAACATCCTGTTCATCTGTGGCGGGGCCTTTGCCGGTGTGGAGAAGATCATCGAGAGCCGTATCGGCCACAAGGGCGTCGGCTTTGGCGCCGACCTCCGCCGCACCGATGCATCCGACGTAGGCGTCATCCTCTCCAAGGTGTTGCCCGAAGACCTCCTGAAGTTCGGTCTCATCCCCGAGTTCGTGGGCCGGCTCCCGGTCATCGGCGCCGTGTCGAACCTCGACAAGGAAGCGCTCGTGCGCATCCTCGTGGAGCCCAAGAACGCCTTGATCAAGCAGTACCGCAGGTACTTCGAATTCGAAGATGTCGAGCTTGAACTCTCCGACGACGCCCTGGAGGCCGTCGCTGAGCAGGCTCTGCTGAGAGGCACCGGCGCGCGAGGTCTTCGAGCCATCCTCGAAGAGGTGCTCCTCAACGTGATGTATGACCTGCCGAGTCGCAACGACATCGGCAAGTGCGTGATCGACCGTGCGGTCGTGCTGGAAAAGGTCAACCCCACCCTGGTCCCTCGTACGGAGCCGGAGCGACCGGCCAGCCGTCCGCGGCGCGCCGCGTCGTAATTCACAGACATCCAACCGATTAGAGGAGTGGCACGATGAAGAGAGCACTCAAGTGGTTCATTCTCGGTGGGATCATCGCCGGCGCAGTTGTCGCGGTGAAGTCCATGCAGAGTGAGGAGCCCAGTGACGACATGCCCAAGCAGGTCGCCGGCGCGGCCGGGGGCGCGGCTGTCGCTTGTGGGCTGCTCGGGTTCATCCTTGACCGTCGGGCCCGACGCAAGGCCAAGAAGGTGGCCAAGGTCGCTGCAGCGGTCTCCGTCGCCCGCGCCGCCGCCCCCGTCATTGAGTTGACGGCGAAGCGCACGCGCAAGGCGGCGAAGAAGGCGGCCAAAGCGGCCGCGCCGAAGGTTGGACACGCCGCCGACGTTGCCCGAGAGCAGGCGGTTAAGGCGGCCAAGGCCGCGGCACCGAGGGTCGGACAAGCAGCCGATATCGCCCGAGAGCAGGCCACAAAGGTGGCCGATGCCGCCCGCCCTGTTGTCGAGCAGGCCGCGGCTGCGGCTCGGGAGCAGGCCGCGCGCCGGGCCAGCTGACCCCGGCTTCACCCGGCAGGGCTCGCGCCATGGATCTCGCCGGGGCCCTCGAGTTTCTCGACGGCCATGTAAACCTCGAACTCGATCCCGCGCCGCGCGCCGCGTCGATGCGACTGGAGGTCATGCGCCGGCTGGTCGAGCTGATGGGCGACCCGCAGACGGCTTACCCGGTGATCCACATCACTGGCACGAATGGCAAGGGCTCGACCGCGCGCATGGTCACGGCGCTCTTGATAGAGATGGGCCTGTCGGTCGGCACCTACACCAGCCCTCACCTCGAGCGGGTCAACGAGCGCATCGCTTGGAATGGGCAGCCAATGACTGATGGGGCCCTCGTCGACGCGATCGAAACTGTGGCGAACGTGGAGGTAATGCTGAACCGGCCTCCGACCCATTTCGAGATCCTCACCGCGGCTGCGTACCGCTGGTTCGCCGATGTCGCGGTCGACGTGGCGGTGGTCGAGGTCGGGCTCGGCGGACGCTGGGATGCGACCAATGTTGCCGACGGCCAGGTCTGTGTCGTCACCAATGTCAGCCTCGACCACGTCGAGACGATCGGGCCCACCTTGGTGGACATTGCTTCGGAGAAGGCCGGAATCGTGAAGCCCGACAGCCATCTCGTGCTCGGTGAGACCTCTCCAGAGCTGGCCGACATCTTCCGCGGAGCCGGTCCAAACCAGACCTGGGAACGAGACGTCGACTTCGCCTGCGTGTCCAACGAACTGGCTCACGGCGGTCGACTAGTCGATCTCCAGACACCGCAGGGCCGCTACCCGGAAGTCTTGTTGCCGGTACACGGGCGCCACCAGGGCGACAACGCTGTCGTCAGCCTTGCCGCAGTGGAGGCGTTTTTCGGCGCGCCGCTCGATGCCGATGTCGTCACCGACGCGTTCGCCGGAGTCGTGCTGCCGGGCCGGCTCGAGGTGATCGCCCGCCACCCGCTGTGCGTGCTCGACGGCGCCCACAACCCGGCCGGCGCGGTCGCCGCCGCCGATGCTGTGGCCGAGACCTTCACTGTCTCGGGACGAATTCTCGTCGTCGGAATGCTCCGGGGACGAGATCCGGCCGAGATGCTCGAAGCTTTGGGCGCCGACGAGGCCCGCATGGTCATTGCCTGCCCGCCACCGTCGCCCCGTGCGCTCCCGGCCGAGGAGGTCGCCGCCGCGGCCGAGGGTCTGGGCGTGACTGTGGAAGTCGCCGCTTCGGTCGAAGAAGCGGTAGCCCTCGGGCTCGGGCTCGCGCAGCTCGACGAACTCGTGCTCGTCACCGGATCGCTGTACGTGGTCGGCGCGGCGCGCGCGGTGCTCACCGGTAGCAGTGCCTGACCAGGCCGCCAGCTAGTCTCGCCGCCTCATGGAACGAACCCTTGTGATCTGTAAGCCCGACGCCCTGGAGCGCGCCTTGGTGGGCGACATCATTGGCCGGCTGGAGGGGAAGGGACTCAGAATGATTGCGGTTGAGCTCCGCACAATCGATGCTGCGACTGCCGGCCAGCACTACGGCGAGCACGAGGGCGAGGCCTTCTTCGACGGGTTGATTGCGTTCATCACCGGCGGACCGGCGCTACTCATGGTCGTCGAGGGCCCCGAGGGCACGGTCGATACCGTGCGGTTGCTGATCGGCGCGACCGACCCGGCCAAGGCCGAGCCGGGCACGATCCGAGGCGACCTGGCCACGGAGACAACGAGGAATCTCGTGCACGCGTCCGACAGCATCGAGTCAGCGGCGCGAGAGATCGACCTGTTCTTTCCCAACCTGACCTCGTAGTCTGGAAGCATGGTCCTGAGGCGTCAGGTAATGCGGTCGGTAGTAATTGCGGTCGCGTTCGTAGTAAGTACCGGCGTTTCTTCACCCGGCGCGGTTGCGAGCGAGCGAGTTCTGCCGAACCAGCACTTCGTCGGCATGATCAACGGTCGTCGGGATAAGGCTGTCGTCCACGTCGTTTGCCCCGGGCCCGGGCTGTGGGCCGGTCGCACTGGCCGTCCCACCGGCAACCAAACGCTTGAGGTGCTCAAGTCGACATCCGGCGGTGGTTACACCGGGCGGGCCGGAAGCAGGGTGTCGGCTCGATTCCTCGACGATCCGGCGGTCGAGGTGCAGTTCACCACGTTTGGGAGCAAAGCTCTCCCGGCCAAAGAGCTGAGCTTGCCGTGCGAGGGCGATGGGTTCGTGGAGTTTGCGCCGTCGCATACGAGTGCAACTGCAGTGTCGGATTTGGTGAAGGTCACCTACGTGAACATCGCCGTCTAAGCGATGACTGTGCCAAGACTTCGAGGGGTTCGGGTTGTCTGTGCCGCCGCCGCCATTGTGCTGGTCGCCGGCTCGGCTGGCCCTGCCTTCGCCGACACCCGCCAGCAAGTGCGTTTCCGACCGCCATCTGGCGTCGAGGGCAGGGTGATCTTCAGCCCCGCCTGTGGCACCGAGCCCGCTCCTCCCGAGCCTCCGTGCTCGGCGCAACCCGGAGAAGCCGATATTCGACTCCTCTTGCATGGGCGCGTCGTCGCCGCCACCCGTGCCGGATCCGACGGACGGTTCCGGATACTCGTACGACCTGGGCGATACGACGTCGTTGCTGATGGGGGCGGGCCCCCCATCGTGGGGTGTTCAGCCAACCCGGCGCGCGTCGCAGTCCTGCCCCAGCGGGTTTCCTGGGTCGATGTCGCCTGCGACTCAGGCATGCGATTTTGAGCATCGCTTATTTCGGCCTTGCACCTCTGTGCTCTGGAAAATGATCAGGCACACGCGGCGCGCCGGAATGTGGTCTGCGCTACTCGCCGGCGCAGGCCTCGCCACTTGGGTGGGCCTCATCGCTGTCCCGCCGGCCATGGCCAATGTTCCGAACCGCTCGCACGCCCGGCCGTCGTCGGGTGTCGAGGGCCAAGTACTTTTCAGCCCCGTCTGCCCCGTCGAGCACTATCCGCCCGATCCCGCGTGCGCCCCTCGCCCAGGTCCGGCCGACATTCGGCTTCTGCGGTCCGGGCGCGTGGTCGCCACGGCGCGCGCCGGCTCAGATGGTCGGTTCCGCATCGTCGTGCCACCTGGCCGCTACGAGGTGGGGGCCAGTCCAGGGCCGATTGGCATCCCTACCCCATGCACGGCAAACCCATCGCCGGTAAGGGTGGTCCCGTTCGCATTCGCTCAGGTCGATGTTCACTGCGACACCGGGATCCAATGAGGTCTGCCCAGCAAGCCGGTTAGTTCGGCGCGGATCACGACGCTAGTACCGGCGGACTAGACAATCGCCTGTGGCGAGTCACCCGACAGTTGTCGAGTTCGACACCAACCGGCGCGAAGAGATTCTGGCTGCAATGAAGGAGATGAAGGCAGCCCAGGGCGGCTGGGTGAACATGTCACCGGCGGTCGATGTTGAGGATCTGCCCGAGCACCCGGGCCCCAAGCTGTGGTCGGCCCGGGGTCCGCTGGTGCCCCTCTGCACCTGGACCCCACCGGCGAAAAAGGGCACCGCCCCGCCGGTACTCATCGGGATCCAGCATGGCGCGGGCGGCAAAGCCGTCCCCAGGCTCCGAGACCTCGGAGTACTCGTGCCCGAAAAATGGCGGGTCCAGAGCGATCACACCCGGCGCGGGATCGTTATCGCCGCCCCTCCAAAGGAGAGGGATGACGATGTCCTGAAGTGGCTCTTGCGCGCCGGCGGCATGCTCTGCGACCTCCCCTACAAGGTGTGGATCGCCGAGGTGTACGCGCCGACCTGAGGGGCCGGGTTGTGGCGGTCCCCCCGGAGCGCGTAGCCTCAGGATCCAGAACCGCCCATCCAGGCGTGGAGTCTTCGCATGTCCGACAGCTTCTTCTCCGCTTTTCTGGGTCGAGACATGGCAGTCGACCTCGGAACGGCCAATACCCTCGTGTACCTCCGCGGGCGCGGCATCGTTCTCAACGAGCCGTCCGTTGTCGCCGTGAGCATCAAAGACAACCGGCCCCTGGCCGTAGGTCTCGAGGCCAAGCGCATGATCGGCCGCACCCCCGGTCATATCCAGGCCATCCGTCCCCTCAAGGACGGCGTGATCAACAACTTCGAGATCACCGAAAAGATGCTGCGCTACTTCATCCACCGGGTGCACCATCGCCGGTTCGCCAAGCCCCGGATGGTGATCTGTGTACCGTCGGGCGTGACCGGCGTCGAGAAGCGTGCCGTTCAAGAAGCGGCCGAGTACGCCGGCGCGCGCAAGACTCCGTTCATCATCGAGGAGCCCATGGCGGCGGCGATCGGCGCCGGCCTGCCGGTGCACGAGCCGACGGGGAACATGGTCGTCGACATCGGCGGTGGCACCACCGAGGTGGCGGTCATCTCCCTTGGTGGGATCGTGACCAGCCAGTCGGTGCGCATCGGCGGCGACGAACTCGACGAGGCGATCATCGCCTACATCAAGAAGGAATACAGCCTGGCCCTGGGCGAGCGCACCTCGGAGGAGATCAAGCTGGCCCTCGGGTCGGCTTACCCTCTCGAGGAGGAAATGCGCGCCGAGATCCGAGGCCGCGACCTGGTGACCGGGCTCCCCAAGACCATCGTGACCACCACCGAGGAGATTCGCGAGGCGATCGAGGAACCCGTGAGCGCCATCGTGGACGCGGTGAAGACCACGCTCGACAAGACCCCGCCCGAACTTGCGGCCGACATCATGGAGCAAGGGATCGTTCTCACCGGCGGTGGCGCCCTCCTTCACGGCCTGAACGTGCGTCTCTCGGCCGAGACAGGGATGCCGATCGTCATCGCCAAGAATCCGTTGCACTCGGTGGCGATAGGTGCGGGCCAATGCCTCGAGGAGTTCAATGTCCTTCGGCAGGTACTCGCCAACTCATCCGAGCGCTAACGAGCGCTAGCCCTTCGTGGCCGTCTATCGGCGTTCCCGACGACACCGGTTCGTCCTCCTTCTCCTCGTCCTCACGTCGGTGACCGTGATCACCCTTGATTTCCGTGACGGAGGCGACGGGGCCCTGGAGTCCATACGTCAGGGTGTCCGTGATGTGTTCGCGCCGGTCGAGTCAGCGGCCGACACTGTCTTCTCGCCGGTCGGTGACTTCTTCGGAGGGCTCACCCGCTACGGCGAAGTGAAATCGGAAAACGCCAAGCTGCGGCGCGAGCTCGACCAAGCCCGCAACGAGAACCTGCGCCAGGCCGGCGCCGAGCGCGACCTGCAGAGTCTCATGGACCTGCAGAACCTCGAGTTCGCCGGCAACATCCCATCGGTGGCGGCGCGGGTCATCTCCAACGCCCCCTCGAACTTCCAGATGACAGTCAGCATCGATCGGGGTAGCGACCAGGGGGTCGAGAAGGGGATGCCAGTCGTTGCCGGCGCGGGGCTCGTCGGCCGCATCGTTGACGTCTCGAAGTCCACGGCGACCATCATGCTCATCACCGATCAGGGCTCCAACGTCGGGATCCGCCTTCAGTCGTCGGGCGATGTCGGCGTGGCGCGGGGCGGCGGCGCGAGCCAGCAAATGCCGGTCGACCTGATCGACGCCGGAACGAAGATCGAGGAGGGCGCCGCGGTTGTCACGAGCGGCCTCCAGCAAAGTGTTTTTCCACCGGAGGTCCCTGTCGGACGGGTGGTAAAGGCGACGGTGTCCCAGGGTGCGCTGCAGCAGGAGGTGACCATAGAACCGGTGGTCGACCTCCGTAGGCTGGAGTTCGTCCGAGTACTCAAGTGGAAACCGCAACCATGACAACGGATCCCCGCTTTCGGGTTCCGCTGGTCATCCTCACCGCCCTGCTAGTGCAGGTGACGTTGTTGTCGCGCCTGCGGTTGTTCGGCGTCGTCCCCAACCTGATGCTCCTCGTTGCCGTGGCGGGTGGGATCACCGGCGGACCGGTTCGAGGCGCGGTCATCGGCTTCGCGTCGGGGCTGGCCATCGACATCTTCCTGGAAACGCCGCTCGGGTTGTCGGCGCTCGTGTTCAGCATCGTTGGCTACACCGTCGGCGCGGTGGAGACCGGCATTTTGCGCGCCGCGTGGTGGATTCCGGTCTTGACAGCGTTCGGGGCCTGCGCCGCCGGCGAAGCATTGTTCGCGGTCGCCGCCCAGGTGGTCGGCCGACCCGACCTGCTCTCGGCGCGCCTCGCGATCATTGTCGTCATTGTCGGCATCACCAGCGCGATGCTCGCCCTGCCGGTGGTGCGGGTCGTCGGCTGGTCTCTGCTCAAGAACACCCCGCGCCGGACAACTGTCTTTTCGTGAGCGAACCGAAGGTGAGCGACCAAAAGGCACAGCGACCCGCTCAGCGGGGCGGCCGCCGGAGGCGGTGACCCGATGAGTATGGATTCGCCGCGGTTGCGGCTTGGGGTTCTCGGGGTGGTGATCATCTCCCTCTTTGCGGCATTGCTGGCGCGCCTCTGGTACCTGCAGGTGCTCGCCGCGCCGGAGCTTCGGGTCGAGGCCCAGCGCAACAGCGTCCGCCTCGTCGAGAGCGAGGGAACGCGAGGACGC
Source organism: Acidimicrobiales bacterium (assembly GCA_035525375.1). Lineage (GTDB taxonomy): Bacteria > Actinomycetota > Acidimicrobiia > Acidimicrobiales > AC-14 > JALZBN01. The sequence continues at coordinate 28,012 of DATLEI010000121.1, forward strand.
ATTCTTGATCGCAAGGGTCGGGTGCTCGTGGGAAACCGAGTGTCGAACGCAGTAGTTGTCAGTCGCCAGGACGCCGACAAAAAGCCCGAAATCCTCGGGCGTTTAGCACCGGTCCTCGGAGTCCCGGAGACCGAGCTCAAGCAGCGGATACACGACAGCCGTTTCAGTCCGTTCAAGCCGATCCCCGTGGCTGAGGACGTGCCGAAGGAGAAGCTCATCTACATCCGGGAGCACCAGTCCGACTTTCCTGGGGTCGACGGCGTACAGCTCACGCGGCGGGACTACCCCGGAGGAGAACTCGCCGCTCATGTCCTTGGCTACGTGGGGGAGATCAACGAGAAGGAACTGGCGGCGCGCAAAACCGAGGGATACAAGCAGGGCGATTCAATCGGCAAGGGCGGCGTCGAGTCGGCCTATGAGTCAGACCTCCGGGGGCGACCCCAGATCGAAAAGCTCGAGGTTGATTCGAAAGGACGGGTGCTGCGCACGCTAGGGGTTCAGCCCGCGGTTCCGGGAAATGACGTGCAGCTGACAATCGACCTCGATCTTCAGCGCTTGACCGAAAACTCACTCGTGGCCGGGTTGGAGACGGCACGAGACTTCTCAGACCGGGAAAGCGGGAAGCGCTTCAGCGCTCCGGCCGGTGCCGCCGTCGTCATCGACCCGCGGGACGGATCAGTTGTGGCCATGGCCTCCTATCCCACCTACGACCCCCGTGAGTTCATCGACGGCATCAGCCAAGAGCGCTTCGGGCAGCTGCAGGATCCGGCCGGCTCGTTCCCGCTCAACAACCGGGCAACCCAGGGCCAGTACGCGCCGGGATCCACATTCAAGCTCGTGTCAGGGATCACGGCGCTGTCGAAGGGCCTCATCAAGGCGAGAGACACCGTCGACGACACCGGTTCCATCAGTGTTGGCAACCCACCTCGCATATTTCGCAATGCGTTCGGACAGGTCAACGGCCGCGTCAACGTCAGCGAAGCCCTCGTTCGATCGAGTGACGTGTTCTTCTACCAGATCGGATCCAATCTTTGGGACGAGAAGAACCGCAGCCGCTTCGGACCCACCGCCATGCAGGACACGGCGCGCAGTCTCGGTATGGGGAGTCGCACCGAGATCGAGCTGCCGTTCGAAGCCGGTGGACGAGTGCCCGACCCCGACAGCCGCAAGCGCCTGCACGACTCCAACCCGGAAGCGTTTCCCACTGCGGGCTGGTTCACGGGTGACAACATCAACCTCTCTGTCGGCCAGGGTGACCTGGTCGTGACGCCACTGCAACTAGCCAACGCCTACGCCACCTTTGCCAACGGCGGCACCGTGTGGGTACCCCGGGTGGCCAGCACCGTGCTCGACACCAACAAGGCGCCGGTGCGAACGATCGACCCCCGGGAGTTGCGAAAGGTCGACCTTCCACCGGGGGTACGCGACCCGATGTTGCAGGGCCTGACCGGTGTCGTCGCCGACTCCGACGGAACTGCGGCGCCGGCGTTCTCTGGATTTCCGCTGGCCAACTTCCCGATCGCCGGCAAGACCGGCACGGCCCAGGTGTTCGGTAAGCAGGACACGGCGCTCTTCTGTGCCTTCGGGCCGGTCGAAGCCCCGGAATACGCAGTGGCCGTCGTGATGGAGCAATCAGGCTTCGGCGCTGAGGCCGCTGCTCCGGTCGCCCGAGCAATCTTCGACGGCGCCACGGGCGGTGAAGCCAAACCGGTGACGCGAGTCACCGCGGTCGACTGATGCTGCGAGACCCTCGCAATCCGGCTTCACCACTCCGTCATGTCGACGGATTGCTTGTCGGCGCCATCGTGGCTATCAGCGGGCTGGGACTGCTGATGGTGTACTCCGCCACCCGGAACCAGCAAACCGTGACGGGCGGCACGTTCGGCACCAACTACTACGTCACCCGCCAGGCCGTATTCATCGGCATAGGCATTCTCTTGATGATCGGCGTGGCGCTTGTCGACTACCGCTACTTGCAGGACGTGGCCCCGATCCTCTACGTCGGTACCGTCTTCGTCTTACTTGTCGTGCTGACTCCTCTCGGTTCCTCGGCGCGCGGCGCGCAGGCGTGGTTCGAGGTCGGAGGGTTCCAGCTCGAACCCTCGGAGTTCGCCAAGATCACGTTCATCGTGGCGATCAGCGCGTATTGCGCCATGCATCGGTCGGATCTCGACAGTTCTCGGTTCATGTGGGTCCTCGCTCTCGCCGCAGTGCCGATGGTGCTGATTTACCGCCAGCCCGATCTCGGAACCGACCTCGTGTTCGCCGGCATCCTCATCGCCATGCTCCTCGTGGGCGGCGCCCGGCCCCGCCATCTCGCGGTGCTCGGGGTGATCAGCGTCCTTCTGATCGTCACCATCTTCCAGCTGGGGGTGCTCAAGCGCTACCAGGTCGACCGATTGGCGGCCTTCCTCGATCCCCAGGGCGACGTGCAACGCACGACGTACAACCTCCGTCAGTCCCAGATAGCCATCGCCGCGGGTGGGTTCACGGGCCGGGGCCTTTTCAAGGGCTCCCAGACGAACCTCTCATTCGTTCCGGAACAACACACCGACTTCATCTTTACGGCAGTAGCCGAAGAGTTCGGGTTAATGGGAGCACTCACGCTGCTCGCCCTGTTCGGGCTGGTGGTGTGGCGAACCTGGCGAGCCGCGGTCCTGGCCAAGGACCGGTTCGGAACGCTGTTGTGCGTCGGCATTCTCGCCATGATCGTCTTCCAGATCTTCGAGAACGTGGGCATGACGATGGGCATGACCCCTATCGCGGGGATCCCGCTGCCTTTCATGTCCTATGGGGGCTCGGCCACACTCGGCGCGTTCGTAGGATTGGGATTGGTTCTGAACGTCCACATGCGCCGCTTCGCGTAGTCCCAGCTATACTCGATTGCACCTCATGACCTCCTTGTGGCCGCGGATCTGGCCGCTCCTGGTGCACGCTTTCCAGGCTGGCCGCGCACTCGGGGGCGGGCACGCAGCACTAGCTACGGCACGTCTCCAGAGCGCTGAACGACCGCCCCGCGCCCAAGGCCGGACCGAGGAACGGCATTCTTCGATGATCGAGCGCGACGGCGCGCAGTGGGCACATGGCCCCGCCGCCTGCGACGGACGCGCCCCGAGAAGGGACCTACCCGATGACCGAACCTGTCGCCACACCACCGCTCGAGCCCCCGACATCCGGCGCGGACGGCGCCGCCACTGCCAGCTCCGATTCGGGGTCCGCCAGTAGCGACGGGGCAGCGGTCCTTGACGGACAGGGCCCGGTAGAGGGTTTGTCGGGCTCCGGCGCCGGAACCGCGGCCAACCGGCGGCGCCGGCGCGGCTCCCGAGGACGAGGGTCCAGCCGGGCTGGCGGCGACCCGAGTCTGCCGGTAACCGAGGCGCTCGTCGACCCCAAGACCCCTGATCTGCCCGACCTTCCTCGTGAGGGGAAGGCATCCGCGGAGGCTGCGGAACGGGCGGTCATCCGCCGGCCGAGGATCGGCGACACCCGTCCGGCCCCCGCGTCCCTGAAGCCGGAGGCACCCAGCCGTGGCCGGCGCGCGGGGGTGACCGAACCCGGTGACCTGGACGCGGCGCCCACCGACGGCGCCGACGCCTCGGTCGACGGCGACGCCTCCCCGCCGGCAAAACGCCGTCGTCGCCGCGGAGGGAAGTCGCGGGGAATTGGCAGCAGCGGCGGCGGTGGCCGTCCCGTCGAGGGCGGTCAAGGTCCGAATCGCGGCGCGCCGGTCGAACTCGACGAGGAGGCCCTCGAGCGCCGGCGGGGGCGGGAACGGAAGGGCCGGCCCGTCGGCCGCTATCTCATGGCCGTCCACTCGCGGCCTCACGCCACGCAGATCGCCGTGCTCGAGGGTCGGGCGCTCATAGAGCACTACGTCTCGCGCCCCGCCGACGACACCGCCCAGATCCACGGCAACATCTACCTCGGCAAGGTCCAGAACGTCCTGCCGGGTATGGAAGCGGCCTTCGTCGACATCGGAACGCCGAAGAACGCGGTGCTCTACCGGGGCGACCTGCAATACGACCTTGAGGACGTCGAGGAGAAGGCGCCGGCAAGGATCGAGGAGCTTCTCCGCCCGGGCCAGACGATCGTCTGCCAGGTCACCAAGAACCCGATCGGCACCAAGGGGGCGCGCCTGACCCAGGAGGTCTCGCTGGCCGGGCGCTTCGTGGTCTTACTGCCCGGCAGTGCGACCTACGGGATTTCCAAGCGTCTGGCCGACGACGAGCGAAAGCGGTTGCGCAAGATTCTCGACGGCGCCCGGCTCGAGGGGCGGGGCTTGATCGTGCGCACTGCAGCGGAAGGCGTCACCGCCGACGAACTCCGGCGCGACGTCGAGCGCCTCGTCGACCAGTGGAACAACATCGAGGCGCTCAAGAAGCGCTCGGGCGCGCCGGCGCTGCTCTACCGGGAGCCCACCCTCGCGGTGCGGGTCATTCGCGAAGAGTTCAACCGCGAGTACCGCGGCGTCATCATCGACGATCCCGAGCTGCACAAGGAAGTGCACGACTACGTCGCCGCGCTCATCCCGGAGCTGGCCGACCGGGTGGAACTGTACGACGACCCTTCACTGCCCATCTTCGAGCGCCAGCACATCCACGAGCAGCTGCACAAGGCACTCGATCGCAAGGTCTGGCTGCCGTCAGGCGGCTCCCTCATCATCGAACGTACCGAGGCGCTCACCGTCATCGACGTCAATACAGGCAAGAACGTCGGCTCCAAGAACCTCGAGGAGACGGTCTATCGCAACAACCTCGAAGCCGCCGAGGAGATCGCCCATCAGCTCCGCCTTCGCGACATCGGCGGGATCATCGTCATCGACTTCATCGACATGGAGATCCGCAAGAACCGCGAGGATGTGCTGCGCGTGTTCAAGGAGGCCTTAGCGCGCGACAAGACCCGCACCCAGGTCTTCGACATCTCCGAGCTCGGGCTGGTGGAGATGACGAGGAAGCGGGTTTCGGAAGGACTGGTGGAGTCGTTTTCGACCACCTGCCCCACGTGTACGGGCCGCGGAATTATCCTTGACGACAGCCTCTTGTAGGCTGTCGCGATGTACGCGGTTATCACTACAGGTGGAAAGCAGTACAAGGTCGCCGAGGGCGACAAGCTCGACGTCGAACGTCTCGGCGCTCGCGATGGCGAAAACGAGCTGTCATTCGCGCCCGTGCTCGTCGTTGATGGGGAGAAGGTTCTGGCCAAGGCAGCCGATCTTTCCGGCGCCGCCGTCAAGGCCCGCATCGTGGGCGACGCCAAGGGGCCCAAGATCAGGGGCTTCACCTACAAGAACAAGACCAACCAACGCCGGCGTTGGGGTCACCGCCAGAAGTACTCGACCATAGAGATCACTGGGATTACAGGAGCCTGATATGTCGAAGACCAAGGGTGGAGGTTCGACCCGAAACGGCCGTGACTCTGTCTCCAAGCGCCTCGGTGTGAAGGTCTATGACGGCGGAGTGGTGCATCCGGGCACGATTATCGTGCGCCAGCGTGGCACCCACTTCCACCCCGGTGAGGGCGTGGGTCGAGGCGGCGACGACACCCTGTTCGCGCTCGCCGAGGGCAAGGTGAAGTTCGGCCAGCGCAAGGGGCGCAAGCTGGTCGACGTCATCTCTGGCGACTAGGTAGCGCGGCCCAAGTGGCCGGGTTCGTAGATGAGGCCCAGCTCAACGTCAGGGGCGGCGACGGGGGAGCCGGGTGTGTGTCCTTTCGACGGGAGGCCCACACCCCTCGCGGCGGTCCCGATGGCGGCGATGGTGGCCGAGGCGGCGATGTGTGGCTCGTCGCCGATCCGGAGGTCGCGTCGTTGTTGGCGTTCCGCGACCACCCCCACCGCAAGGCCACCAACGGCACCCATGGCTCGGGGAAGGCTCGGCACGGGTCCAACGGTGACGACAAGCGAGTAGGAGTGCCGGTCGGCACCCTGGTCAAGGACACCGACGGTCGGGTCGTCGCTGACTTGATCGGGCCCGGCGACTCCTGGCTAGCAGCGGGTGGTGGCCGAGGCGGGAAAGGCAACGCTCGCTTCCTGTCGAACCGCCGGCGTGCGCCGTCGTTTGCCGAGCAGGGGGAAGAAGGGCAGGAGCGCTGGCTGCGGCTGGAGCTCAAGCTCATGGCTGACGTCGCGCTCGTCGGCTTTCCGAACGCGGGCAAGAGCACCCTGATCTCACGAATTTCGGCGGCCAAGCCGAAGATCGCCGACTATCCGTTCACTACCTTGGAGCCCCACCTCGGCGTCGTACGCGTCGACGATCACGAGATCGTCATTGCCGACATCCCTGGGCTGATCGAGGGGGCCAGCGAGGGCCGGGGCCTGGGTCACCAGTTCCTCCGCCATGTCGAGCGGGCCCGGGTGTTGCTCGTGTTGATCGACCTCGGACCCCTGGCCGAAGCCTCGCCCAGGGATCAGGAGCGGGTGCTCCTCAGGGAGCTCGAGAGCTACCGACCCGAGTTGGTGACGCGGCCTCGCGTGATCGTGGGTACGAAGGCCGACGTGGCGAGCGCGTCAGGGCCCAGCGGCCAGCGGGATGGCGGCCCGAGCGGCCAAGAGCGGGAAGGCGGCCCGAGCGGCCAAGAGCGGGAAGGCTGGACCGGGGACTTCCTGATTTCAGCCGTGACCGGCGAGGGACTGCCTCCGTTGCTGCGGCGCACGGCTGCGCTTGTCGTCGAGGCTCGCGCCGCGACCCCGGTGGACGAAGGGTTCGTCATCCACCGTCCGGCGGCCGAGGGGATTCAGGTCGAGCGTGGGCCCGACGGCGGCTTCGTCGTTTTGGGCCAGGCGGCGCAGCGCGCGGTCGCACTGAGCGACCTCACCGATGCCCAGGCCTTGGCCTACGCCCACGACCGGTTGCGCCGGCTCGGAGTGGATCGGGCCTTGGCGCGCGCCGGCGCGCGTGAGGGCGACACCGTCCATATCGGGCGCCTCACGTTCGAATACAGGAACGAAGGAGCGACGGGGGGCGTGTCTGTGTCGGAGCGGCCGCCGAACATGGGGCGGCGCCGCCGTTGATCCTCGTGGCCAAGATCGGCACATCGTCGATCACCGATGACCAAGGCGAGATCGCGCTGGCCGCGATCGACAAGCTCTGCACCGAGGTGGCGGCGTTGCGGGGCCGAGGCCACCGCATCGTGATAGTGACGTCGGGGGCGATCACGGCTGGGCTTCCGGCCCTTGGACTCGGCGCGTCCCGCCCCGCCGACATCGCCACGCTCCAAGCGGTTTCGGCCGTGGGTCAGAGCCGGCTCATGCGGGTGTATGACGACGCCCTCGGCGCTCACGGCGTCGTTGGCGGTCAGGTGTTGCTCGCGCCCCACGACTTCGTCCAGCGGTCGCAGTATCTACACGCGACAGGCACGATGCGGCGCCTGCTCGAACTCGGCGTGGTTCCTGTCGTCAACGAGAATGACGCGGTAACTGACGACGAAATCCGCTTCGGCGACAACGACCTACTTTCCGCCCTGGTGTCGAACCTCGTCGGGGCCGACGTGCTCGTGATGCTGACGGATACGCCCGGGGTGCTGAGCGGTGACCCACGGCTCGACGAGAACGCATCGCTCATCGAGGAGATCGTCGAGGTCGACCACGAGCTCGAGCGGGTGGCCGGCGCCGGCGCCGGCAGCGAGCGTGGAAGCGGCGGCATGGCGTCGAAGCTGGCCGCGGCCAAGATCGCGGCATGGTCAGGAGTGCGCGTCGTCATCGCTGGAGCAGACCGTCCTGGGGTGCTCACCGGCGCGGTCGACGCGGTTCCCGGCGTCGGCACCGTCGTACTGCCGCACGATCGTCGGCTCCCCGCCCGCAAGCTGTGGATTGCGTTCGCGGTCCGGGCGTCAGGCACTGTCGTCGTCGACGACGGGGCTCGGCGCGCCCTGGTCGAGCGCCACACGTCGTTATTGGCTGCCGGGGTGGTCGAGGTGCAGGGCAAGTTCGATGCCGACGCCGCCGTGGAGATCGTTGGTCAGGACGGTCGAGTCTTCGCCAAGGGCCTCGTGCGGGTCGCATCGGCCGAACTCGAGAGTGTCGCCGGCCGGCGCACGACCGACCTGCCCGACGGGATGCCCCACGAGGTGGTTCACCGTGACGACCTCGTCACCCTGCCATAGAAGGGCTCGCTTTCGTCAGGTGCGCGGAGTGGGCGCATTCGCTGACGTCGCCGAACCCTTAGCCACTGCTGGTCTGCGTCCGAGCTCCCGATGCGCCATCCCGTCGGTACAGAGCGTCAGCGAACATTGCGGTTCCTTTGCGAACGTAGGGCTGGGAAAGGTTGGCGAGAGTGAACCCGGCTCGGACCATCAGGTCGTTTAGCTCGGCCAAGAGCAAGTCGTCGTCATAAAGGCTCACGAAGTTGGCCTCGAGCAACGCCCATTTCGTCTTTGCCAGAGTCTTCGGCGCGCCGGCCAAGACGCTGCGTTCGTAACCCTGAACGTCGATCTTGAGAATGTCAATCGAGGGGACGTCGGCCAGCACCGTGTCCAGGCGCACTACGTCCACATCGACGCGATCCTCGACGCTTCCGCCGTGGTCGAGAAGGTCCTGGACATCGGCGCGTGGCTGGAGCACCGACGCGTTGTGGGAGTGCTCTGTCACATAGAAGGGAATGGTGGAGTCGACGTCACCCACGGCAGCCTGAATGACGTTGACCACCTGATTGTCGGCGAACCGCCCCATCAGGAGAGGGAACACTCGAGGCGAAGGCTCGAACGCGAAGACCTGCGTCGGCTCAGCAAGTTGTAGGACGCCCGCTGTCCACTCACCGATGTTCGCGCCGACATCGATGACTATGCCGACATCGTCGAGAAGGCGTCCGGGAAGGAGCTCGAGCCGAGTGTTGACGAGTGCATTGGTCCTTCGTCCCGATACTGCAACTCGAGCGCTCCGACGAACCGAGCAGCCGCTCGACCGCAGCTCGCTCCAGCGGCGGCGCCCCTCCCAGAGCCGATGCGGAATGACCCATGCTGCCATCTCGCGTAGCCGCAGATCGGCAGTCCCCCTGACGACCAAGTCCTCCACCTGTGTCACCGTAGATGACCTGATGTTGCAAGCTCGGGGTGTGGGTTTGTCTCACCGTGCCCGTCGCCCCGCAGGCGACGCCGCACCAGCATCCACTCGGAGCACACGAGCCCCGCTTGCGACGCCACTGTCATAGCCGCTGCTCCGGACGCGCCGAAGCGGGGCAGCAGGAGCATGTTGCCGATCACATTGACGACAAGAGCGATGCCGGCCGCGTAGATGTAGGCACGAGCATCCAGTGTTGCCAGCGTCGTCGTGAGCACGAACACCGCTGCACTCAGAGGGGCAGCGATCGCCAGCAGTCGTAACGCATTGGCAGCGCCGACAAATGGCTCGCCGAACAGCAACGACAGCAGCGGTTCAGCGAATGCCAGTACGACCAATGTGAAAGGCAGCAAGATCAAAGCCGCGCCCCCGACCCAGCGGGTAACGAACTCGCGGCGACGCTCCCGTGGACATCGTGCGAACGGCGCTGGGAACAGTTGTGCAACGACGAGTGCCGGTAGGAGAGCAGCATCGAGTAGTCGGTAAGCCGATCCGTACAGCGCCACTTGGACACTTGTCGCGAGAGCGGCGAGCAGCCAGATGTCGACCCGCCAATAAACCATTCCAATCGGTCCGGCGGCGATCAACCACGTGAGCCGGTCGAGCCGGGGGCCAGCGGGTGCTACCCGGCATCTCCGGGCGACCACCACTCCAACGACGCAAAGCGTCGTCAGGTCAGCGAGCGCGTAACTCCATGCGATCCAGCTGAGGCTCCATCCCGAGGAAGCGAGGTACGCGCCCCCGGCGAGCACGAGAACGCGGCCGGCGGGTTCGAGCACAGTCTCAACCCCGTAGGCGCCCGCAGCTCGAAGGCCGACGTATCCCGCCCCGTAAACGGATGTGGCGATACTCGAGACGGCGAATCCACTGGCGACCGCTACGGAGTGACTCGTCGAAACCGTGACAAAGGCGACGACAAGGAACGGCGCGGCAAAGGCGGCCCCGATTAGCCGGCGGAGGAACGCCTGACGGGTCGCCACCGCTGGCATGTCGTGCTCGCTACTGGAAAAGGCTAGCGGCAGCTGTATCCCGACTCCCATGTCGGCCACCTGCACAGCGATACCGGCCAAGGCCAACCCAAGTGCGAAGTCGGCGAATTCGTCGAGGCCGAGTAGCCGTGCGGCGACAAAAATCCACAGCGCCGAGATCGCAGATGCCACGACGCGTCCGCCGACGAGAAACGCTCGCTTTGGTTTACGGCGCAGGAGGAAGAAGCGTTTCAACGACTCATCCGGCCGCACGGCTCGTCTGCCGGATCAGGTCGAGGTAGTCGTCGCGCAGCGCGTTCCAGGAGAACCGGTCGTTGACGTAGCGCTGGCGGCTCTCCGCGAGCTCCCATCGGTCGGCTCGCGACAGCACCTCTGCGATCGATCGTGCTAGCTCGCCCGGCTCGGTCGTATCCACAAAGGCGCCGAACCGTCCGAGGATCCACCGTTGGAGTTCATCGTCGTGAGCGAGCACCGGAAGTCCGGCTGCGAGGGCCTCGAGGTAGGCGAGGCCGAAGCCCTCTCGGAGGCTGGCGAGTACGAACATATCGGCACACGAAAGGAGGTCGCGCGTCTCTTCGGGACTGGCGTGGATCACAAGTTGCCCCGCGCCGAGAAGTTCTCGCGCCGAGGTTTCGATCGCCTTCTGGTCGGTCTCGGGCGCGCCGGCCAGGACGAGAAACGGCCGTGGTTCCGACATGCGAGCCACCTCGCGGACAACACACAGATGGCGCTTGTGGTGATCGAGCATCGCTCCGACGCTGATGACAACCTTCTCCCCTTCGGGAATGCCGAACCGTCGACGGGTCGCCTGCGCCCGTGTGGGCGAAACGATGCTGGTTGGGCTGGTGCCGAGAGGGAGCAGGACCTTCTCCCACCCCGCGGCTCGATCGGGACGCCAGGTCACGGGGGTCACGTGCTGAACGACATCGGCGAAAGGGTAAGGCGCCGGCCATGGCGCGCCGTTTATGAAGAGCACCCGGGTGCGGAGTCTGGGTGCTAGACGACGACCGGCGCGCACGACCCGCGCGGTGAGCACATCTTGGAGTACGACGACATCGGGCCGTCGAATGAAGATGTAGCCGAGTAGCGAGACACCGAACGTGGCCGCTTCGATCTCGTACGGCGTAATGAGGACTTGGCGCCGGAGGACCCGCTTCAAGAGCGACACTGAGGTCTTACCGCGGCGTTGCGGTGCCAGCAACCGTCGTTTTGCTGGCGACAGCAACCGGCTGATGGCGCGGGCCCCAGCTCGGTCTCTCCGCAGTAACGGCAACACGGTCGCATTCGAAGCATTGCCGCTTCCCTTGATCATGGTGACCGCCAAGTCCGGGTCGGTGCTCAGCAGCGCCGTGAGTTCCCGGCTAACGCGCTCGTAGCCACGGTCGACGTGGTCGGCGCCCGGACACGCCACCACGACCTGCAGCGTCCCCCGGACCGTTGAGGCGAGGCCCAGGCGTGCGAGGCCCATTCCTGTGGCGTAGGCCACGAGGCCCCCGGCGCGCAGTCCGATCGCGGCGAGCGACCCAGCGGGCCCCAGCCCGGCTTGGCGGTACAACTGGAACCGATCCTGCCAATGGTGGCGTGTGAGGACTTCGATCCGTCGAGCCGGTCCCCCCGGAAGCGGGTTCTTGTCGAGCACCAGGCGCCGGGTGCGACCATGCTTCAGGTAACTCTTCAGGATTTGGCGAATATGGCTCGGGTGATCGTGGAGCACGACCGCCCCATCGAGCAATTTCATGCGATACCCGTGGGCCTGAGCTCGCATGGTGAGATCGGTGTCCTCGCCGGATGCCGCTGGGAAGGTCTCATCGAAGCCGCCTAGAGAGGCGAGCACGTCACGGCGGTAGGCGCAGTTGGCCGTTACCAGATACTTGATCTGGCCGTCGCGCCGTACGCCGTGGCTTGCGTGCTGTTCGAGTTGTACGAACTCCGTGAGGAAGGTCTCCCGGAGGGGGCGAACCGTGCCGCCCGCGGCAGCCAGATCGGGGTCAGCTGAGAAGGCAGCCGACAGGTCGGCCAACCACCGGTGATCGGGAACCGTATCGTCATCAGTGAAGGCGACTACCTCGCCTCGTGCCTCCGACCAGCCCCGGTTGCGCGCCGCAGACGGACCCGCGTTCGCCTGGTGCAGGTAAACGACGTCCGGGTACTCGGCAACAACACTCGCGGTGTGATCGGTTGATCCGTCGTCGACCACGATCACCTCTGTTTCGTTGCCGCCATACTCCTGGGTAGTGAGCGACCCGAGGGTCCGGCGCAAGAGCTCGGCCCGGTTGAAGGTCGGAATTACGACGCTCACCTTCGGGCTACTCACGGGTAGGCTCCCTTCCCTGAAACTGCACGATGCCCTTCCAGAAACCGACCGACCATGACCAGTGCATCATCGCCGCAGCGAAAGCTGAAAGGGCTCGCACCAACGCTCGTTCTTGTTTGACCAGCGACGCGCCGGCGGCCAGAAAGACGACATGGCTAACGAGGGCGCGGCGAGCCAGGCGCGAGCGTGATTTGCCTCCCACAAGTGCCAGCAGCAGCACGACGGGAAGGACCGCCGGCAAGACCTGGCGAAGCCGAACCGACGCCGGGTGACGCTTGATGGTGATGGCGCGCGAATTACCGTAACGGACGTACTGCTTGGCGAGCGCACCGAAGGTCTCTCGTGGCTGGTAGCTGACAGTGATGGAGCCGTCGAACCAGATCCGGTGGCCCTGTGCCCGAAGGCGGTGGTTGAGCTCAGCATCCTCGTTGACTCCGACGCTCACCGACCAACCCCCGACTTCGTCGACACACTCTCGCCGGAAGGCACCGAGATACACCGTGTCCACAAAGCCCGATTTGCGACTGTGATGGAACCGAGCGGGGCCAGCGCCCCAGGGAGCTCCGTTCGCCACAGCAATCGCTCGTGCTGCGAGTCCGGCCGGTCTTCGCGCAACCATTCGTCCGCCAACGGCAGCGGCTTCGCTCGTTTCGAGGGCGAAGAGACAGCGCTCTATGTAGTCCGGATCAACAAACGATCGGGCATCGATTCGAACGATGACGTCGCCGGTCGCTCGGACCAGGCACTCGTTCAGACCGGCTGCCTGTATTCGGCCCTCGTTCAGGATGATCGTTATCTGATCACTCTCGGCTGCAAGACGCTCGAGTATCGAGAGAGTCCCGTCAGTGGAGCCACCGTCGGCCACGAGTATCTGCTGTGGTTGATATGTCTGGCAGAGAAGGCGCGAGAGGGACTCCTCAATAGCGGGAGCCTCGTTCAACACCGGCATGAGCACGCTGACATCACAACGATCGCGTCTTTGCACTGCCCCGGTGGCGCGTTTCACCTGGTAGTCATCGACGTGTCGTGAACCGAGGTTTGGCACGGCCGGCCCGCCTAACGGCCTTCCTTGCCTGCGACACTTCGAACAGTGCGAGCGATGATGCGCATATCGAGGCCGAGCCCTTGGTGACGGAGGTAGTAAAATTCGTACTGGAGCTTCTCGAGAGCGTCGCCCTCACTGGCACCATAGGGGTACTTGACCTGGGCCCAGCCGGTCAGGCCCGGACGCACGAGGTGGCGCAGGCGGTAGAACGGCAACTTGGCTTCGAGGGTCTCCACGTAGTGCGGCTGTTCGGGGCGGGGCCCGACGACGGACAGATGGCCTCTGACGATATTGAGTACCTGCGGTAACTCGTCGAGGTGGCTCCGGCGCAGCCAGGCGCCGAAGGGAGTGATCCGGGGATCGTCGGTCGTGGTCCAGTCGGTGCCGGCCAGACCGGACGACATGCTGCGGAACTTGAGGATCTCGAAGACGGTGCCATTCTTGCCGACCCGGGGCTGGCGGTAGAGGAGCGGACCGCGGTTGGCGAACCGGTTGCCGACCAGCACGATGGGGGTCACCATGGCCAGCACTGCCAGGCCGGTTGCCCCGACGAGGACATCGAGGATTCGCTTCATCCGGCCGTATCGCAACCGGTGCACCTCGCCAATGTCGAACATCAGCGAGACCCGCTCCAGCTCCGACACCGGAAGTTTTCCCAGCCACTGCTCGTAGAACAGCGAGAGGGTGCGCACCCTGATGCCGCTCTCGTGCAACTCCGCCGCCTGGGCCACGATCGAGTCGTCGGCTTGGGCGGCCCGGTCGAGCACTATGGCTGTGGCTCCGGCTTCCCTGACCGCGCTGACAAGGGGGCGCTCGCCCGATCCGGAGACGGCCGCGGAATGTGGGTCGAGGACGGCGGCCACGATCGCAGGACGCTCCGGCGCGCCATCCAACTCGTCGCCCAGCTCTAGTCCTTCGGTCGGGCTGGAGACGACGACGATCCGATCACGACGTCCGTCGCGAGCCCGCCCGTCCCTCGCCAGGTCGGCGCACAAGAGGGCGAAGGGCACGAGAACGAGAGGGGCGGAGAAGACCACGAATCGTGGCAGGAGGGCTGAGCCGGCGACCAACTGCAACAGCGACATGCCGGCGGCAGCAGCACCCGTGGACGCCAGCGTGGCCAGTACAACCCAACGGCGGTTGCGCCCCAACTCGGGCAGTCCCGCGCCGTAGGCGCAGGCGAACAGGAGGCCGATGTAGGCGAATGACCAAGCGAATCGGAAGGAGTCGGTGAAGTCGTAGCCGTGACGTACGGCATGGGCCTTGGCGAGCCCGAAGACCACGGCGACGATGCCCGCAAAGAACAGCGGCCGCGCCACGCGGCGCATGACTCAGCCTCTCCCGGCGCGACAGTTCACCCTGTAGTTATCGGCAGGCTGAAACGCCGAGTTAATCGGCCTTCTCGGCCTCCGTCGAAGAGGAAGTGGCGTCGGGCGCCGGCCCGATGCCGAGCTGGGTCCGGATTTCGTCCAGACGGCTCGTGGCCTCAGTGTTCAACGCCGCCTGTTCGACCTCGAGCATGCGCTGCTCGACCGACTGACCGGTGAGCTCGGACGTGCCCAGGGCCTTGGCGTAGCGGGCCTCGATCTTGTCTCGGACCTCGTCGAACGTGGGCACGTCCTGGCCCACGGACTCGCTCAGGGAGGCCATGGCCTTGTTCAGCTGTTCCTGCATCTTGGCCTGGTCGAGTTGACCCATCAGCTTCTGGCGCTCGGACAGCTTCTTCTGCAGGGCCGTCGAGTTCTGCGAGACCGCCTGCTTGGCCTGGTTGGCGGCCTCGGTTGATTGGAGGAGGAGCGTCTTGAGGGACTCAACCTCCTTCTCGCCGGCGATGAGGCGGTTGGCGAATGACTCCGCGGCCTGCGTGTACTCCGTCGCCTTGGCCGTGTCGCCCTTCTTCGTGGCCGTGTCGGCCATGGTGACGGCCTGGCGGGTCAGGGCGTTGACCTTCCCGATGTCCTCGATGGCCCGGTTCAGCCGCATCTCGGTCTGTTTCTGGTTGGCGATCACGTTGGCGGCCTGCTCGACCAGCTTGCGGTGCTGGTCTTGGGCCTCGGTGATGGCCTGCTCGAGCTGAATCTTGGGATCGGCCATCTCGTCGAACTTCCCCGTGAGGGCCGCCGTGAGATAGCGCCAGGTGCGCTGCATGAACTGGATCATGACCTGACTCTACGGGTCGTCGCGGGTAACTACCATCCCCACTGTCGAAAGCTCGTTGCGAATCCCGTTCAATGCGTCCGAGAGATCCAGCTTGGGGGTCGAGCTCGAGCTGGAGATCGTCGACCGCGTCACTCGTGAGCTTGCGAGCGCCGCGTCCGACATCCTCGAGGATCTCGGTGGGCAGGAACAGCCGAAGGTCAAGCACGAGTTGTTCGAGTGCACCCTCGAGCTGATCACCGGGATCTGCACAACCGTCGCCGAGGCCAAGGACGACTTGTCGGCGACCCTGAAGGACGTGCGCGCCGCCGCCGACGCCCGAGGACTGGGCCTGATGTGCTCAGGATCCCATCCCTTCTCCGACTGGCACGACCAGAAGCTGAGCCCCGATCCTCGCTACGCGAAGCTGGTCGACCAGATGCAGTGGCCGGCGCGCCGGATGCAGATCTTCGGCGTGCACTTCCACGTCGGCGTGCGCTCGGCGGAGAAGGCCATCACCATCGCCAACGCACTGACGACCTATCTGCCGTACTTCTTGGGACTGTCGGCGTCGAGTCCGTATTGGGGTGGCCGCGACACAGGCATGGCCTCGAGTCGCAGCACGGTCTTCGAGAGCCTGCCGACTGCAGGCCTGCCCTATCACCTGGCCGACTGGGGCGAGTTCGAGCAGTTCATGGAGACGCTGGTCGAGTCGGGTGCGATCAAGACGATCCGAGAGGTGTGGTGGGACATCCGGCCTCACCCCGACTTCGGCACGGTGGAACTACGTATGTGCGACGGCATCTCGACATTTCGTGAGATCGGCGCACTGGCCGCCCTGGCCCAGAGCCTGGTGGAATGGCTCGACACCCTCGTCGACCGGGGTTACGTGCTGCCCGTTCCTCGGGAGTGGGTGGTCCGCCAGAACAAGTGGCGCGCCGCCCGTTATGGGGTCGACGCCGAGCTGATAACCGATGACCACGGCGCGCGGAGCCCGCTGCGAAGGTCGGTCGAGGAGCTGGTCGAGGAGCTGTCACCCGTCGCCACCCGTCTGGGCTGCGCCGATGAGCTGGCCGAGAACCTCAAGATCCTGGAGCATGGCCCGAGCTATGTGCGCCAGCGGCGCGTGGTGGCCGAGGGCGGCACCCTCCTCGACGTCGTCGACGCCCTGGTGAACGAGATGGAGACCGACCACCCCGCCTGAGTGACCCCAGTTCGCTAGCGGGAGCTAGGGACGCGCCGTCTCTTCGAGGGCTTGGCGCAGAGACTCCAGCTCGGTGACGAGGCTGTCGACGTCTGAGCCGAGCGGCCCTAGCGCGCCGGCGTCGGAGGCGGGTAGCGACAGCTCAATCGCCCGGGCGACGGCCTCGTCGAGTTGGGCATCGAGGCGGCGCAGCCGGTCACGCGTCTGCTGGGCGACGGTCGCCAGGCGCTCGGCGGACTCCAGCTGGTGACGAAGCGCGCCGGCGGTTGCCTCGATGTCGGACCCCGGCCCGGCGCGCCGTGCGTCGGTCTCGGTCTCTGCCAGCTGGCGGCGGACGTCGTCGATGTCGAGTTCCGCCACGGCCCGGTCAAGGGCCTCACCCTTGCGGGCGACGTTCCAGCATTCCCGAGTGGCGGTTGCGACCTGGCCGGCAACCTGGCGGAGCCGATCCCGTAAGGGCCCCGGCGCGGTTTGATCGACAGCCCGGTTGAAGCGGTCGCTCGCCGCCATCGCGTCGCGGACGAAGGTCTTCCACGGCTGAGCCAGGCCCGCGGGGTTGATGCGTTCCTTGCGGGCGCGCCGGGGCAGCGCGAGCGCTACCCGTCCCGCCCAGCAGGCGGCGCCGCACAACGCCGCTAACGCAATGGGCGCGCCGGCGACGATCGCAACCGAGGCGCCCGCGCCGGCCAGCAGGATGGCTGAGGGCAGGGTGAGGGCGCGCGCCGTCTGGGGATTGAGGTACTGCTCTGGAACCCGGTCCATCATCTCGCCGGCCACGGTGTCCTCAAAAGCACGATGTCCTCAGAAGTTGTCCAGTCTTAGAAGTTGCTTATGACGGCGGTCAGCACCTGGTTGATCGTCGTCGGGTTGCTGGCGTCATATGGTGCCGCGTTGGTGGCTTCGGCGATCCGGCGGAGCACGTCTTTGTCAGCGTCCTTGCCATAGGCGATGGTGAAGATGCGGACGGGCCGGGTCGACTGGCCCTCGTTGCCGGAGCGCAGCACACCGAGCAGCTTCTCGAGGTCGTTGTTGCGAGGGTCTTCGTTACGCCCGTCGGTCAGCAAGGCCACGGCGTTGATACGCGCCGGGTCGTAACTATCCCGCAGGGTCGTGTACGACGCTTCGGCGACTGTGTAGAGCGGCGTCC
Source organism: Acidimicrobiales bacterium (assembly GCA_035525375.1). Taxonomy (GTDB): domain Bacteria; phylum Actinomycetota; class Acidimicrobiia; order Acidimicrobiales; family AC-14; genus JALZBN01. The sequence continues at coordinate 45,899 of DATLEI010000121.1, forward strand.
CTTGGGTCGGCACCAGCGACCGGATGCTGGACGCGATCTTCTCCCGCTGCGTCCCGATGGGCGCGACAGGAACGAGATCGACATAATCGGTCGGCGGCGCCCGGCCGATGTCGGTCGAGAAGATCCGCAGTCCGACTTCGTCGTCAGCCTTGAACTGGTCGAGCGACGAGATGGCGGCCTGCTTGGCCAGGTCGAGCTTGGTGTTACCGCGGTCGTCAGCGGCGTCGCCCATCGATCCCGACACGTCGAGGACGACCAACACCCGGGCGGCCTTGCGCTGTTGGCCCCAGAGATCGATAACTCGCACCAGCACCGCGGGGTCGGGCACGCCGAGCACATTCTGCGGCTGGTTGGGGTCGACCCCGTTGGCCAGCGAAATGGGGTCTTCCGGCGCGACCTCCGGGTTGCCCGGTCGGAACCCTGACGAGACCACTCGCTTCTGGTTGGCCGGCAGCAGGACGTAGCGCTCGAATAGCCGTGCCGCCTCCTTTGCCTTTGGCGTCACCCAGGGGGAGTCGAGGACGATGAAGGGATTGTCGGAGAAGAGCGTGCCCTCCTTCGGGTAGATCGCCACCAGCGGGACCTTGGGAGGGCGAGGCTGCTCGCCCGGGTCGAGGACGCCGTCGGGGTTGCCGCGGTTGTAGTCGATGACCGACTTCTCCTCTACGGCCACCGCCGAGGTGTAGGTCAGCGCCGTGCCTCGGGCATCATTGCGATACCAGTTGTTCAGGAACGTCAGGGTGATGTCGCCGTAGTGCACCACCGAGGACTCGACCGCCCGGGCGTAGGCGTCGACCTCGGGACGGGCTAGGTCTTCAGCCGTTAGGTCCCGGGTCTTTCCTGTCGCCGCGTAGTACTCGGCCACCGTCGCTGACAGGCCGCTGGTGGAGAAGTTGGGATTGGTCTTGCCCAGCCGGAACGGCCCCCACTCGGGATGGCCTTTGCCGCCCCACCCGGCCGGATCCTGAGCGAGGGCCAGGATGTCGCCATAACCGATCGGCGCCCCCGGCCATCCCAGCGCTTCGGCCATGGGCTTCGGCATGGCGATCACCAGCGGCGTGAGCATGAACGGCTTGGCCGCGTTGGGCGAGCCGCTCGTGGCGCCGGCGGCGACAGGAGCTTGCGCGGGCTTGTTGGTGACCTTCAGTTTCTCGTTGAGAACTGCGCCCCACGCACTGGACGCCGGTGACCACACATTCGGGCGGGTGCCGTTGGTCGTCTCGTCGGGCCATCCGTCGGCGAGCAGCTGCATCGCGACGCCCGACGACTTGCGCTGGACCCGGACGAAGGCGCAGGTGTCACCGGAGCGAGCATCCTTCGACCCGTTGAACCGCCGGGCCAGGTCGCTCATGAGGTCGATCTTCTCGGGCGACACCGTCATGTCGACGGCGGTACAACCCTTGGGGACGGGCTGGTCCGCGCCGCCCTCGGACTCACCGGCGGGCGGCCCGGAGGTAACCGAGCACCCGGCGGCCACGAGCAGGCAGACGACGAGCGATGCGAGCTTTCTCACCGGTTGGTCACCGAGTGCCAGCGGGCGCGAAGGGCATCGAGGAATCCCGGGGGCGGCAACGGCGCGCCGGGCGTTCCCGGCGCCTTCCATCCGGCATCGGTCAAGGCCTGCGTGCCTGGCGGCCCCGACACGACCGAGCGCAGTGCGTCGGCGGCAGGATCTTCTGCGGCGGGAGTCGCAAGGACCAGGTCGGCGGTTGCCATGGGGGAAGGGTAGAGCAGCTCCAACGAATTCCGCCGCGGGGAGCGGGCCAGCAGCGGGAACGCCTCGGCCTCGGTCGTTCCAACCGCGTCGTAGGCGGCGGGACCGGTGATGAGCATGGTGCCAATCGGCGAGCCACCAGACGGAGGCACGGCCCGTTCCAGCGCGGAGAACCACCGGGAAAAGGCGTCGTCATCGAGGTCGACTGAGGACAGGTCGGCTCGCCCGAACCAGTCCGCCGCTTCCTGGCCCAGCACGAGCAGCCCGATGTCGTTCCCCGGATCCGCATGCCCAGGCTTGACCGGCCCCCACTCGGGTCGGCCGCCGATAGCCGCCCAACCACCCGGCGCGGCCGCGGCATCGCCGATGCATTTCCACCCGACCGCGGGCGTCTGGCAGAAGGCACGAAGGGCGGTGACCCGGTCGTTCCAGGCCAGGATGACCAGGGGCGACCGGGCCAAGACCTTCCTGTCGTTTGGCGGATTGAACAGCGCGGGCAATGCACGGGCCCGGCGCGCGCCGTCGACGATCTCGGGCCATGGCGCGCTAACCAACCAGCCGTCCATGCCGAAGTCGCTCGGGTCACCATCGAACTGCACGAGCCGGTCGGCGGTGACCCCGGCGGCCTCGATCGTCGGCTCGATGCGGTCGTCGGCGCGCTCGAGTTGGCGGCACGCCGCTTCCAGCTCGGCGGCACAGGTCATCCGCAGAACGCGGGACTTCTCCTCCTCGTTGCTGTCCAACCCGGAACGGATGGCAAACGCGCCGGCGACCATGGCGGCCGCGGCCAGGACAGCGAGGACACGGCGCACGACCACTAAGCGTAGGTGCCAATTCGCGACGGAACCCATGCGCGGTGTGATTCCGCCTGTCCGGCCGGTAGCCTCGGTACGTGACTGCGACGGTGATGTCGGACTTGGGACGGCGTGCCAAGACCGCGTCTCGCATACTGGCGACAGCCTCGACCGCGGCCAAGGACGGCGCGCTGCACGCGGCCGCCGACCTGCTCCTCGATCGTTCGCAGGAGATTTTGACGGCCAACGCGGTCGACGTCGACCGGGCCGAGTCCGGGGGCACTACCGCCACCGTTGTCGATCGGTTGCGACTGACGCCGGCGCGTGTCGAATCAATGGCGTCCGGCCTGCGGCAGGTCGCGGCGCTGGCCGATCCGGTCGGTGAGGTCGTAGAGGGCTGGACCCGACCAAACGGATTACTGATCGAGAAGGTACGGGTGCCGCTCGGGGTGGTGGCGATCATCTACGAGAACCGTCCCAACGTCACCAGCGATGCCTTCGGCCTCTGCCTCAAGTCTGGGAACGCGGGCTTTCTACGGGGCTCATCAGCCGCAATTTCGTCGAACCTGGCTATCGCCGGCGCGCTGCGGGAGGGCTTGGCCAAGGCCGGGCTTCCCGAGGACGCGCTCGTGCTCGTGGAGGACACAAGCCACGAATCGGCGGTCGAGTTCATGCGCCTGCGTGAGTCGATCGACTGCCTCATCCCGCGGGGTGGCCCCTCGCTCATCGCCGCCATCCTCGAGCACGCCACCGTGCCCTATGTGATCGACGGCGACGGTAACTGCCACGTCTATGTGGACGAGAGCGCGGACCTCGACGAGGCCCTCGCGATCGTTGTCAACGCCAAGACGCAACGGCCTTCAGTGTGCAATGCGGCCGAGTCACTTGTCGTGCACGAGGCGGTTGCTGACGCCTTCCTGCCACGCGCCGCCGCGGCCCTTGAGGGCGTGGAGCTCGTCGGCGATGCACGAGCCCGTGACATCGTTCCGTCGATCGGCGAGGCTACTGATGCCGACTTTGGTAAAGAGTTCCTCGACCTCAAGATGTCAGTCGCGGTCGCGCCGTCGCTTGACGCCGCGATCGACCACATCAACCGCTATGGCACCGGGCACACTGAAGCCATCTGCGCCCGAGACCTCAACGCCGCTCGTCGCTTCACCAAGGAGGTGGACGCGGCGGCGGTCATCGTCAATGCGTCCACGCGCTTCACCGACGGCGAGCAGTTCGGGTTCGGCGCCGAGATCGGGATCAGCACCCAGAAGCTGCACGCTCGCGGTCCGATGGGGCTGCGTGAGCTGACTACGGCCAAGTACGTGGTGACAGGGGATGGGCAGGTTCGCACCTGAGTCGTGCGTCAAGAGCCGATGACCAACGGGTGGGGCTCGCGCTACTGATCCTGCTGGCCTTGGCGGGCACGGTCACGATGCTGGTGGTCACGCAGCATGGGCCGTACGTAAGTCCCGACGCTGTCTCTTATGTCGGCACAGCTCGAGGCCTTGCCGCTGGGGATGGCGTCACGACTCCTCCGGGGACGCCTCCCGTCGGGCATTTCGCGCCGCTCTACCCGGTCACTCTTGCGGCGCTCGACGTCGTTGGTCTCGATCCCGTCGACGGGGCCCGGTGGTTGAATGCTCTGCTGCTCGGGGCGACGGTTCTCGTTGTCGGACTCGTCCTCCGGCGCGCCACGCAGCAGTGGTGGCCCGGGCTCGTCGGCGGCGCGCTTGTCGTCTTGGCCACTGACGCGCTCACCTATCACGCGTCGGCTCTGAGCGATCCCATGTTCGTGCTGCTCTGTATCCTCGCCCTGGCCGCGCTAGCCGAGTACCTGCATCATCGCCGGCCTCTCATGTTGGCGGCGGTAACGGCGTTGACCGCCCTTGTGCTCCTCACGCGCTACGTCGGGATCGCGCTCGTTGCCACCGGTCTGATCCTCCTCATGTTGTACGGCGCCGGGGGGCGCTGGCGCGGCGCGCCGCAGGCCGGCGCGTTCGCCATCGCAGCCGTCGTGCCCGTCGGGGCCTGGGTGCTGTGGGCGCGTAGCGCACACGGCCGAGGCTCTGAAGGCGAGATCGTGTGGCATCCCTTCGGTGGAAGCGACCTCCAGCGAGGCGCCGAGAACCTTGTCGGGTGGTTTGTGCCGGACTCGCTGCCGTGGTGGCTCGGCATCGTGATGGTTGCCGGTGCGATAGCCCTGTTTGTACGGGCAGCTCGCTCGACGCGCCGAGACGAGGAACAGAAGCTCGATGGTGTGCCGGGGAGACTGCCGGTCGTCTGTGCTGTGTTCGCGGGCGCGTACGTTGCTGTACTCCTGCTCGACCGCCTCTTCATCGACGCGTCGGCGCTGCTCGACAGGCGCCTCCTCCTACCGCTGCATGTGGTGGTGATTGTCGGCGTCCTCGCCATGGCGTGCCGCGAGGCGATCAGGGGTCCGATCAAGGCCGTCGCCATCGGAGTGCTCGGCCTGTTGTTCGTCTTTCAGATCGCCGAGGCCACAACGTGGGTGCGCGACTCAGTCGACGATGCCGGCGCGCGCCGGGGTGGCTACACGTCCAGTGTTTGGCGCCAGTCGCCCGTGGTCGCCACCGTCCGGACCCTGCCGCCTGAGGTCCCCGTGTACACGAACGGTCCCGACGCCATCTGGTTCCTAACCGGAAGGGCGACGAAGGAGCTGCCGCCGGAAAAGGACTACCTCACCGGCAAGCCGAACCCTCACTACCGCGCCGAGCTCGCCGAAATGACAGAGCGCGTGCGCGCCGGGCAGGGCAGGGTCGTGTACTTCTCGGTTATCAAGTCCCGCCCGTATCTGCCGACCGTCGACGAGCTCCGCCAAGTGATGCCCCTACACGAGGTCTCGTCCGATCAGATCGGAACGCTCTACGGGGGCTAGCGCCGTTAGTCTCGCAGGAGTTCTGCGACCTCGAAGGCGAGGTCGAGTGACTGGCGGGCGTTCAGCCGGGGGTCGCAGATGGTGAGGTACCGATCGTCGAGCTGGGAGTCGACCACGCTCTCCGCGCCGCCCAGGCACTCGGTGACGTCGTCGCCGGTCAGCTCGACGTGCACGCCGCCCGGCCAGGTGCCCTCCGCCTGGTGGACCGCAAAGAACCCCTTGAGCTCGAGCAGGATGTCGTCGAAGTGGCGGGTCTTGTGGCCCGAGGGGCTGCGAAAGGTGTTGCCGTGCATGGGATCGCAGGCCCACACGACGGGATGGCCGGCATCGCGCACGGCGCGCACGAGCGGTGGGAGCAGTTGCTCTACCCGGTTGGCGCCTAGGCGGGTGATCATCGTCAATCGGCCTGGTGTGCGCGCCGGATCGAGAACCTCGCACAACGCAACGGTCTGCTCGGGGGTGGCGTCGGGCCCGAGCTTGACGCCTAACGGGTTCTCGACGCCCCGCAGGAACGCCACGTGGGCACCATCGAGTTGGCGGGTGCGGTCACCGACCCACAGCAGGTGAGCCGAGCAGTCGTACCAGTTGCCGGTGAGTGAGTCCCGGCGCGTGAGCGCTTCCTCGTAGCCGAGCAGGAGGGCCTCGTGGCTGGTCCAGAAGTCGACCTGGTGCAAGCTTGTCTCGGCCGCCAGGTCGATGCCGCAGGCAGCCATGAACCGCATCGCCCGTTCGATCTCAGCGGCAATGCGCTCGTAACGGCGGCCCTCGGCACTCGACGCCACGAACTCCTGGTTCCACACGTGCACTTTGGTGAGGTCGGCGAAGCCGCCCTTGGTGAAGGCGCGTAGGAGGTTCATCGTCGCCGCCGACTGGTGGTACGCCTGCAGCAGGCGCGCCGGGTCCGCGGTGCGACCAGCAGTGGTCGGCGCGTCGTCATTGACGATGTGCCCCCGGAACGACGGGAATACCGACTCACCGATCGTCTCGGTAGCCTCCGAGCGAGGCTTGGCGAACTGACCCGCGATGCGGCCCATCTTTATGACAGGGACGCCCGCGCCGTAGGTGAGCACAACGGCCATCTGGAGGATGACCTTGAGCTTGTCTCGCACCGAATCAGCCGAGTAGTCGAAGGATTCCGCACAGTCGCCGGCCTGGAGTAGAAAGGCCTCACCGGCCGCCACACTGCCGAGCGACGACGTCAGGTCGCGGACCTCACCTGCAAATACGAGAGGATGGAGGGTGCTGAGGCGCGCCAGCACCTCGGCCAGCGCGGCCTCGTCGGGCCAGTCGGGCTGCTGAAGCGCGGGGCGCTCCCGCCAGCTCGTTGGTGTCCAGGCACTCGGTGCCGCGTCAGTACTCACGGTGTGTAAAGGCTACCGGCCCTCCGGCTCCGTATAGTCCGATTGTGGAGCGGATAGGCATATTCGGCGGGACCTTCGACCCCATCCACATCGGCCACCTGGTCGCCGGGGTCAACGCGAAGCACGCCCTGCAGCTCGATCGGGTCCTGTTTGTCGTGGCCAACCAGCCGTGGCAGAAGAGCGATCGGGCCGTCACCGCGGCCGAGCAACGGCTCGCCCTCGTGGAAGCGGCCGTTGAAGACGCGCCGGGGCTCGAAGCCAGCCGGCTCGAGATCGACAGAGGGGGCGACTCCTACACAGCTGACACGTTGGAGGCGCTCGCCGAGGGTCCCGATCGCGACCTGTTCCTGGTCATCGGCGCCGATGTTGCCGCCGAGCTCGACACCTGGGAGCGGATCGACGTGGTGCGCAACCTGGCGACGCTGGTCGTCGTGAACCGCCCGGGCACGGCTGTGCCCGACGTAGGCCCGGGGTGGCGGGTGCAGGCAGTGGAGATTCCCCAGCTGGAAATCTCCAGCTCCGACCTCCGCGCTCGCGCCGCCGACGGCCGTCCCCTCGACCATGTGGTGCCCCGAGCGGTAATCAACCGCATACGCGAATTGGGCCTGTACGCTGGAGGCAGATGACGGCGCGGTCCAGCCAGAGCGAACAAGACCTTGCGGCGGGTCTCGCCGACGTCCGCTCCTGGGCCACGACGGCGGCGCGGGCAGCAGCCTCCAAGGGAGGCAACGAGACGATCGTCCTCGAGGTCGGTCAGATCCTCGCCATCACCGAGGCCTTCGTCATCACCAGCGGTACGAACCACCGCCAGGTGCGAACGATCGCCGAGGAGATCGAGGCTCAGGTAAAGGCGGGCGGCGGCCCCTCGCCGCTGCGGCTCGAAGGGGTCCAGCAGGCCGAGTGGATCCTCCTCGACTACGGCGACTTCGTTGCCCATGTCTTCCTCGACGAGACCCGGGAGTATTACGACCTCGAACGGCTCTGGGCCGACGCCCCCCGTATCGAGTGGGACGACGGCGCGCCCGCCCGCGACGCCGCCGCGCTAGCTCAGCCCTAGCACCTCCTTCACTTCCGCCTTCCCCTCGTCGACGCCCATCTTCACCAACTCCGACAGGGGCTTGTCGATCCGGCGGACGATCTCGTCGGCGACGAAGTAGCCCACCCGCCAGTGGTCATCGACTCGTCCCGCGCCGAAGAACGCCTCATACGTCCATGACTCGTCGAAGCCGCCGGCGAACCGCTCGAGAAGCTTGTCCCGGTTCTCCTGGCACCATGGAAGCCAGTCTTCTACCTCGGGGTGTCCGTACCAGAAGTAGTCGGTCTCGTCGACACCAGGCACGAGCTCGCGCGACGCCCTGGTGGCGACACCCTCGGAGAAGGCGAGCCAGCCCGGGTCGGTCTCCGGTGGCTGCTCGTCTCCAGTAGCGAGCCGTTGCCAGGCATGGGTCGCCTCGTGCGCTACCAGCACCTTGGCGCCCTCGGGCGTTTGGTAGAATTCCAGGCAGTGCAAAACGGCGATGTCGTCGCCGACCTTGGCCACCACGGCGTTGGTTGAGAACGTGCCAACCATGAGGACGTGTAGTGGCGACGGGTCGGGCGGCATCCCGAGGGTCTCGCCGAGAACGGGGTCGATCTCCTCGATGTGAGCTCGCATGACGGGCGCGGCCTCGGCGACGCGCCGCTTGATGCGGGACAACTCCCGCGCCACCGCCGGCCGGCCATCAGGAGAACCACCGCCGGTATAGAACGCTCGGAATACCAACGGGTAGGCGCTCTCGTAGCGCGCCTTCCACTGCACCTCCCGCTCGAGGGGCGTGTCGAGTCCGACCTTGCGGGCGAAGGTGTCGAAGTCGGCTGTCGTATCAAGGAGATGGGCCATGGGATTTCAGCACCCTAGCCCCACGTTCTTCAGCGCCGATTGCGTCGAATCCACACCTTTTCAGTGCCCCAAACAGGGCAACGAAGTTTTCCACCAGAAAACGGGCAGATATCCCCCGAAAATCCACACGATTTCCTCTTGTGTTATCTCATGAACTTTCATAGTGTCGCCGTTGGCTAAGGGCGGCGGAACGCTCAAGGCTGTAAAGCACACAAAGCGGAAGCACCGCGGCAACCAGAGCGCGGCGAACAAGCGCGGGAAGTAACACAGAAGGGAAGAGCTGTGCGCGGAGCGGGTGCATGAGCGCGTCAGACGTCAAGTACCGCACGTCTGGCGCGCCGGTCCAGAACGGAAACGGGTCGAGCTCGCCTCCGCCGATCCGACAGATCCGTCGGCGTCGAAACCTGCCGGGAGGCAGGGCGCTCGCCGGCGGGCTGCTGGTCGGCGTGGCCGCAGTTGGCCTCTTCGCCGCCTACGCCAGTATGAACGGCGGCCCGTCGAGCTCGTATGTGGTCGCAGCCCGGCCCATCGCCGCTGGCACCAAGATCGACCCGGGCGACCTGGCGATGGAGCCCATCGACCTCCCATCGCGAGTGAGGGCCCAGGCATTCAACGACCCGTCGGTCCTCGTAGGGGCCACCGCGGTGACGACGCTGGAGCCAGGTGAGCTCGTGCAGCCGAGCGCAGTCGTTTCCAAAGCCGGTGACGACCCCGGACGTGAGCTTTCGTTCCCGGTCGAGCGCGGTCACCTCAGCACGACGCTCGAGGAAGGGGAGAGGGTCGACCTGCTCGCCACCTTCGGTAGCGGCAACGAGTCCTTCACGACGATGGTCTTACAGAACGCGCAGGTGGTGTCCATTGAACGGGCAAAGGCCGGTCTTGGTGACAACGGCACCGCAGTCGTCGCCGTGATCGTCGATGACGCCGGCGACGAGGTCGCCCTCGCCCATGCCATCCAACAGGGCAAGCTCACCGTCGTTCGGGCGACGGGCGCGCCGCCGGCCCAAGATCCGCCGCCGGCGTACCAACCACAGCAGCCCGTATCCCCGGCGACTCGAGCCGGAGCCAACAAGACATCGCCGCCCGCCGAGGGGACGGGCTCGTAATGGCCGGGGCGCGCTACGTCGTGTTGGGTCTGGCCCCCGCCCGGTCACCGTGGTTCGGCGCGCTCGGCCAATGGACAACGTCGGGCTCTCTTGCCGTGGAGTTTGTGAAGTGTGTTTCAGCCGACGAGGTCCGCGCCCGTATGGCAGGAGGCCGCGCCGTCTCTGCCCTGGTCGCCGACGCGGGCATGCCTTCTGTCGACCGAGACCTCTTGGCCGCAGCCAAAGAGGTTGGCTGTGCGTGCCTCGTCGTCGACGACCCCCGAGTTCGGCGCGACTGGGCCGCGCTCGGCGCGTCGACGGTGCTCACCGCCGGCTTCGGGCGCGATGAGCTGTTGGGCGCGCTGGCAATGCATGCCCGGATGATCGTGCGCGCCGACGCCGACGCGGATGCAGCGGTCGAACCGCCTCGACGAATGGTGACGCCGTCGTCGTGGCGCTGCCCTCTGGTTGCGGTAATGGGTTCGGGTGGCACTGGCGTGTCCACGGCGGCGATCGCCCTGGCTCAGGCGCTCGCGGACGACGCCCGCTATTCGGGGCTCGTTCTACTGGCCGATCTCAAGCTGCACGCCGAGCAGGCCATGCTGCACGACGCTCGAGACGTCGTACCTGGTGTGCAAGAGCTCGTAGAGGCCCACGGGGCCGGTCAGCCGACACCCGACGATGTACGGCGCCTCACCTTCCACGTTGCCGACCGCAACTACAACCTCTTACTCGGACTTCGGCACGCCAGATTCTGGGCGACCGTGCGACCGCACGCCTTCGAGTCCGCGCTCGAGTCGTTGCAGCAAGCTTTCCGCGTTGTTGTCTGCGACGTAGATGCAGATCTAGAGGGCGAAGCTGACGGCGGTTCGGTCGACGTCGAGGAGCGCCACGTCATGGCTCGTGCCGTCGCCCGGCGCGCCGACGTCGTCCTTGCCGTCGGGCAGCCATCGATGAAGGGCTTGCACTCGCTCGCCCGGGTCCTATCCGCCACCCTCGACTTCGGAACTCCGGCAACTCGAGTGGTTCCTGTGATCAATCGTGGCTGCCGTTCCCCGCGCGCCCGCGCCATTGTGGTGAGAGCGCTTGACGCGCTTTCGGCCGCCGGCGACGGCGCGGCCGCGCCGGTGTTCATCCCCGAGCGCAAAGGTGTTGAGGATGCGCTTCGCGACGGGGCCCGACTGCCCTCGGGAGTCGGGTCGACGCTCGCCGGTTGCGTCCACGCCCTCCTGGCCCGCAATGTCGCTTCGCTCCCAGTGACGGTTCCCGAGCGGGTGCGCGCCGGGTCGCTGGGGCACTGGGTCGAGCCGGAGATGTTGGGCGGATGACGCCGGTCGCTGACGTGGATGTATCGCCCCTGCAGGAGATCGAGCGGCGCGTCCAGCAGCGGGCGAAGGAGATCTCGCTCGAGATGGCCGGACATGATGGCCGGGCGAAGCTCCGCGGGCTCATCGAAGACGAGGTCGGCGCGTGGTCGTCGGACTACAAGCGCGGGCTACGCGGGTTCGACCTTGCCGAGCCCGACCTCCTGGCCGAACGCGCCTATCGCAATCTCGCCGGGTACGGCCCCCTCGAGGCCCTTCTGGCAGACGACGACGTCTGGGAGGTCATGGTGAACGCGCCGGACTCGATTTTTGTGAAGCGGCATCACGGTCCCAGCGGCTACCACGACGAAAGCTTCAACGACGATGAACATGTCGTCCGCACCCTGACCAAGATTCTCGATGACGCAACCGGGTCGCACCGCAAGCTCGATCCGGCCGAAGGGCTTCAGGACGCACAGCTCGACAACGGGGCCCGTCTCCACATTGTCCACGGCGATGTCGGCCGCGACGGGCACCTGCTCGTCAACATCCGGAAGTTCACCGGCGTCGCGTACCGGTCGCTCGACGAACTGGTCGAGCGCTGCATGCTCGACGTCCGGGTGGCTGGCTTCCTGCGGGCCTGTGTTCGCGCCCGCCTGTCCATCATCTTTTCGGGCGCGCCGGGCTCGGGCAAGACGACGATGCTTTCGTGTTGCGCGGCGGAGCTTGATCCGAGCCTGCGGGTTGTGATCGCCGAGGAGGTCTTTGAGGCAGACCTTCCGCTGCCCAATGTGGCGTCGATGCAGACAAGACCGACGCGCCAAGACCGGCGCGAGGTCGATCTCCGCCGGCTTGTCTCCGGCTTCTTGCGGATGGCCCCTGACATCGCCGTCGTGGGGGAGGTGCGTGACCGAGAAGCGCTTCCGCTGCTTCTCACGTTGTCGTCGGGAGTGAAGGGTTACACGACCATCCACGCCGGATCGGCGCGCCAGGCCCTCACCCGTCTGCGGTTCATCTGCCAGCTCTCCGATAGCTCCAACGAGCTTCCACTGTCGGCACTGAGTGCGCTCGTCAGTGAAGCCATCGACATCGTCGTGCACTGTGTCCGCGTCGGCGGCCGGGTGCAAGTCAGTGAGGTCATTGCTGTCGAGGAACTGCAGACCGGCAGGGACGGCACCCAGTTCACGGCCACTGAGCTTTTCGCCCGGCCCCGCTTCGACGCGCCGTTGGCCTGGAGCGGGAACGTTCCCGTGCGGGCCGTGCGGGCACTGGAGGAGGCGGGCTACGACGTCCGCGCTCTTCTAGACGTCCGCGAGTCGGGTCCTACGAAAGCGAAGGGGCGGGTGCGACCCAGCGTGGTGGCCTCGTCGTGATCGGCATCCTCATCACGCTTGGGGGCGCCTACGGCGTCTTCTTGCTGTACACCTCCCTGGTTCTCAACTGGCAGGGTTTCGGCGTTGGTCCAGCATCCACGGCGGTCACCTCCCCGCGCCGGCGCGCCGAGCAGTGGCTTGCACAGGCGGGGCTCGATGACGTGCGGTCGTCAGAGTTTGTTGCCGTGATCGGCGGCGTCTTTCTGGCTGGCGCGGGTCTCGCCTTTGCACTCTTTGGAAGCGTGCTGCCGGCCCTGCTGATTGGCGGGTTCACGGCGACGTGGCCGATAGCGGCGTACCGGGCGCGCCGGCAACGGAATCGAGAGAAGGCGAACGAGGCGTGGCCCCGCATGATCGAGGAGATCGGGTTGCTCACCGGTGCCTTGGGGCGCTCGGTGCCACAGGCACTGTTCGAGGTGGGGCGGAGCAGCCCGGCAGAGATGCGTCCTGCGTTCGCGGCCGCGCAGCGGGAATGGTCGATGTCCACCGACTTTCGACGGACGATTTCCACCCTCAAGTCCCGACTCGCCGACGCAACTGCCGACGCCGCGTGCGAAACCCTGCTCGTCGCTCACGAGGTTGGCGGCACCGACCTCGAACGTCGACTGTCGGCGTTGGCCGACGATCGCCTCGCCCACTTGCACGGCCGGAAGGACGCGCTGGCGAAGCAGGCCGCGGCGCGTTTCGCGCGCCGGTTCGTACTCTTCGTGCCGTTCGGGATGGCACTTGCCGGGCTCTCGATCGGCGACGGGCGGGCTGCCTACGAAACGCCGACAGGGCAGGTGGGCGTGATCCTCGCCGTGGCCATGGTCATCGCCTGTTGGTTGTGGTCCGGGCGCATCATGCAGCTGCCCGATGAGCAACGGGTGTTCTTCGAATGAGGCTCGCGGTCCTGTCGGGCCTCGCCCTCTGGGCGGGTTGCACGCTCTGGTTCTCCGAGCTGCGCTGGTTCGTCCGCCCTTCGCTCGGCGATCGACTGGGGCCGTATGGCCCCGGTGGAATGCGCCCGAAGCCGCGAGCATTGCTGCCGTCGGTGGAGTCGTTTCGTGAGGTCGTGCGGCCGTTGTGCCGGATCCTCGGCGAACGGGTTGCCAAGGGTCTTGGGGTGGGTGAAGACCTGGCCGTCCGGCTCGAGCGAACTCATTCGCCGCTCGATGTGACCGCCTTTCGGGTCCGCCAACTGGGTTGGAGTGCCCTCGGCTTCGCGGCGGGAGCGCTGCTCACCCTGGCCATGCGCCCCCCGGTAGTGATCGGCCTTCTCTTCATCTTCGGTGGAGCGGCACTGGCGTTCCTCGTGTTTGAGCAGCGCGCCGCCACGGCATCCGACGCCTGGAAGCGCCGGCTGTTCCTCGAACTGCCGGTTATCGCAGAGCAGCTGGCGATGCTGCTCTCGGCTGGATTCTCGCTCGGAGCGGC
>DATLEI010000123.1:0-9290 GCA_035525375.1 Acidimicrobiales bacterium
CGATGACCAGTGACGTGCGGCCGGCGAGGGCTTCTGCAAGGGCTTGCTGTACGAGCAGCTCGGTTTCCGAGTCGAGGTGCGCCGTCGCCTCGTCCAGAATCACAATCGACGGGCTCTTGAGCAGCACCCGCGCCAGCGCCAGCCGCTGCTTCTCGCCTCCCGACAACCGGTACCCCCGCTCGCCGACCAGGGTGTCGTAGCCATCGGGCAAGCTGTCGATGAGGGTGTGGATCCGAGCGGCCCGGCACGCCTCGACCAGATCAGCGTCGGTCGCCTCCGGTCGGGCATAGCGAAGGTTGACCGCGATGGAGTCGTGGAACATGTGCGGGTCCTGGGTCACCATGCCGATGGCGGCGTTGAGGCTCTCGGCCGTCAGGTCACGCACAGCGTGCCCGTCGATGCGAACCGCGCCCTCGGTGGCGTCGTAGAGACGGGGCACGAGGTGACACAGCGTCGTCTTGCCCGCGCCGGTCGGGCCGACCAACGCCACCATCTGGCCCGGCTCGGCCGTGAACGAGATCCCCCGCAGGATGGGCGCCGACGGCTTGTCGCTCAACGGCGCGTTGACATCGGCCTCCAGTGACGCGATCGACACCGACGCCGGCGCCGGGTATCGGAACCAGACATCGTCGACCTCGATCCTGCCCTTCGGTTCGACCAGGTCGTACGCGCCGGGGCGATCATCGATCAACCGGGTCGCATCCAGCACCTCGAAGACCCGCCCAAAAGAGACCAGCGCGGTCATGATGTCGACCTGGGCGTTGGTGAGCAGCGTCAGCGGTGAGTAGATCCGGGCGACGTATACCGCCAGGGCGGTCAATGTTCCCAGTGTCAGCGCACCCTCGACGACCATCCGGGTACCCAGCCAGTAGATGAGCACGGTGCCGACGGCTCCCAACAGGCCGAGCACGGCAAAGAACACCCGTCCGTAGAAGGCGGTCTTGATGCCGATGTCACGCACCTTGGCCGCCTTGTCGGAAAACTCCTCCGCCTCCCGCTTCGGCCGGCCGAACAGCTTGACGAGCAGCGCACCCGAGACGTTGAAGCGCTCGGCCATCATCGCGTTCATCTGGGCATCGAGGCCGAACGACTGCTTGGTCAGGCGCTGCATGCGGCGTCCGACTCGCTTGGCGGGCAGCATGAAGGCGGGCACGACGACGAGAGCCAGCAACGTCAACCGCCACTCCAGCCCGATCATCACGACGAGTGTCACGACCACGTTGATGAGGTTCTGCACGACGCTGCCCATCGTGCCGGTGAAGGCCTGCTGGGCGCCGAGGACATCGTTGTTCATGCGGCTGATCAGCGCGCCGGTCTGCGTGCGGGTGAAGAAGGCCAGCGGCATGCGCTGGACGTGGTCGTACAGGGCGGACCGCAGGTCGAAGATGAGGCCTTCGCCGATGCGCGCCGCCAGCCAGCGCTGCACGATGTTGATGATGGCGTCGCCCAAGGCCAAGGACATGGCAAGGATGGCGAGCCAGGTCAGCCCTCCGAGGTCGCGCCGGGGTGTGGCGTGGTCGTCGATCATGGCCCGGAAGACGAGCGGCGGCAGGATTCCGACAATTGCGCCCAGCAGGATCGTCCCGAGGAACACGGCAAGCAACCAGCGGTAGGGACGGGCGAACGCCCAAACCCGCTTGGCCACCGGGCGCTCGACTGTGGACGAGTTGGCGATGAAGTCGGGGTCGCGCCACAGCTGGGTGTGCCACCCGTGCCCGACGCCTCTCATCATGACGACGAGGGTACGTCGCCTGCCGAGGCTACTCGCGGGCCTACAGTCGCGCCGTGGTTACGTGCCCCCAATGCTCCACGCCCGCGCCCAACGCCGAATCACGCTTCTGCGACCGCTGCGGCTCAGCGCTCCCCGCGGCAACGCACCCCACGGCCGCGCCAACGCTCAACTGTGAGGTGTGCGGCCGGCCCTACAAGACCGAGCGGGGCCGGCGCGCCCACATGACCTCGGTGCATGCGCCTGCGGAGGCTCCCCCGGCCGAGCACGAACAGGCGCCGTGGCAGGCCTACGGCTCGGCTGACGCAGCCGACATTCGCACGCCGTGGCTCCCCCCGCCGGTGCAGGAGCCCCCCCGAGCAGTCCCCGGCGCGACGAGCGCCGACCTGCCGACCGAGGCGACGCCCGCCCCGCCGCCCTCACCACCGCCGCCAGCCGAGCCCTTCCGCTGGTCCCGCCCTGCGGCTGACACCACCGAGACCGGACAGCCCGCAGCGCCTCCGCCGCAGTACCCCAACACCTCCCAGTACGCCTCCGGGCAGTACCCGCCGCCCAGTGCCGGGCACGGCCCGACGGCGGCAGCACCGCCGGCGCCCACAGGAGGTCCGTCGCACCGGCCGCCGTTCCGCACCCTCAAGGAACTGGCGGGGATGATCCGCCTCCTCTTCCTTCTCGAAGTCCTCGCCCTCCTGGTCGGAGCCGGCGCCAACATCTATCTCGGCCTCACCGTGCCCCCTCCGCTCGACAACTTCGACCTGTTCCGGAACATCGACGAGAAGCAATGGATCGCGTGGGCCGCCGCAGCCGTTTTCGTCGTCGGCGCATATCTCGTGATCGTCTTCTGGCTCTACCGGGCCTACAAGAACCAGTTAGCCCTCGGCGCCGCCACGACCCGCCTGCCCCCGGTGCTCGTTGCTCTGCTGTGCTTCGTCCCAATCGTAAACCTGGTGATCATGACCATCGCGCTGCGAGAGATCTGGCGCAGTGCCGACCTTCAACGCAACGAGTGGGCGGCGGTGTCCCGGCGTTCGAGCGTCCCGAGCAGCCTCAACGTCGTCTGGATCGGCCCGGTTCTGGCCGCCGTCGCGTGGGTCGTGTTCGCGGTCGTCGTCAACGACCGCATCGGGTCCGATGGCGTGACGAGCGTTGACGACGCGAAGGTCCTTTACTTCGCTCGCGCCGTGCTGTTGTTCGAACTCCTCTGGGTCTCCCTCGCCATCCGGCGCGTCTTCGGCACCGTCACCGAGCAGCAGGAACGGGCCCAGTGGCACTACCAGTTGGGCCAAGGTCCTGGGGGCCCGCCGCCACCGCCGGCCAACGCCCCGACGGCGGCGTATCCGACAGTCCCCTCTTGAACCTGCTCCTCTCGATTCCCAGCCCCTCGCGCGGTGTCCTGTACCTGGGGCCGATCCCGATCCGCGCTTATGCGCTGTGCATCCTCCTCGGCGTCCTCGCTGCCATTTGGCTCGCCCGCAAGCGCTGGGCCGCCATGGGCTTCGACCCGAAGCAGATTTCCGACATTGCGGTGTGGGCGGTGCCGGCGGGCCTTATTGGCGCCCGGCTCTATCACGTCGTCACCGACTACCAGAGGTACACCGACGATCCTGTCGCGGCCTTACGGATCTGGGATGGGGGCCTCGGCATCTGGGGCGGCGTCGCCTTGGGAGCAGCGGTCGGGCTGGTCGTGGCCCGCCGGTGGGGGATGAATCTGCCGCTCTTGCTCGACGCCGTCGCCCCTGCCATCCCCCTGGCGCAAGCCATCGGACGCTTCGGCAACTACTTCAACCAGGAACTGTTCGGTCGCCCCACCTCGCTGCCCTGGGCACTGAAGATCGACTTCGCCCACCGGCCGGCCGGCTACACCGAGGCATCGACCTTCCATCCGACGTTCTTGTACGAGTCGTTGTGGTGCCTCGCCGTCGTTGGCCTCGTTCTTTTGGTCGACCGCAAGGGCTGGCTGGCGCCGGGCCGATTGTTCGCGCTGTACGTTGCCGCCTACTCGTTTGGTCGATTCTGGTTCGAAGCGCTCCGCATTGATCCGGCCCACGAGATCCTTGGCCTTCGCCTCAACGACTGGGTCAGCCTCCTACTGTTCAGTGGCGCTGCGATCATCGTGCTGATCGGCTGGCGACCCGGTGGGTCAGCAGACGCCTCTGTCCCGCCGGCTCGTGGTTTAGACGGACCCGAGCAACTCGAGACGCCGGTCAAAGAGGCGCTCGAATAACTCCCGCTTGCGGCGCGCCCCCCAGAGGTCGACGTCGATGTCGCTCTCACCTGCGTGCACGAGCATTCGTACCTTTGATCCGTTGAGCTCCACGTCGACCCGCTCGACTCCTGACGATCGGCCCCGGTCGAGGCCGTCGGCCACCCGCAACAACGACGCCAGCTTGGCGACTCGGCCTTGACCCATCTCGTCGAGCGCGGCGTAGACCTCATGTGATCGCCGGGGGTCGCCACCCCGGTGGTAGCGCGCCAGCGCGGCCAGTTCGTTCACCTCGTCGGGAGCGAATCCCCGGAGGCGGCCATGCTGGATCAGGTACGCCGTGTGTTTGTGATGACCCTCAGTCGACACATGCTCGCCGATGTCGTGGAGCAGGCCGGCGCACTCGAGCACGTCTCGCTCCTTGGCACCGAGGCCGTGCAGGGGCATGGTCTTGTCGAACAAGTCGACGGCGAGGCGGGCAACCTGGCGACCGTGACCTTCGTCCCAGTTGCACTCCCGCGCCAGGCGCAGCACCGACGACAGGCGGATGGCGCGGGGGTCGCTGCTCCAATCGGCGGGATCGTGTCGTTGGATGGCGTCGAGAACCATCCCCTCGCGCAAAGCCCACTCGCTGACCGTGAGCTCGTCGAAGCCGAACAGATCCATGGCGGTGTGGAGCAGCATCGACCCGGCCGGGATGATGTCGGCCCGGCGCGCGTCGAGCCCGGCCATTCGGGCTCGCGCGGCTGCGGTCGAAGACATGAGCTCGTCGTGCACGGCCTGGAACTCGTCGCGCCCGAACCGGAACTGGTTGAGCGACACGGGGATTCCGCCCGATTGCCGCGCCGCCACCATTCGGGCGATGGCACAGAGCGTGCCGCTCGTGCCGACAGCCATCCGAGGTCCGTACGGTGCCGCGGCCTCGGCCAATGGTGCCAGGCCTGCGGTCAGGCGGTCTCGGAGCCGTCGGACGTCGTCTGCTGATGGCGGGTCGTCGCCCACCAGCTCAGCGGTCAAGCGTGCGACGCCGAGCTTGACGCTGTCGGCCCACTGAAGGCTGGAAGCGTCGCCCACCATCACCTCGACGCTGCCGCCCCCAACGTCGAAACAAAGCGCCGGGCCCGGGTCGATCACGACGCTGGCTCGAATGGCGCCGAAGATGAGGCGGGCCTCCTCGAGCCCTCCGATGACATGGACAGGCACGCCGGCCTCAGCCTCGATGGCGGCAACCACCGCGTCACCGTTCTCTGCTTCTCGGATGGCGCTGGTGGCACAAGCGACAGTCTCGTCGGCGCCAACCGAATCGACCAGAGTGCGGAAGCGGTGGACTGTGGCCACGGCGCGCGCCGCTACTGGCTCGGTGATGTGACCGTTGCGAGCGACCGTGTCACCCAGACGCAGCATCTCCTTCTCCCGGACAAGCGAGGCAAAGGTGCCGTCGGGATGGGCGTCGACGACAAGCAGGTGAAACGAGTTGGTGCCCAGGTCGAGGGCGGCGATGCGCATGCGTGAAGGTACCGGCCGGTCTACGCCGGCGGGGGGATGTAGTGCGCTTCCATGTACATTCCATCTTCCCCCACCAGGTCCCAGGTCGAACCCTTCGCACAGGGGATGTCGCGAGGGACCTTCACGGGGTCGTCGCTCGCCAGACCTTCGAGAATCTTGGGGATCACGTCGCCGTGGCTGCAGACCACGGCATCGACATGGCCAAGGTTGCGCACGAGGGCTAAGACGTCCTTCGTCCTCGCTCCCTCGCCGAGAGCCTCACCCAATTCGACCTCGAGCCCGAGCTTGTCAGCGAGGGGCTGGACAGTCTCGATGCAGCGGACGAAAGGACTCGACAGCACTCGCTCGACGTTGCGCTCGGCAAGCTCCTGCAGGATGCCATCGGCCTGGTGTTTGCCCTTGGTGCTCAACGGGCGGAGGTGGTCGGGGCCGTCCCATTCGTGGCGGCTCCCGGCTTTGGCATGGCGCACGACGTACAAGTGCATGGCACAGGATAAATCCCTCTCGCTCAGAGGGCTGCTCGGGCCCGGGTCAGTCCGCCACCGCGGCGAGGACGTCGCGGTCGCGATCGTGGGTCAGCAGTTGTGATGCTTCCTCGAGCGGGAGCCAGCGGGCCTCGTCGACCTCGTGGTTGGGCTTGAACCGGCCCCGCGCCGGCGTCATCTCCCAGTAACGCACGACCTTGCTGTGTCCGTTGCGGTCGTCGTAGGCCACACTCGGCAGCTCCCGTCCGACATGGCAGTGCAGCCCCGTCTCCTCCTCGACCTCCCGAACGGCGGCATCGAGGTCACTCTCGCCCGGGTCGAGCTTCCCCTTCGGGATCGTCCAGTCGTCGTACTTCGGGCGGTGCACCAGCAGCACCTCGGGGTCGCCACTGGGACCCGGCCGCAGGACAACGCCGCCGGCGGCGCGCACATCCGACGCGTCGTGTTTGCTCAGGCGAGCCACGAGCGCAGCTTCTTACGGTCGAGCTGGCGCCAGGCGGCTGGCCACTCTTCACGACACGCGACGGCTTCAGCGCGTTGCACGGCGATGAGCTCTCCCGCGGCCATAGCCTGCACCGCGCCGGCGCGCACGATCGCGCCGCGGAGCCATTTCTCGGCGACCATCGCATCCTGGTAATCGCCAAGCACGCCCTGGGCATCGGCAAGTGCCTTCCCGAAACCACGGGCTTTTTTGCCGATCACCGGCGCAGCCGCCTCGGCCGCGTACCGGGCTCGCTTCACCCGGATGCGGACCTCGTGCAGCGCCTCAGGCGGCGAGTTGGCGTCAAGCTCGCCGACTGCCTTCTTCACGTGCCGCCAAGGTCGGGAGACGAGCTCAGGGAGCAGCTCGACGGCCGCCTGCCCGGCCTCGGGGCGGAACATCTCTACTGACGCATCATGGATGCCGCTGTGTGATTGCGGCTGGGCGGCGATCACGAGACGGTCGAGCAAGGCCACATAGCGCGCGCCGGAGAGGGCGGCGATCAACCCCTCACCGGCGCGCTCGCGCTCGGCAGCCAGCTTGCGGAACAGCGGCGCGAGCCCCGACGCGTCACGCGCCGGCAGGGCATCCGCCTGACGCCGCAGGCGCTCGGCCAAGACGTCGGCGTCGCGTACCGCCCCGAGCGCGCCGGCGAGCCAACGCAGCTCGTCGCGCAAAGGCTGCAGCCATTCCTCGACGAGGACCGGGGCGAAGGTGCGAAGGTCGGACCGGAGACGGCGCGTGCCGACTCTGGCCTGGTGCACATCCTCGGGATCGTCGCCGATGCGAATACCGGGGTCATGGCGGAGGATGCGGGTGGTCGAGTTGACGATGGCAGCGCGCACGACGTCGGCCATCGAGGCGCTGTCGTCGAGCGGCACCGGAGCCAGCTCTGGCGGGCCGAGCGCCCTCGCACCAAGGGCACGTACGAGCTTCGGCGTGGGATCGGGTTGGCCGGCTCCCACCTCGCGGAGGCGGGCGATGACTGCATCGAGCACTTCGGAGCCGGCGCGGTCGGTGACCTCGACCTCCACCTCACGGAAGCGGGCCGCGACCCGTCCGCCGTGAAGCACGGACACCTCGTCGTCGACGACCTCTGCCACCGCTTGGCCCTCGGCGTCGAGCAGTTCGACTGCCCGACGGCGGGTGCGCATCTGGGCGACCGCCACGAGCGGAGCGTTTCGTACATAAGCGCGAACCAGGTCGTTGGCCGCCGGGGGTACTTTCCCCGGCGCGCCGTCGCGGTTTACCTCCCGGCGCACGAGGGCGGGTCCCTCCTCGCCTTCGGGCAACTTGACGGTCCACCCGCTGCCCTGGCCCGTCCGGTGGCGCAGGGTGACCCCCCAGCGGGCGAGACGGAGGTCGGCAGTGTCGTGATACACGGCGCGAAGGGCCCGCTCGGGTCGCTCCACCGCGGTGATCCCTTCGGCGACACCATTCAAGTCGGGAAGGGTGAACCCGGCCCACGCGCCGAGCTTCACCTCTCGCTCGATGCTGGAGCGGGGCGCGGCCATCGGGGCGTCGTCAGCTCCGCGGGACGAGATCGGACTCGCGCCGGCGCCGAGCCCGTTCGCGCGCCAGTTCCTGAAGGCGAGACTGGACATTGATTCCACTCTCAGGTGGCAGCTTCCGCCAGGAGCCGTCGGGACGCAGATCCCATGACAGCAGGTCGTCGGCCCGGGCGAGGTCGAGCACTTCTTGGAGGCGCGCCTGGAGTTCGTCGTCGTCAACCGGAACGACCGCCTCGACCCGACGATCGAGGTTGCGGGGCATGAGGTCAGCCGAACCGATGTAGTAACGGCGGCGCTCGCCGACACCGAACGCAAAGATCCGGGAGTGCTCGAGAAAGCGACCGACGATGGACCGCACGTTGATCCGGTCGGACAGCCCCGGCACCTGGGGACGGAGGCAGCAGATCCCGCGAACGATGAGGTCGATACGCGCGCCGGCCTGAGACGCCTCGTAGAGCTCGTCGATGATCGCGGCGTCCACCAGGCTGTTCATCTTCATGACGATGCGGCCATTCTCGCCGGCGTCACGTTCGGCTCGGATGAGCTCGACGATGCCGGGTCGCAGTGACACCGGCGCGACCAGCATCTTGCGGTAGTGCGATTGACGGCTGTAGCCGGTCAGGTAATTGAAGAGGTCGGTGAGGTCGGCGCCCAGTTTCGGATCAGCTGAGAGCAAGCCGAGGTCCTCGTAGATGCGGGCGGTCTTGGCGTTGTAGTTGCCGGTTCCGACGTGGCAGTAACGCCGGATGCCATCCGGCTCCTCCCGCACGACGAGCGCAGTCTTGGTGTGGGTCTTGAGACCCATCAGCCCGTAGACGACATGGACGCCAGCCTCTTCCAGGGCACGGGCCCAAGCAATGTTGGCCTTCTCGTCGAACCGGGCTTTGAGCTCGACAAGAGCGGCGACCTGCTTGCCGGCCTCGGCCGCGCGAATCAGAGCCTTGACGATGGCGCTGTCGCCCGACGTGCGGTAGAGCGTCTGTTTGATGGCAAGGACGTGTGGGTCGGCAGCAGCCTGCTCGACGAACGCCTCGACCGAGGTCGCAAATGACTCGTACGGATGGTGGACGAGAACTTCCTTCTCGCGCAACACGGCGAAGAGATCCACGGGGTCGCCATCGGGATCGACCAATCGCGGTTGGGTGACGCCGACCCACACGTCGTCCTTCAGCTCGGGTCGGTCGAGGTCGTACACCGACCACAGGCCGCCGAGTTCGAGGGGACCCTCGACCTCGTAGACGTCGCCCGGTTCCAGCTCGAGTTCGCGCCGGAGCAGGTCACGGCTTTCTTTCGGCATACGGCTGTCGACTTCGAGGCGCACGGCGCGCCCGAAGCGGCGCCGGCGGAGTTCGAGCTCGACGGCGGCGAGGAGATC
>DATLEI010000021.1:0-38382 GCA_035525375.1 Acidimicrobiales bacterium
CGGTCTGGAGGTCGATTCCCGATGTGTTGGTCACGTCAATCGCAAAAGCGAGAATGGCGCCTACTGCAATAAGGAAGACACTGACACCGATACCCATCTTTGCTCCTTTGTGTTCGCTCTGAGGCCGCTACGGCCTTGTGATTCAGGCGTACCCACCGGCGCGGATGACAAACGTCCAACTCGGGTAGATCGGTGTTCAGTCCGTTCGCCAGTGGAGGTGCAC
The DNA here is from genome assembly GCA_035525375.1 of Acidimicrobiales bacterium. GTDB lineage: Bacteria > Actinomycetota > Acidimicrobiia > Acidimicrobiales > AC-14 > JALZBN01. Next base: position 224 of record DATLEI010000021.1, read on the forward strand.
CGATGCGCAGGGCGATGATCGTGGTGGTGGCCCTGGGCCTGCTTGCTGCGTCATGTGAGGACGAAAAGGTTGGGTCCGCCAAGGCTCCGATCGACGTGGTGGCCGCGCGGGCGCCTGACCAGACGGCAAAGGCGAAGACGGCCAGGACCTCCTTCACAATCTCCGGAATCAGTTCCGGTTCGGGCGCGGATGTGACAGCTGAGGGAACCTTTGACCTCGAGGAGGGCCGAGGCCTCATCACTACTGACCTCCCCGAGGTCGCCGGTGTGCAACTCGGCAAGGTCGAGGCCATCGTCGACGGCGGCGCCCTTTACCTCAAGGTGCCGAGTCTCATTGCCGATCAGGTCGGCAAGGAATGGGTGAAGCTCGACGTCGGGGAGGTCTCGCAGAAGCTCGCCGACATCGATATCTCGGGCTTGGCGCGCGCCGGCACCGGGAATCCGACGTATGCCCTTGACAATCTACGGGGCGCCACCAACGTGACGGTCGTCGGCGAGGAACGGATCCGCGGCGAGAAGACCACCCACTACAAGGCCACGATCGACACGAAGAAGGCGACGGCCGCCGTTCCCTCCGATGAACGGGAAGCACTCGAGAAGGCGAACGAATTCCTCGGCAACAAGACGATCCCCGCGGACATCTGGCTCGACGCCGAGGGCCGGTTGAGGAAACTCCAGTACACCGTAGATGCGCCGGTACGCGGTGCGAGTGACAGCGGGTCAAAGCCCAACTTCACCTACGAGCTGTACGAGTTCGGCGCGGCGGTTGATGCTGAAGTCCCGTCTGAAGACGAAGCCGTGAACCTGGCTGACGTGCTTCCCGGTTAGGGCTCTACCGTCACTGTTTCGCCTTCGGAGGCCGTGGCGCTGTCCTGAACCTCGCCCTCGACGATGGCGGTGACCTCGATCGATTCAGGTCCGCTGACGTTCGTGACTCGGGCTTCGCGTCCGATTCCCTCGCCGAGATCCAGCAGCGCAGAACCGCATCCTCTCTCCCGAGTGCCATCGACGTCGGGGTCGGAACTGTCGAGCGCTGCCGTCCAGCACACGTCTTCAGACGCCTCGATCCGCACGGTGGCGGTTTCGCCGATGTTGTCGATCTCGTCGCTGACCGCGACCAAGGTGATGATCGAGACGATGGCACCGAGTATCCCGATCCCGCCCAGGATGATTCCAGCAATGGCGAGTCCGTTGCCGGTCTCCCCGCGGGTTTTGATCTGCTTGAGGGCGATGATTCCGAACACGACCGCGACGATGGCAAGGACCCCGAAGCCCCAAAGGATTCCGCACACCAGCGCGGCGATGGCCAGGCCGTTCATCTTCCGGGACGGCTGCGCCTGGTAGGGCTGGTACGGCGGTGCCTGCTGTCCGTACGGGTTCGACGGCGCCCCTGGCGCGGCCGGTGTTGTGGGTGTGGGCTGGGTGGGCGGCGGCTGGGTCGCCTGCTCCGGCGGGTACCACTTGCCGTCCGACGCCTGCCACCATCCTGGTCCCTGCGAAACGTCGCTCATAACCCCGCCCTTCCAGGTTGTGTAACTGCCGGCGCGAAGCTAGGCGATGAACCGCCGCGTGTACTGGTTCTGCCGAAGCGGCGATGCCTGTGCGTCAGTTGAACCAGCCGGCCACGTCGGCTACGACGTGGCCGGAGCCGACGCTGTTGAACAGGTCGACGGCTCCGCCGGCGCCGACCTTCACGACCACCAGGTTGGGCACGGTCTGGCCGGCGACGTAGTTGAGGTTCGACGCAAGCGGCTTGGCCTCGCCCGCTGGGAACGCGGTGAGGAAGCTGGTCGCAGTTGGCTCAGTGACGGTCACGTTCAGGACGACGGCGGACACCCCCGAGGCCGGCACGCCGCCCTGCCCGGTCACCGAGAGGTGGAAGGTGCCGGCGGGGCCAACCTTGTCGCCGGAGCGGGTATCGAGGAGCCGGGAGGGGGCGACGGGCGTGAACAAACCGACCGAGGACGTGCCGTCCGTGCCGAACCAGCCGGCCACGTCGGCGATGACGTGGGTTGACCCGGAGCTGTTGAACAGGTTGACCTTGCCGCCGGCGCCGACCTTGACCACGACGAGGTTGGGCACGGTCTGGCCGGCCACGTAATTGAGGTTGGAGGCCAGCGGTCGGGCCTCCCCCGCGGGCCAGGCCGTCAGGTAGCTGGTGGCGGTGGGGTCGGTCGCCGTGACGTTGAGCACGACCGCCGACACGCCGGATGCCGGCACGCCGCCCTGGCCGGCGACCTGGAGAGCCAACGAGCCGGCCGGGCCGACCTTCGCAGCCGCCCGGGTGTCGAGTATCCGCACCGGCGTCACCGGCGTGTACCGCCCACCGGGCGTACCGATGTCGGGCCCGTACCAGCCGGCCACGTCGGCGATGACGTGGGTTGACCCGGAGCTGTTGAAGAGATCGACCTTGCCCTCGGTGCCGACTTTCACTACGACGAGGTTGGGCACGGTCTGGCCGGCGACGTAGTTCAGGTTCGACGCGAGGGGCCGGACGCTCCCGGCCGGCCACGCAGTCAGGAAGCTCGGCGCGCTCGGGTCGGTCACCGTCACGTTCATCACCACCGCGGAGACGCCGGCCGCGGGCACGCCGCCGGCACCGGTCACCTGGAGGCTGACCGCGCCGCCCGGCGCCAGCCGGACCGGCGGCGCCCCGAGGCCGGAGCGGGTGTCGAGGACTCGGTGCGGCGTGAGGGGCTGGAACGTGCTGCCTATGACCCCGCCGAGCTGCGGCGGCACGCCAGTAGAGGTGTTGCGGAGGACGTCGAGGCCGGTTGTGAAGTTGGCCGCGGCAATGTCGGGCCGGCGGTCGCCGGTGAAGTCGGCGAGGACCACTCCACTGGAAGGGGTGTTGCTCGGGCCGGAGGTCGGGTACAACTGCTCGGCCCCCAGCTGCCCGCCGGCCTGTCGGAGCCGCACCCCGGCCGAGGAGCCGTACATCGCCACCAGATCAGTGCGGCCGTCGCCGTCCACGTCGCCCGTCCGAAGCGGGCCCGCGGCGTATGCGGCGACGTCCTGGCCAGGGGTGAGCGTCCCGCCGGCGCCCTGAACCAGGACCCGGAGGCCGACGACCTGTATGCCCGCCTCGTAGCTGACGGCGACGTCGATCTTGCCGTCGCCGGTCAGGTCGCCGAGGGTGATCTCCGACGGGTTGGCGCCGATCGACGTGCGCTCGGCTGCCCCAAAGGTGCCGTCGGGCACCTGCCGGTACACCTCCACGGCTCCTGACGAGAAGTTGCTGATAGTCACCAGGTCGGGCCGGCCGTCGCCGGTCACGTCGCCGATGGCCATGTCGCTGCGGTACTCCGACACCACGGTGACCGGCGAACCGAAGGCGCCCGCGCCGAGGCTGCGGTAGACGGTGGTGGCGAGCCCGGTCATGACCATGTCGGCCCTGCCGTCGCCGTCGAGGTCAGCGAGGTCGACCCGGTTGGCGTAGGGCAGCTCGGTGTACGTGCGGTCGGCGAAGGTGCCGTTGCGCTGCATGAACACGTTGATGCCGTCGCGCATCCGCAGAACCAGGTCGGTCCGGCCGTCACCGTCGAGATCGCCTGCGGCCAGGACCATGATGTCCCCGTAGCCGGCGCCCGCCTCGGTGTCGAAGCTCACGGCACGGGGCAGCGAGCCGTCGGCCGCCTGGTAGAAGACGAACACCTTGTAGCTCGACGACGGGTCGGACCTTCGGCGCGTGCTCAGCGCCACGTCGGTGCGGCCATCACCGTTGAAGTCGCCGGCCACCACCGACTCGCCGGCCGCAGCCAGGTCGTAGGACTGCGGCGCCGAGAACAGGGGCCGAGGGGCGCCGGGGGGCGGCGTCGTGGCGACAGTCGTGGGGAGTCGTACCGTCGACGTCGTCGTCGGGGGTCCGGCCTGCTGGCCCCACAGCGTGACGAGGCCGTGCTGGTCGTCCGCCATGACGATGTCGGCGCGCTGGTCCCCGTTCACGTCGCCGATCGCCATCCTGTGCGGCGAGGTGCCGTTGTTGTACGGGATACGGGTGAGTCGCTCAGGATCGAGGGTGTGGTCGGGGGTCTGGGCGTGGACGCCGACCCACATCCACGAGTCGTGAACGACGACGAGGTCGGCGCGCCCGTCGGTGTTCATGTCGCCGGCCTTGACCGAGCCGGGGATGTCGCTCGTGGCGTAGGTGGCCGGCGTGCGGGCGACGGTGCCATCGGACAACTGGGGAAAGACGTTGAGCCGCGAGCTCGGCACGTTGCCGCCACCGGCGATCGACACGTCGGTGAGGCCGTCCCCGTTCACATCGGCCAGGGCCACGCTCTTGCAGTTGGCGTCGCCGGCGTGCTCGGTGGGCGTGGCGAACGTCCCGCCGGCAAGTTGGGCGAATACGAGCGCCACCGTGCCGCTGCACGTGACGAGGTCCCGGCGTCCGTCACCGGTCACATCACCGACCTCTACCTCCACCTGGCGTTGAGGGGTGATGACGACGGGAGGAGCGAAGGTGCCGGCGCCCAGACCCTTGAGCGCGACCAGGCCCATGGTGGCGCTCGACACGAGGTCGTGCTTCCCGTCGCCGTCGACGTCGACGGCCTTGACCGACTGCGCCCCATCAAGGGCGATCGGCGTCCCCGCGGTCAGGGAGCCGTCGTGCTGGATGAACACGTCGAGGGCGTGCCCGTTGGCCACCACGGCATCGGTCTTGCCGTCGCCATCGAGGTCACCGGCGGCGAGGCCGAGGTCGGGCATCCAGCTGTTCTGCGTGTCGAGCGACTGAACGCGGCTCATCCACCCGTCGGGGCCCTGGGCGAAGAGGTAGACCCGGTTGGGCCGGCTCATGTCGTCGTCGGGCTCGTCGGTACTGACGACCACGTCGTTGCGGTCGTCGCCGGTGAAGTCGCCAATGGCGACCGCCTGAGCATTGCCCACCTCGTGATTGACGTAAGGCGCGAAGACCGGGGTGGGGGCCATGGCCTGCGCTGGGACGACTGCAGCAAAACCCGTGGCGAGAAGGCCGAGGAGGGTGATGGTGAACAGGCTTCGCCGGCTACGGAGGGTCATCGTCAGCTCCCGTACCAGCCGGCCACGTCGGCGATCAGCTGGACCGAACCGGAATCGATGTAGAGGTCGACCGTCCCTCCGGGCCCGACCTGGACGACGACGAGGTTCGGCACCGTCTGGCCCGGCGCGTAGTTGAGGTTGGACGCCAGTGGACGGGGCGTGCCGCCGGGCCAGACGGTCAGGAAGCTCCCGCCGATCGGCTCGGTCGCCGTGACGTTCAGCACCACGGCGCCGACGGCGCCCGCGGGGATGTTGCTCCGGCCGGTGACCTGCAAGGACAGCGTGCCGCCGCCGACGACGCGTGCCATCGGTGCGCCGTTACCAGTGCGAGTGTCGAGGATGCGGCTGGGAGGGACAGCGGTGTAGGTCCCGATTGGCGTGGTGCCGTCGATGCCGTACCAACCGGCCACGTCGGCGATGACCTGGGTCGACCCCGCGCTGTTGTACAGGACGATTCGGCCGTCGGCACCGACCTTGACCACGACGACGTTGGCCACGGTGTCTCCGGCCCGGTAATTGAGGTTGGAAACCAGCGGCCGGGTCTCACCGCTCGGGTAAACGGAGAGAAAGCTGACGGAGGCCGCTTCGGTGACTGTCACATTGAGGGCGACGGCTGACACGCCAGTGGCGGGGAGACCGCCGCGCCCAGTGACCTGGAGGGAAACCGTGCCGCCGGCCGGTACCCGCTGGGCCGGCGCTCCGTTTCCATTGCGGGTGTCGAGCAGGCGTGACGGTGGTAGAGGCGTGAACGCTGCTCCGGGCGTGGGCAGGTACGGGCCGTACCAGCCGGCGACATCGGCGATGACGTGCGTCGAACCCAAGTAGTTGAAGAGGTTGACCTCCCCGCCCGCACCGACCTTGACCACCACCATGTTCGGCTTCGTGGTCCCGGCGTCATAGTTGAGGTTCGAAGCGAGGGGTCGGGTCTCGCCGGCCGGCCACGCGGTGAGGAAGCTGCCGGCGCTCGGCTCGGTAACCGTGACGTTGAGGGCGACGGCGGTGACCCCGGTCGCCGGAACCCCACCGCGCCCGGTCACCTGCAGCGACAGGGTGCCGCCCGGCCCCACCTTGCTCGGCCCGCCACCGAGGCCGGTGCGAGTGTCGAGGATGCGGACCGGTGAGAGCGGGTGGTAAGCGCCCGGCGCAGGCGGCCGGGCCGGGAGGCCGGCGCCCGGCCACTCGAAAGCGCCGAGGTCGGCGGCGGCTGTCCCGTCGGCATTCCCGTCGACCACCCGAGCTGCCCCGTTGGCATCAGTGGCGGACAGGAGTGGGACGAGTGGATCGTCGTGGCCGGCGTCGATCGCCGGCGACCCGGCAATCAGGCCCAGGTCGGGCCCGACGAGGGGGTCGACCGAGATGTTTCCCACGATGCCGGTCGTGTCCGGGCACCATTGGAACGGTGTATCGGTCCCGTTGTAGACGTCGTTGTAGAAGAACCGACCGGGTATCGAGCCCTCGCAGCGCACGACGTCGCCCGTGGACGGCCCCGAGAAGATGTTGTTCACCGCGAACCAGTCGCCGCCGGAGAAGACGGCGGACCCCTGCGGCGCCCGGTTCCCGACCAGGGTGTTGTTGGCGAGGATGGCGCCTTGCGCGCCCACGGGGACGAGGATGTTGAGCGCTCCGCCGTATACGAGCGCCTCATTATCGACGAAGACGTTCTGCGAGATCAGGGGCCAGCTGAAGTTGACGATGTCGATCGCCCCTCCGCCCCCTCCGGTCGCCTGATTGCCGCGGAACACGTTGTTCCGGATGACGGCATCGAGCGCCGTCCACAGTGTCATCGCACCCCCCGAATAGGCCGAGGTGTTGTATTCGATGATGTTGCCCACGACATCGAGCCCGGAGGTCGACGTGAGGTAGAGGCCGCCGGCGCCGCCGCCGCCGGCGGTGTTGCCTCGGACAACGTTGTCCTGGATCAGTGCGCTCGAGCTGGCGATGTAGAAGCCGGCGCCCTCGTAGGCAGTATTGGCCGTGACAACGTTGCCCGTGATGGTGGGCGACGCGTTCGTGATGCGAATCCCGCCCGGGTTCCCGTTCCGCACCGTGAAACCGCGCAGTGACGTGGCGCGGGTCTCGGAGTGTTCGAACGTGACCACGGGCCCGGCGCGACCACCGTCGATGACGGTCGAGGCCGGGCCACGGGCGCTGCGAACCTCAATCCGCCGGCCGTGGAAGTCGAGGTTTTCCCGGTAGACACCGGGCGCAACGAGGACAGCGCCACCGTCGCCGGCGGCATCGATGGCGGTCTGGATCGTCGGCGCGTCGGTGGGGACGTTGACCACGGCGCCCGCGGCCCGGGCCGAGCCCGCGGGAAGAAAGGCGACCAACGAACCGAGGAAGGCCAGGGTGACCACAGCACTTCGTTTCCGGGCCCCGCGCATTGACTCTGCCTTCTTCCGCGAGAAGCCGGCTGGTCTCCCAGAGGACTATCGGCGTGGCGGGGCAGCTACTTGAGCGGGACGTGGGCGATACTGGTTTCGAACCAGTGACCTCTGCCGTGTGAAGGCAGCGCTCTACCGCTGAGCTAATCGCCCGAGTGGCGCCACGATAATGCAGGCTCGGCCGCGCCTCTGGGGGCCCGTTCCGCCACAGGCGACTGCTCGTGGAGCCGGGCCCGCCCCATCACCAGGCAGGAGCTCGAAACGACTGCGCCGCGATGGCCACCCGCCAAGTCGGCGAGGGCATCGTCGCCCGGAACCGTGATCTCGACCTTGGCCAGACGCGCCAGCCCCCGCAGGCGACCGCCGACGGTGACGAGTCCGTCAGACCGGCGCTGCACCGATCGGAAAGGCACCAACGCCGGCAGTGGCGGGCCAGCCGTGACACCCCGGACCGAGATCTCCCGCTCGTTCCAGCGCAACTCGTGCACGTCGTCCTCAGACGACCAGGTCAGCCCGCCCAGCTCCTTGGGAAATCCCCAGTTCGACCGCCCTCCCAGACGCGCTTCGGGCGTCGTCACGACCATGGTCGTCACGCACATGCCCGGACGCGCGCCGGCGCGCGCCGGAGCCGCGACAGCGAACTCGAGATAGGGCCCAACCGGCGAGTCGTCGTAGCGCGCCGCGATGATGAGCCGCGGGCCCGGTAGCCGCTCAATGCCCGGCGGGAAAGGCGCGCCGTCGCAACCCCGGGCCAAGGCCACGACACACTCGCCCGACAGCCGCCACGGTGCAGGAGGCCCAGTCACGTCCACACGCTAACGGCATCTGCAACACGAACCGGACTGCACGCCAATGGCGCGGCGTGCTTCAATCCCCGGATGCGAATCGCACTGATCGCGCCACCCTGGACACCTGTCCCCCCCAGTCTCTATGGCGGCATCGAGGCGGCAGTCGACACGTTGGCTCGCGGTTTACACAACGCCGGCCACGACGTACTGCTCTTCACGACCGGCGACTCGACCTGCCCCGTGCCCATGAAGTGGCTATTGGCCGAAGCCGAGGGTGAACGGATCGGCATGGCCGTGCCGGAGTTGCGCCATGCCATGGCCGCCTACGACCACGTGCTCGATTACGACATCGTCCACGACCATACGGTCGTCGGGCCCGTGTACGCCGAGCGCTACCCCGATCTCCCCGTCGTGACCACTATCCACGGCCCATTCAACGACGAGTTGCTCGACGTCTACCGGCGGATTGCCGACCGCGTTCCGATCATCGCCATCTCCAAAGCGCAAACCGACCCCGTACCGGAGATTGCCATCGGCCGCACCATCCACCACGGCCTCGATCCCTCGATGTTTCCAGTCGGCGATGGTGGCGACTACTGCCTCTTTCTCGGCCGTCTGGCCGCCGACAAGGGACCACAGCGCGCCGCGCTGGCCGCCCGACAGGCCGGCGTCCGGCTCCTCATTGCGGGCAAGCTCCGGGAGTCGTGGGAGCGCAAGTTCTTCGACCGTGAGGTCGCGCCGCTGCTCGGCGACGGGATCGACTACGTGGGGGAGGTCGACAACTCCGAGAAGCTCGGGCTGCTGGCCGGTGCCCGGGCCACCCTGTTCCCCATTCGGTGGAACGAGCCCTTCGGGCTCGTCATGATCGAGTCGCTCGCGTGCGGCACGCCAGTGCTGGCATTCCCCGAAGGCGCCGCGCCCGAGGTCATCGAGGATGGCAAGACCGGATTCCTCTGCCACGACGAGAGTGCGATGGCCGAAGCGATCCACAAGGTCGACCATCTCGACCGGGCCGACTGCCGCGCCGCAGTCGAGGGCTACTTTTCGATGGACCGGATGGTCGGAGAGCACATCGAGTTCTACGAGCAGATCCTCAGTCAGAAGAAGTAGGAGGCGGTGGCGCGCCGCTCGAACTGCCCCTGCCCGGGCCGTGGTCCTTCACCGCAAGAAATCCGTCGACCCGCAGCCGGGCACCGATCCGCGCCCGCAGCTCCCGCGCCACCCGGGCCCGCTGATCAGGATGGGTTCGCACCGAGACCCGCACCGTCGTGCCGTCGGGCCCGATGTCTTCGACGCCGAGCACCTCGGGTCGGTCGAGCACCGCGTCGACCCACGCCGAATCGTCACCGAACTTGGCGATCTCATCGGCGATCACCGCAGTAGCGGCTACAACGTCGGCCCCCGAAAGCAGCACGATGTCAACAATGGCCCGCGACCAGTCCTTGGCCGAGTTTCCGACCTTCTTGATCTCGCCGTTCGGGATGAACCACACGGTGCCATCTGTGCTGCGGATCTGCGTGACCCGCAACGTAACGTCCTCCACCGTGCCGGTCGCCTCATTCACTGTGATCACATCGCCCACGCCGAACTGGTCCTCGGCAATGATGAAGAAACCGGCAAGGAAGTCGCGTACCAGGCTCTGGGCACCGAATCCCAACGCGAAGCCGACGATGCTCGCGCCGGCGATGAACGGGCCGAGGTCTATACCGAGACGGCCCAGGATGAGAAGGACGGCCATCGTCCAGATGACCACCCTCACCAAGCTGGCGACAACGCTGGCAAGGGTCTTGGCCCGCGCCGCGGAGCGGACCGCGCGCGCTGGCAGCGCCGACCGCGCCACCAGCGCGTCGACCCAGCCGTTAGCGATCCGAGAGGCGACGCGGCTGATGGCGAAGGCGACCACGATTATGAGGAAGATTGCCAGCGGCCTCCCGAGCAGGAACTGACCTGTGCGCGCCGCGAACTCGGAGAAGCCAAGCTCCTCCAGCAGGTCGAAGATGTATCCGTTGTCGTTGGCCACGTGTCCAAACCTCTCGCGCCGGCGCGGTCAGGCGTAGGTATCTACAAGATGATGCTAGAGAGGTCACGTGATCCAAGAGGCGCTTGACGGCAAACGCATAGCCATAACCGGGAGCACCGGGTTCCTTGGCACCGCCCTGGTGGAGCGGCTGCTGCGATGCGTGCCCGGCTGCGAGCTGGTGCTGTTGGTGCGCCCGGGACGGCGCGCCAGCGCCGCGAACCGGGCCCGCCGGGAGATCTTCTCCAACGACGCGTTCCGCCGCCTACGCGCCGACCTCGGCGACACTTTCGATGCCGAGATCGCTCGCCGCGTGACGATCGTCGCCGGTGACGTGTCGGTCGACGGCCTGGTTCCCGAGGACGGCAACGACGGTGGCAAGGGTGATGCGGTCGGCACCGAGCGGGCCACGTTCACGAGCTGTGATGTCGTCATCCACGCCGCGGCGAAGGTCAGCTTCGACTCCCCCATCGACACCGCGGTTGAGGTCAACCTCCTCGGACCGCTGCGGGTACTGCAGGCCCTGCAGGACGCGCAATCGTCGGCTCATCTGATCGCGGTCTCCACCGCCTACGTCGCCGGTAGCCGGCGGGGCCGCTCGCCCGAACTCCCGTTGTCCGAGACACCCTTCAGCACTGACGTGCCTTGGCGGGGAGAGGTCGACGCCGCTCGCCGAGCTCGGGCCGATGCCGACACCGAGAGTCGACGGCCCGAGCTGCTGGCCGGTTTCACCAAGGGAGCGCGCGCCGAGGTCGGCGCGGCCGGCGCGGCGCTCGTGGCCGCCAAAGCGGAGCGGCGCCGTGAGCAGTGGGTCGAGGAACGTCTCGTCGATGTCGGCCGGGCTCGTGCCAAGGCGCTCGGATGGCCCGATGCCTACGCCTATACCAAGGCGCTTGCGGAGCGGGCGCTGCTCGAGACTGCGCGCGCCGGCGATGTCCCCGTCACGATCGCCCGTCCGTCGATCATCGAGTCGGCGTGGTCGGAGCCCGAAGCGGGATGGATCCGTGGGTTCCGCATGGCCGAGCCGGTGATCATCGCGTACGGCCGAGGGCTCCTGAAAGAGTTCCCCGGCATCCCCGAAAGCGTGGTCGACGTCGTACCCGTCGACATCGCAGTCGCAGCGCTTATCGCCCTGGCCGCGCGTGGGCCCGATCCCGAAAAGGGCGTGTACCACCTGGCGACCGGCGCCCGGAACCCACTGCGCTACCGGCAGATGGTCGAGCTCGTGCGCGAGTACTTCCACCAGCATCCGCTCTACGACGCTGACGGCCAGCCGATCGTCGCCCAAGACTGGGCCTACTCCACCCGAGGACGAGCGCAACGTCAGTTGGAGCGCGGCCTCAAGCTGCTGCAGGTGGCCGAGAAGGTGGTCAGTACACTGCCAATCCGGGGCGAGCGGGCCGAGGTCGCCGGACGTATCGAGGAACGCCGCACCCAAGGCGAGCGGGCCATGGACTACGTGAAGTTGTACGGCGCGTACGCCGAGACCGAGGCCATCTTCGACGACACCAACACCGTCGCCCTCTGGGACAGCCTCGAACCCGAAGACCAGGCTATGTTCGGGTTCGACACCAAGGTGATCGACTGGCGCCGCTTCGTTATCGACGTGCACCTTCCGTCGGTCGTCAAGATCGCTCGCGCCCGCACGACCGGTGGTCCCCGAACGAGCATGGGACGTTCGGAGCGGGGCTTGCGCGACGTCCTTGCGCCCGAGCGCCACATCGCCGCATTCGACCTCGAAAACACCCTGATCGCATCCAATGTGGTCGAGTCCTACGCGTGGCTCGCAACTCGCGAGCTACCCGACGACGAGCGCGCCGGCTTCACCTTGCGCATGCTGCGCGCCGCGCCGGGCCTCCTCGCCCTGGACCGCCGTGACCGGGGCGACTTCCTGCGTGACTTCTACCGCCGCTACGACGGCGCGCCCGCGAGTCGAGTCAAGGCCGACGCCTGGGAGATGTTCAGTGACCTCCTCCTGAACCGGTCGTTTCCATCCGGTTTCCGTCGGGTGCGCAAGCACCGGGCGATGGGTCACCGCACCCTGCTGATCACCGGCGCGCTCGACTTCATCATCGAGCCGTTGCGCCCGCTCTTCGATGATGTCGTCTGCGCTCGGCTCGAGGAGCGAGATGGCTTTCTCACGGGCGAACTGGTCGACGCGCCGCCGACCGGAGAGGCCCGCGCCGCAGCCATGGCCGCCTACGCCGACCTCCACGGGCTCTCCCTGTCGGAGTCGGTTGCCTACGCCGACTCCACCAGCGACCTTCCCATGCTCGAAGCAGTCGGCTTCCCGGTGGCGATCAACGCCGAGCCCAAGTTGGCGGCCATCGCCCGCAAGCGGGGTTGGCACGTGGAGCACTGGGACAAGTCGCCCGGCGCGCCGCACCCGCTCCTGCCCATGTCACCGCGACCCCTGGGACGGCGAGCCAGAGATTCGGCGCGCGCGTGAAGGCGCTCGTCGTTTCCCGGTCACTCCCCCGCTACGCCGCGGCCAAGGTCGCCGGCGCGCTCGCGCCGTCGTTCAGTGCGCGCCTGGGACCGCTTGGGCTCTCCGAGATCGACGAGCCGGAGCTGCCCGGCGCGGATTGGAAGCGCGTCTACCCGGCGCTCTCGGGCATTTGCGGGTCTGACCTGGCCACCGTCGAAGGACGTTCGTCCCGCTACTTCGAGCCGATCGTGTCGTTCCCGTTCGTACCGGGGCACGAGGTTGTGGGCCGCCTCGACGACGGCCAGCGGGTCGTCATCGAACCCGTGCTCGGATGTGCGGCGCGCGCCCTGATCCCGCCGTGCCGGGCCTGCGCCGAGGGGCGCTCCGACAACTGCGAGCGGGTCGCTTTCGGGCACCTGCAACCGGGCCTGCAGACGGGCTACTGCGCCGACACCGGCGGTGGCTGGTCGACTGCCCTGGTCGCTCACGAGAGCCAGATCCACGTCGTGCCCGACGAGATGAGCGACGAGGCTGCGGTCATGGTCGAACCGGCGGCCTGTGCGACCCACGGCGCGCTGGCAGCTGATCCTGGCGGCGGCACCGTCCTCGTGGTCGGTGGTGGCACCCTCGGCCTGTGCACCGTGGCCGCCCTTCGCCGATTCACCACCCCGGCGACGCTGATCGTCTCCGCCAAACATCCCGATCAGCGCCGGCTGGCTCGAGATCTCGGCGCCGACATCGTCGTGGCCCCTAACGAGGCCCGGCGCGCCGTCCGCAGGGCAACCGGTTCTCTCGAGATCGGCGACAGCCTTTCGGGCGGAGCCGACCTGGTGATCGACTGCGTCGGATCGCAGTCGTCGATCGCGGATGACCTTCTTTTGACCCGGGCCGGTGGAACTGTCGTCCTGGTCGGGATGCCCGGACATGTCCTCGTCGATCTCACCCCCCTGTGGCACCGTCAGATCAACCTGCGGGGGTCGTACGCCTACGGTGAAGAGGGCCCGGGCACGGGCAACCGGCGCACCTTCGACTTGGCCTTCGAGCTCGTCGCCCACGCTGGACTCGATCGTCTGGTATCCGCCACCTATCCCCTCGACCGCTACCGTGACGCCATCGATCATGCTGCAAACGCAGGGCCGCGCGGCGCGGTGAAGGTCGTTTTCGACGTTCGAGGAGAGAAGCACCGTTGAAGGAAAGAACTTCCCGCTCAGGGGGCCGCGAGGGCCCGGAGTCGGGCGGCACCCGACCGGGGTTCGTGCTCGAGGTCGACCGTTCGACCCCACCGGTGCTGTTCCACAGCGGCGAGAGCTTCCACCTCGAACGGCTGCCCGTCGGCTCTCGCGTCGTCTACCCGTCGGAGCCGCTGAACCCCCTCGCCGATCCCGACGGCGCCATCCGCCACGCCCTGCTGAATCCCCTCGGTGACAGCAAGCCTCTTCCGGCTCTGCTGCATTCCGGTATGCGCCTCACCATCGCCTTCGACGACATCTCCCTACCGCTGCCTCCTATGTGCAAGCCCGACAACCGCCAGCGGGTCATCGAAGCCGTGCTCGACCTGGCAGCCGACGCGGGCGTCGACGACGTGGTGCTGATTGCCGCCTTGGCCCTGCACCGCAGGATGACCGAAGCCGAGTTGCGCCACATGCTGGGCGACCGTATCTACGACGCCTTCGCCCCGAGCGGCGCGCTGCTGCAACACGACGCCGAGGACCCCGACGGCATGCTCCTCATCGGTCAGACGGCCGAGGGAGAAACCGTCGAGATCAACAAGCGCGCCGCCACCAGCGACCTCATCGTCTACGTCAACATCAACCTGGTGGCCATGGACGGCGGCCACAAGAGCGTGGCGACCGGCCTGGCGTCGTACAAGAGCCTGCGCCACCACCACAACGTGCAGACGATGCAGCACAGCCGTTCGTTCATGGACCAGCACCGCTCCGAGCTGCACAGCTCGAACTGGCGGATGGGCCGGTTGCTGGCGGCCGAGGGCATCAAGATCTTCCAGATCGAGACCACCCTGAACACCGATACGTTCCCGAAGGCATTCTCGTTCTTGCAGAAGCGCGAGTGGGAGTGGTCGGCGCGCGACCGGCTGTCGTACCTGGCAACGTCGAAGAGCCTCGAGCGAGTACCACCGCGCTTGGCTCGCCAGATATTTCAGGGCATCGACTCTCCGCAGAAACTCACGAGCGTCCAGGCCGGCGAAGTGGAAGCCGTCCACGTCGCGACAACCGACGAGGTCTACCGCCAGCACATGGTTGCCGTCGACGGGCAGGCCGACATCCTCACCATGGGGTTGCCCTACATCTGCCCGTACAACGTCAACTCGATCATGAACCCGATCCTCGTTGCCTGCCTCGGCCTCGGCTACTTCTTCAACCTCTATCGGGGTAAGCCGCTGGTGCGCGAGGGCGGCGTCGTCATCATGAGCCACCCGACGCCGTGGGAGTTCAACCCCGTCCATCACCCGAGCTACATCGACTTCTTCGAGCAGGTGCTGGCCGAGACCACCGACCCGGCCGAGATCGAGGCCAAGTTCGAGCAGGACTTCGCCACCGACCCTTGGTACATCCACCTCTACCGCACGAGCTACGCCTACCACGGTGTCCACCCGTTCTACATGTGGTACTGGTGCGCGCACGCCCTTCAGCACCTGGCCGGTGTCATCGTGGTCGGTGGCAATCCCAAGGCGGTGCGCAGGCTCGGCTTCAAGCCCGCGTCGACGTTGCGCGACGCGCTGGAGATGGCCGAAGACGTCGTCGGGGGCGACCCCTCGATCACCCACCTGCACAACCCGCCGATCCTGATGGCCGACGTGACCTGATGAGGCTCCCCCGGTTGCGCACCACCTTTCCCCTGGGCGCGCCAACCTGGCCTGATGGGGTCGAGCGCCCCCCGCTTGCCGGACGCACCGGGCTCGACTACGACACCGCCTGGGCGCGCCGGTACGGCGCCCGGGTAGCTCGGGCGGTGTTCGTCGACGATGTATTGCGGCCCCTGATCAACGCGGTCGGCTCACCGGACGTCCACGGCCTCGACCGCCTGGCCGACCTCGACGAGACTGCGATCTTCGCGGCCAACCATCACAGCCACCTCGACACCGGCGTCATCCTGACCTCGCTCCCTGCGCGGTGGCGTCACAAGACAGTGGTGGCCGCAGCGTCGGACACGTTCTTCGCTACTCGGGCAATGAGCGCCTTCTCGGCACTGACGATTGGCGCCATTCCCATTGAGCGACACCGAGTCAACCGCCGTTCATCGGATCTTGTCGCGGCGCTGCTGGGCGAGGGATGGAGCTTGATCATCTTCCCCGAGGGTGGCCGCAGCCCCGACGGCTGGGCTCGAGAGTTCCGCGGCGGTGCCGCGTACCTCGCGGTCAAGTGCGTCCGTCCAGTAGTGCCCGTGTACATCGAGGGCACCCGGGGGGTCCTGAAGAAGGGCCAGACCCTTCCGGCGGGGATCGCCAACCCGTTCCGCAGGGGCGGACCGGTGAAGGTCAACTTCGGCAAGCCCATGCGTCCAGTCGAGGGTGAGGATGCGCGCCGTTTTGCCGTTCGCATCCAGGACGCGATCGCTGAGCTCGGCGACGAATGGTCCACGGACTGGTGGTCGGCGCGCCGGCGCGCTGCGGCAGGCAGGACGCCCGGCCTCGGCGGTCCTACCGCTTCCCCCTGGCGCCGAGCCTGGAGGCTTGAGGAGGGCCGGCGCGCGCCGGCAGGCGCCAAGTCCTGGCCGTAGGGCCATCCGCCCCGAGCTTTACGTCTCCAGCGAGGTGGGTAGGTGTCGAACGCACCCTTTCCATCTCTTAGGAGGAAACGCAATGCCCGCAATTGACGAGGAAACTGGCCAGCCGGTGTCGGACGACCCGGACCAGGAGGACGAGAACCTCGCCGGCGGCAAGGGCCGAGGCAAGTTCGTGGATGCCCACTCCGGGCCTCCAGGCGAGCATTCCCCGATCGTCACCGGCCCCGACAACCCTCGGGAGGCCGAGCGAGGCGGAGAGGCCGACGACGGCGGCAACGACCCCGGCGGTTCCAACGCTGCTGGCGGCGCCTGACCAAGCCAGGCCGCGGTAATCTGAGCCCCTAACTCCGGGGCAGTTGGCAATGGCGCCTCTTCGACAGAAGCGCCCCGGTTCCCGCCAGCACGACACTCCGGAGAGGGGCCACAATGGCCAGCACCAAAGAGCTTGATTCCTGCGGCATCGGCTTCGTCGCCGATGCCCAAGGTCGCTCCTCCCGCGCCATTGTCACCGCCGCCCTCGGCGGCCTCGCTTGTGTGAAACACCGCGGCGCGCTCGGCGCCGACGCCAAGTCCTCAGACGGGTCGGGGTTGCTGGTGCCCATACCACCGGCGATCTTCGGCCGAAAGGCCGACGGCAGCTCCCACGGTGTCGTCAGCCTCTTCGTGCGTGGCGACGACCCGCGTGCCGCAATCGAGGAGGCCGCAAAGGCCGAGGGTATTGCGATCGTCGGATGGCGCACCCCGCCGACCGACGAGAACGCTCTCGGCGATCTCGCTCGGCAGACCCTGCCCGCAATGCTGCAGGCCATTCTGGGCGCCCCGGATGACAGCGGTGAGGCGCACGCGGAGCGCGCTGCGTTCCGCCTCCGCCGCCGTATCGACGCCACCGCGCCGGACGGCACCTACGTGGCGTCGTCGTCGTTTCGCACTGTCGTCTACAAGGGCCTCATCGTCGCTGACGCCCTCTCCGGGTTCTACCTCGACCTGGCTGACGAACTCTTCGCGGCACCCTTTGCGGTGTTCCACCAGCGTTTCTCAACCAACACGCTGCCGACCTGGGAACGGGCCCAGCCCTTCCGAGTGATGTGCCACAACGGGGAGATCAATGCCCTGGCCGGCAATGCCAACCGGATGCGGGCTCGGGCCCGGCTCGGCACTGAAGACGCTGGCCTCGGCCCCGAGGAGCTCTTCCACCCCGTCGTCGACACCGAGGACTCCGACTCCGGGCAACTCGACTCCGCCGTCGAGCTTTTGACACGCGGCGGTCGCGACATACGCCACGCAGTCGCGATGCTCATCCCCGAAGCGTGGGAAGGCGAGCGCGACCTTGACCCCGAGGTCCGGGGGTTCTACAGGTATCACGCCTCGCTCATGGAGCCTTGGGACGGCCCCGCCGGCGTCATCTTCACCGACGGCCTCGGGGTCGGCGCGGCCCTTGATCGCAATGGCCTGCGGCCGCTCCGGTACGCCATAGGTGACGACGGACTCGTCGTCGCCTGCTCCGAGGCCGGCGCCGTCGACGTCTCGCTGTCCGCGACCGACCTCGGGGGCACGTCCAGGACCACCGTGAAACGAGGCCGGCTCGGTCCGGGCGAGATGCTGTTTGTCGATCCCCAGCGCGGCATGGTGGCCGATGCGGATTGCAAGGAACGCCTGGCGGCCGGCGCGCCGTACGCCCACTGGGCCGGTGACGGGCTCCGGGAGATCTCGGCCGGACGGGAGATCGAGCGCACACCCGATCCGGAGGTGCTGGAACGGCGTCAGGCCATGTTCGGCTACACCAAGGAAGAGCTGTCAATGGTGTTGCGGCGGATGGCAAACGACGCCAAGGACCCTGTGTTCGCGATGGGTGACGATTCCCCGTTGCCGAACATGGCCGGGCGTCCCCGTCCCATCCACCACTACCTCAAGCAGCGCTTCGCCCAGGTCACCAACCCGCCGATCGACCACCTCCGTGAGCGCCTGGTGATGAGCCTGCGCACATTGCTGGGGCCCCGTCATCCCATCCTCGGCGAGAGCGCAGCCGCCAGCCGACTGCTCGTGCTGAAGTCGTTCTTCTTGTACCCGTCCGCCGTAGTCGACCTCCTCTCGCACACCCCGGTCAGCGAGAACGAGTTCGAGTGCACTCACCTCGATGCCACGTTCCCGGTCGCCGATGGCGCCGGCGGGCTCAAGACCGGCATCGAGCGACTGTGTGACGAGGCCGAGCGACTCGTCACCGAAGGCAGCGGGATTCTCGTCATCGATGACGGCAACGTCTCTGAGGACCGCGCTCCCCTGCCGGCACTGCTCGCAACCGGAGCCGTACACCATCGGTTGGTTTCCAGTGGACTGCGATCCGACACCAGCCTGGTGGTTTCCGCTGATGACGCCCGTGATGTGCACTACATGGCGTGCCTGCTTGGCTACGGGGCGGACGCGATATGCCCTGGGCTCGCCCTGGAAACGGTCGCCCATGAAGCCGACCACAACGTCGACGCCGAGCTGTCGGGCCCTGAGGCCCAGAACCGCCTGCAGGCGGCAATGGAGGATGGCGTCCTCAAGGTCATGTCCAAGATGGGCATCTCGACAGTCGACTCCTACCGCGGCGCCCAGATCTTCGAGGTCATCGGACTCGGCCCCGAGGTGGTCGACGTGTGCCTGACCGGCACGCCGTCGGTGGTCGGTGGCATTGGCTGGACCGAGCTCGGCGAGGACGCCATCAACCGTCACAACGAGGCCCGCCTGGTCGACGCCGGTTTCTACAGGTACCGCAAGAAGGGCGAGTACCATACCCACAGCGACGACGTAGTGAAGTCGCTCAACGAGTTCCACGCCGCCCACCTCCTGCAGGCCGCGCTGCGCCAGAGCAGCGACGAGACCTACGAGCGCTTCGCCGCCCTCGTCAACGGCCGGCCGCCGACCGAACTGCACGACCTGCTCGAATTCGTCCCCTCCGGCCCACCGATCGCGCTCGACGAGGTCGAGCCGGCGCGCGCCATCACCACCCGTTTCTCGACCGGTGCCATGTCGCATGGGGCGCTGAGCCGGGAGGCCCACGAAACCCTTGCTGAGGCGATGAACCTCATCGGCGGGAAGTCGAACTGCGGCGAGGGCGGCGAGAGCCGGGCCCGGTTCGTCACCCGGGGCCGTGACACCGGCGACAAGAACAGCCGCATCAAGCAGATCGCGTCGGGCCGCTTCGGGGTCACGCCTGAATACTGCGCCCATGCCGACGAGCTCAACATCAAGATCGCGCAAGGCTCGAAGCCGGGCGAGGGCGGGCAGATCCCTGGAGCGAAGGTGTCCGAGGAGATCGCCACCCTGCGACACACACAACCCGGAATCGGCCTCATCTCGCCGCCGCCCCACCACGACATCTACTCGATCGAAGATCTGGCCCAGCTCATCTACGACCTCAAGCAGGTCAACCGCCTGGCCGACGTCTCGGTGAAGCTCGTCGCCGAGGACGGCGTGGGCACCATCGCCGCGGGCGTGGCCAAGGCGCTGGCCGAGGTCGTGCACATAAGCGGCTGCAACGGTGGCACCGGCGCGTCACCATTGATGTCGATCAAGCACGCCGGGCTTCCATGGGAGCTCGGGCTGGCCGACACCCAGCGGGCCTTGACCGACAATGGCTTGCGCGACCGTATCCGGGTCCGCATCGACGGCGGGCTCCTCACCGGACGAGACGTGCTGATGGCCGCGCTGCTCGGCGCCGACGAGTATTCGTTCGGTACTGCGGCAATGATCGCCGAGGGTTGCATCATGGTGCGGGCCTGCCACAAAGACACCTGCCCGACCGGCATCGCCACCCAGCGTCCGCACCTGCGGGCAAAGTTCGTCGGCACACCCGAGGGGGTCGCGGCGTACATGCTGTTCATGGCCGAGGAGGTCCGGCGCGAGCTGGCCGCGCTCGGGCTCCGCTCCCTCGATGAGGCCATCGGCCGGGTCGAGTGCCTCCGCCAACGGGCGGCTGACGACCCCAGGGCCAACACCATGGACCTCACGCCGCTCATCACACCCCCTGCCGACCCGGAGGCGGCGCGCCACTTCGTCGCCCCTGTCGAACTGCAGCGGCCGCGCTCAGAGCTCGGTGACCGACTGGTGACCGATGCGCTCCAAGCCATCTGGGATGGCGACGACATCGAGCTGCGGTACCCGATCCAAAACGCTGATCGCACCGTGGGCGCCGCCATATCTGGCGCGATCGCCCTCGAGTGGGGCGACCGCCCGCCCATGGGGTCGGCCGCGATCCGCTTCGACGGGTGCGCTGGACAGAGCTTCGGCGCGTTCTTGGCCCACGGTCTGGAGTTCGAGCTCGTCGGCGAGGCCAACGACTATGTCGGCAAGGCCATGGCCGGGGGTCGCATCGTGATCCGGCCACCCGCCGATGACGCCGGCGACCCTGTGCTTGCCGGGAACACCTGCCTCTACGGCGCGACAGGTGGTGACGTGTACATCGCCGGCGCGGCGGGCGAGCGCTTTGCGGTTCGCAACTCCGGGGCGACTGCTGTCGTCGAAGGT
Source organism: Acidimicrobiales bacterium (assembly GCA_035525375.1). Lineage (GTDB taxonomy): Bacteria > Actinomycetota > Acidimicrobiia > Acidimicrobiales > AC-14 > JALZBN01. Next base: position 21,109 of record DATLEI010000021.1, read on the forward strand.
GTTGGAGACCACGCCTGCGAATACATGACTGGTGGCGCGGTCATCGTGCTTGGCCCGGTCGGCTACAACCTCGGCGCGGGAATGACGGGTGGCCAGGCCTTCGTCTGGGACCCCGAGTCGACGCTGTCCACTCGCCTCAACACTGCGCTCGTCGAGATGGCTCGACCTTCAGTCGAGCTGTTGGAGGAGCTGCGCTGGCACCTCGAGCGCCATGTCGAGTTGACCGGCTCAGCGCGCGCCGGCGAGCTATTAGACCAATGGGAAGTGACGGTCGACCAGATGTGGCTGGTCGCTCCTGTGGATGAGATCAAGCGCATGGAAGGCGGCCAGGCCGCACGCTTGTCGGTCAGCGCTTAGACGTTGGAGCCTCGGGCCGGCCGGCTCAGGGGCTCGCCCCCGGGACTACGCACGGTGCACACCAGGCGACGGCTGCCGTCGGTCCACGACGACTCCTGAGGCACGATTTCGACCTGCCGGAGCTGCGACTGGTCAACGGGGATCCCGACATAGATCTGGAAGTCGGGGGCGCACCGTTCCGATGCCACCTGCACGAGGGCCGCAGTGCCCGGGTAGGGCGCGTCCTTGGGCGAGGGGTCGGTCACGACCGCGATTACCTCGAGGTCGTGCGAACCAGTGCACGGCACTGTCGTCACCCTCTTGAAGTTCTCGGGCGGGTTGTTGAAGCAGTTGCCTGGCTCGAGCGATGTGTAGGCCACGCCGTCCTCGTCGCCTCCCGAGATGAGCAGGTAGATACCACCGGCAAGAAGCGCGCCCAGGATGACCAGGATCGCCAGGACGAGAACCAGCTTCTTCGCCTTGCCCCTCGGCTTCCCGTCGGCCGGCACATCGGCCGTGGGGCTGGGCGGAGGCGGACGTGACCATGCCGGCTCGACCTCCGGATCGGCTGCTGTCTCATCGGCGACCGGCGCGTAAACGGAAGTCGGCGAGTCGGATGTCTCGCCGTCCTCATCGACCTCGTCTACGTCTTGTACTTCGTGTACTTCGGTGACGTCGCCCTCTACGTCGACCTCGCCGTTCAACTCCACCTCGTCGACGAAAGCCACCTCATCAACGACGGCGACCTCGTCGCCGCCGTCCATGTCATCAACCGGGGCCAGCACAGGTGCGGTCTTTCTCGGCGTTCGGGCTCGCTTCTCGGCCGCAGGCTTCCGTGTCGCGCCGGCCTTTCGAACCGGAGCCTTCTTGGCCGCGATCGCCTTCTTGGTCGCGGCCTTCTTGGTCGCGATCGCCTTCTTGGTCGCGGCCTTCCTGGTCGCGGCGTTCTTGGTCGAGGCCTTCTTGGTCGACGCCGCCTTACGTGGTGCCGCCTTCTTGGTGGGCTTGATCACCTTCGTCGCCTTTTTGGTACCACGACGCGACGCTGGTGCGGCTTGGTATCCGGGTGCATTCTCGTCGGCCATGGCCCCATCATGCCCGCTGACGACCGGGTCCCGTCACACGAGCGATGGAATCCGGAAGCCCGCGTAGGCTGGAACCGGTAGCTTCCCGCATTCGGCCGCTCGGCCGGCCTGACCCGAAGGAGCGTGTGACAGTCGCTTCGACCGACGACCCCGTCGCTATTGCGGCCAACGTTTACGGGCGCGTCGCGGAACGGGTGACGATCGCGCGCCGGCGGCTCGGGCAGGCGCTGACCCTCTCGGAGAAGATTCTTTTCAATCACCTCGAAGACCCTGAGCACCAAGAACTGGACCGCGGCCATTCTTACGCCGACTTCCGACCCGACCGTGTGGCTATGCAAGACGCAACCGCCCAGATGGCGCTTCTGCAGTTCATGACGGCGGGCCTGCCTGCGGTGCGGGTGCCCACGACGATCCACTGCGACCACCTGATTCTGGCCCGTGCCGGCGCTGGCCCCGACCTCGCCGCCGCCGAGGATGCCAACCGCGAGGTCTTTGACTTCCTCCGCACGGCGGCCGCCCGCTACGGCATCGGCTTCTGGAAGCCGGGTTCGGGAATCATCCATCAGGTCGTCCTGGAGCGATACGCCTTTCCCGGGGGCATGATGATCGGCACCGACAGCCACACACCCAACGCCGGTGGCCTCGCCATGGTTGCGGTGGGCGTTGGTGGTGCCGAGGCGGTCGACGTGATGGTCGGGCTCCCCTTCGGGCTGCGATGGCCTCGCCTGATCGGCGTCGTGCTGCACGGCCAGCTCTCGGGATGGACGGCGCCCAAGGACATCATCCTCAAGGTTGCCGAACAGCTCACCGTACGGGGCGGAACGGGTGCGATTGTCGAGTACCTCGGGCCCGGGGTGAAGAGCATCAGCGCCACTGGGCGGGCGACGATCTGCAACATGGGCGCCGAAATCGGCGCGACCACCTCGCTATTCCCCTACGACGAGCGCGCCGCGGTCTACCTACGGGCGACCGGCCGTGCGGCTGTTGCCGACGCAGCTGACGGTGCGGCCGAACACCTGCGCGCCGACCCCGATGTGGACACCGACCCCGCCAGCCACTTCGACGAGATCCTCGAGATCGACCTGTCTTCACTGGAGCCTCATGTCGTCGGTCCCCACACTCCTGACCTGGCCCGGCCGGTCTCGCGGATGGGAGCAGAAGCGAAATCCAATGGGTGGCCGGTCAAGCTTTCCCAAGCATGCGTGGGGTCCTGCACCAACTCCTCCTATGAGGACATCAGCCGTGCCGCCAGCATCGCCCGCCAGGCCGCAGCGAGGGGATTGAAGGCGAAGACCCCCCTGCTAGTGACGCCGGGCTCCGAGCAGGTGCGAGCCACGATCGAGCGAGACGGTCTCCTCGCCGACCTGGAAGACATCGGCGCGACCGTCCTCGCGAATGCCTGTGGGCCGTGCATCGGTCAGTGGGCCCGCACCGATGTGCACGACGGCGAGGCCAATTCGATCATCACCTCGTTCAACCGCAACTTCCCCAAGCGCAACGATGGCAACAACGCCACGCTGGCGTTCATCGCCTCCCCCGAGACGACAGTCGCCTACGCCTTGGCCGGGACCCTCGACTTCAACCCCGTCACCGACCCCTTGGATGGAGTGCGACTCGAGCCGCCGGCGGGCGACGAGCTTCCCACCCGTGGCTTCGCGAGCGGCGAGGACGGCTTGGTCGTGCCGCCCCCTGACGGCGCCGTCGACGTGGTGATCCGTCCCGACAGCACCCGCTTGCAACGCCTCGAGGCCTTCGCGCCCTGGAACGGCGAGGACTTCATCCGCCTCCCCGTGCTGCTCAAGGCCAAGGGCAAGTGCACGACCGACCACATCTCTGCCGCGGGCAAGTGGTTGCGGTACCGGGGCCACCTGGAGAACATCAGCCGCAACCTGTACCTCGGTGCCCTCAACGCGTTCACCGGAGAAGCCGGCACCGGGCGCTGCCTCGTGCACGGCATCGTCGAACCACTGCCTGACGTGGCCCGCCACTGCCGGGAGGCGGGGGTCGACTGGGTGGCGATCGGCGACGAGAACTACGGCGAGGGATCGTCGCGCGAGCACGCGGCCATGCAGCCGAGGTTCATGGGGGCGCAAGCGATCATCGTGCGCTCCTTCGCGCGCATCCACGAGACCAACTTGAAAAAGCAGGGCGTGCTGCCCCTCGTGTTCACCAGTCCTGCGACCTGGAGTCAGATTCTCGAGGGCGACACGATCTCCATTCTCGACCTTGCTGAGCTGGCTCCTGATCGTCCCGTGAGATGTGTCATTCACCACGTCGACGGTTCGAGTGTGGGCTTCACCTGCACGCATTCGCTCTCCGACGAGCACATCGAATGGTTCAAAGCCGGCGCCGCCCTCAACGTGATCCGCCAGGACCTGGAGCGAGACCGGGCTTGACCCCCCCGGCCGGCGGTCCGGCGGCCAAGATGGTGCCGTGACCATCAGTCGCCGCAGCGTCCTTCTGGGAGCCCTCTCGGCGACCCTCGTCGCCGCCTGTGACCCGGCCCGTCGAGGGCGCGCCGGCGCGCCCTCGACGGCCGCGCCGTCACTGCCGCCCGCCCCCAGCACGACCCAGCCAACCACCACCGCGGTCACGGCTGCACCCGCCGGTCCGGCCCGCTTCATCAAGTCGGGACCCGACCGCAACCAGATTGCGCTCACCTTCCACGGCTCGGGTGACCCCACCCTCGCGGCCCGACTCCTCGACGAGGCCCGGCGCTCCGGAGCCCCGATCACGGTGTTCGCCGTCGGTCAGTGGCTCGTCGAGAACCCGACCATGGCGCAAACCCTCGAGACGGCCGGCCATGAGCTGGCCAATCACACCTACACCCATCCCGCCCTGAGAAGCGTCAGTCGCTCCACGCTGGTGAGCGAGATCACCCGGTGTCGCGACGTCCTCCAGCAAGAAACGGGCTCGACCGGTCGCTGGTTCCGGCCGTCAGGCACCGACGAGCCGACCCAGGCCATGCTCGAGGAAGCTGGGGCCGCCGGTTACTCCGTCGTCGTGGGCTACGACGTCGATCCGCTCGATTACCAAGATCCGGGTGCAGCTGCGATCGTGGAGAGGGTGGGAGCCGGGCTGCATCCAGGAGCCGTCGTCAGCTTGCACACGGGCCACGCCGGCACGGTGACCGCCTTTGGGCCCATTGTCGCCGACATCCGGCGCGCCGGGTTCCAGCCCGTCCTGTTGCGCGACCTGCTGGCATGAGCGCCGGCGGCGTCACCTATCTAGCCGCGTTCGGGGGCGGGCTCATCTCGTTCCTCTCGCCCTGCGTGCTGCCCATCGTGCCGGGGTACCTGTCCCTCGTCACCGGCCTCGACGTCACCGAGATCGAGGAGGGCGCGAGCCACCACCTGGGCCGGATCGCTCGGGACACCGGGTTGTTCATCGCCGGTTTCACCTTGGTCTTCCTGCTCCTCCAACTCTCGGCGACCGCGGTCAGCCGGGTAATGCTCCGGAACCACATCGTGCTCACTCGGGTTTCGGGGTTGATCCTTCTCGCCATGGGACTCTTCCTCATCGGCTCGTTGGTGCTGAAGTCCCCCTGGCTCTATCAAGAGAAGCGCTTCCACCCGAACCTGTCCCGCTTCGGACCGTTGGCTGCCCCCGTCGCGGGCATCGCGTTCGGCTTCGGCTGGACCCCCTGTATCGGGCCCATCCTGAGTTCGGTGCTCGTGGTTGCCGCCAACGAAGACCAGGTATTCCGAGGAGCGCTGCTGCTCCTCGCCTACTCCGCCGGGCTCGGGCTCCCCTTCCTCCTCACCGGCCTGGCTTTCGGCCGCCTCACCGGCGCCTTCGGGTGGGTCAAGCGCCACACCGTCGCCCTCACGATCCTGTCGGCCACCTCGCTGTGCTTCTTCGGCGTGCTCCTGACCTTCAACCGCCTGACCTGGGTGACCTCCCGCCTACAAGAGACAGCCCAGGCCTTGGGCCTGGGCTGGCTGGTGAGACTGGGTTGATTCCCGGGGCGCGCCGGAATGCTGCGTGGAACGCTGCCTAGGAGTGCTTCACAGGGCCGAACGCGTCGCCGAGCTGCTGGTCGAGCTTCTTGGCGTTCTTGAGCGCCTCCTCAGATGTCGCGCCGGTGCCTTCCCGAACGTTGCCGTTTTCATCCCTGGTCACGGTGACGACACTCTCGTTGCCCGCACCGTCGAAGATCGAGTACTCGGCATGGTCGGAGTCCTTCGCGAACGGCGCGTCGTTGCCCTGGCCCTCTGGCGAACGGACCACGGGGTGGTCAATGGCGCCATCCTGATCCCGGTTCTCGTTTCCCTTGTCCTTGCTCATGACTTCTCCTATTCAGGCGGTGTACGACGCTTCTACCCGTCCGGACTTCGGGTGAATCCAGCCCCGGTAAACTTTGCCGCCTGAGCGCTCTGCAAAACACCTCTTCAGAGGCCGGTTCCCCTGCGAAACCACCCCCGTCGCCAGACGCTGTCGGGCGACCGTGGCTGCGGTTCGTCGTGATCGCCGTCGGCGTTCTCATCCTTGCCACCGTCGGCCTGCTGGCGACCGTGAGTCGCGGCGGTGGCCCCGGAAATACCACGACCGCCGCGTTCGATCTCCCGGCGCTCACCGGGGACGGGAGGATTCGGCTGACTGATTTCAAGGGACAACCGACAGTCGTCAATTTCTTCGCCTCGTGGTGCTCCGCCTGCGATCTCGAGTTGCCCGGCTACGCCAAGGTTTCCGCAGAACTAAGAGGACGGGTGCACTTCGTCGGCGTCGACACGTTGGAGACCGGCGACCCGCTCTACATGCCCAAGCGGCACAACATCACCTGGTGGCCCCTCGCCCATGACGTCGGAGGTAGCAACGGGTCGGGCCTGCACGACTCGCTCGGCGGCGGCAACAACATGCCGATCACTGCGTTCTACGATGCCGAAGGCAACCTTGTCGATGTCGATCAGGGAGCACTGCCCGAAAGCTCGCTGCGTGTCAGACTTCGTGAGCTCTATGGGATGTGACCTGAGGTGCTGACCGCTCCCGGACGAGCGTCGACCACGTCGTACACATCTGGAGCGGGTGAGCCCAGCCGGCCGCCGTCGTCAGCAATGTGGTGGACTGTCGCCGGGCTACTGGTGCTGACCCTTCTCGCGCCGCTCATCACGACCGGCGCCCTGCTCTGGTCCGTGCTCTATGCGCCCCTCACCACCGCGCTCCCGAAGGCTCGCACCGGCATCGACGCCCAGATCACGCGGGTCTACGACAGCCGGGGCGGTCAGATCGCAACCCTCCACCGGTTCGAGACGCACATCCCCGTCAGTCCCGGCGACGTGCCGAAGGCGCTCAAGGACGCTGTGGTCGCCGTCGAGGACAAGCGCTTCTACTCCCACAAGGGTGTCGACTTTCAGGCCCTCATCCGTGCCCTCAAGGCCGACATCGAGGGGGGCGGCTACGTCGAAGGCGCCTCCACCATCACCCAGCAGTACGTGAAGCTCGCGTACACCACCGGCGAACGAACCCTCAATCGCAAGCTCCGGGAAGTCGTGCTCGCCGGCCGCCTCGACCGCAAGCTGTCAAAGGACGAGATTCTCTACCGCTACCTCTCCAACGTGTACTTCGGCTCCGGCGCGTACGGGGTGGGGGCGGCCGCGGAGACGTACTTCCGCAAGCCCGCCAAGGACCTGACCCTCTCCGAAGCAGCGCTGCTCGCCGGACTCATCCGCCAGCCGTCCACCAACGAGCCTCGGAGCAACCCGACCGGCGCGGAGAGCCGCCGGCGCTTGGTCCTCCAGAAGATGCTCGAACAACGTCTCGTCAGCGACGGTGAGCACCGCGCCGCGCTGGGCCAGCATCTGACCCTCCAGTCCGAGGTCGCCGACCCCTATGGCCCTGCGACGCTCGTCTACCCGCCCGAGCAGCAAGAAGCGCAGTACCCGTACTTCGTCGACTACGTGCGCCGTTACCTCATCGCCAAGTACGGCGACACCAAGGTCTACCGCGAAGGGCTCCGAGTCGAGACGACGATTGACCCCGCGCTGCAGGCCAAGGCCGACGAGGCGGTGAGCGCCACGCTCGAGGGCACGACGTCACCGCTCGAGATGTCACTCGTCACCATGGAGCCGGCGACCGGCTATGTGAGGGCCCTCGTCGGGGGCCGCGACTTCGCCAAGTCGCAGGTCAACCTCGCCCTCGGCAACTGCTCGTCGGTGGCGAAATCCGATGACACGTCAGGGCCGATTTGCATCGACGGCGGCGGGACGGGCCGGCAACCGGGGTCGTCATTCAAGCCCTTCACACTCGCCAAGGCGTTCGAGGAAGGCATCCAACCTTCGAAGGTGTACTCCGGACCCAGCACTTACCGGTTCCCGAACTGCGCTGGGGAAGGCTGCACCGTGCACAATGCCGAGGGCGGCGGATACGGCAGCCTTGACCTCGCCCAGGCGACGACTCACTCGGTCAACACGGTCTACGCCCAGCTCATCCAAGACGTCGGCGTCAAGGAGACCGCGGATATGGCCCACCGCCTCGGCATCACGATGGTGAACCCTGAGGGCACGTTGCCGTCGGGCGAACCCTACGGACCCAGTCTCACGCTCGGCGCGGCCGAGGCATCGCCCCTCGACATGGCGGCCGCGTACGGCGTGTTCGCCAACCGCGGCGTGCAGTTCCCCGCCACACCGGTGCTGAAGGTGATCGATGCCAAAGGCAAGGTGCTGGAGGACAACACCAAGCGCGATGGCAAGCGAGTACTCGCCCAGGGGATCGCCGACAACGTCAACGAGATCCTCAAGGGAGTTCTCACGTCGGGAACCGGGACCGCGGCCGACGTCGGTCGCCCCGGCGGTACGGCCGGCAAGACCGGCACCAGCGAGGTCTACAGCGACGCCTGGTTCATCGGTTACACGCCGCACCTCTCGACGTCGGTGTGGATGGGTTACGCCAACTCCCGCAACCCACTCACGAACATCAAAGGTGTCGGCAAAGTGTTCGGAGGAACATTCCCCGCTCAGACGTGGCACGCGTACATGACCAAGGTCCTGGAGAACGCGCCACCTGACGACTTCCCGCCACCGGCGCCCCTACCGAATCTTCCTTCGACCACAACCACCGCGCCGTTGTTCACCGGGGGGCCACCCGAAACCGTCGTCGTGGTCCCCTACGAGCCGCCGCCGACGGTCATCACCGTTCCCCCGCAACAGCTGTACCCGGCGCTCACGGTGCCGCCCTATCCCCAGGCGCCTACGACGGTCCGGCCGAACGCACCTCCCTCCAGCCTGCCGCCCCGAACCTCCACGACAGTGCCGTCCCTGCTCGGACCCCATTGATCTTCCTCGTCATAATCCTCATCGTCGCGGTCATCGGCGGGGTCATCGCCTACATGGTCTTCCAGTTCACGAGCGTCGGCGCGGTGTCCTCCAGTGCTGGCCCTCGCCTCGAACCCGGCGCGTCCCGGGCCCGGGTTCGCGGCTCACTCGTCCAACGGCTCGAAGACGCTCCGCAGGGTTGTCTCTGGAGCGCGATCATCGCCATGGCCCTCTGGGTCGGCCTCTGGCTAGTGGTGCTGATCCTCGGCCTGCGGGTCTTGCTGGCCTAAAGGCTGTGCCGACGGCTGCGTCGTGGGCTGCGTCGACGACGGTGTCAGCGGCGTGCCGGCTTTCTGTTTCGCCTCCATGCACACTCGCGTGTTGGTCACGCCGAGGTCGCCACAGAGCTTGTCAATGACAACTGGGCCCTCTTCCATGTTGGAGTTTCCAGTGGCGGCATCCCATTCGGCGACGGTGTCACAAGCCGTCAGCGTCGGTTGGAGGACGATGCGAGTGTCGGCATCAGGCCCGGATTGGGCGAGACTCCGGATGGCCTCCTGCCATGCGCTCTCACAGACGGTCAACCTGCGCGAGGAGTCGCCGCCGCTGCTGCTGTTCCTCACGATGACGAAGATCACCAGCACGAGTAAGCCGAATCCGACGGCTACCAGCAGCGGTCTAGGACCCTGGGGGTTTCTTCCCGGCACGAACTGGAAAGTACTAGCTACATGATTGCCATTTTGTCGATACTCGCTCTTATCATCGCCGTCTACGGGATCGTCCGGATCGTGAAGGGCGACATCCTGTGGGGCATCCTTCTCCTCGTGCTGGCCTGTGCGGTCGGCCCGGGAGGCTGGTCAGTAGTCGCCTGACCCTTGTCGCGACGTCGGAGGCTTGGACGTTTTGGCTCTCGGCGGGAGAAGTGTCCAAACGTCGGCCGTTCACGATGAGCTCGGGCGCCGGTGGACCGAGACTGCGTAATCGCCGTCGTCACCGAACGGCTCGCGGTCCCAGGTCGCAAACCGGTCGGCGAGGACCAGCCCGGTGGCTTCGGCGCTGCGGTCGTAGTCAGCCAGCGAGTAGCCGCGATCGAGCTGGAATCCGGCCACTAGCGCGCCGCCGGAGGCGACATGGCGGGCACACCCGGTTACCAGCGCGTCCTGGGTGCCAGCGGGCGTAAAGAGCGGGACGTTGCCGGCCAGCACGACGACATCAAAGCAGCGGCCCAGGTCCAAGGTGGTCAGGTCGGCCTCGAGCAGTTCTAGCTCGGGCGCGTTCTGGCGCGCCGTGGCCAACATCGACGCGTCGGCATCGACACCGACTACGTCTACGCCCCGCGCCGCCAGTTCGATCGCCACGCGCGCCGTGCCGCATCCGGCGTCGAGCACCGATCCCGGCGCGAACGCCATGACGAAGTCGGCCTCCCCATGGACATCGGTTCCACAGGCGGCCAACTCGTCGAAGCGTTGCTGGTACTCGGCACCGTCCCAGTTCGTATCCACCGGGGCAGAGCTCAGCCGGGAGTGGGTCCGCTGACCGTGGGGTGACCGCTCTCCACCCAGGCCTTGGTGCCGCCGACAACGCTGTAGGCGTCGATGCCCCGCTGGCGGAGGAACTGCACGGCCTTCTCGCTGCGCGCGCCGGTGAGGCAGATGATGTGCACCGGCCCGCCGGTCGGAACCTCAGTGACTCGCAGTCCGACCTCCGAGAGCGGTATCAGGCGCGCGCCGGGCACGTGCGCGGCGTCGTATTCCTCGGGTTGGCGCACATCGATGAGGGGCACACCCTGGTCGCGACCCCGTGCGACCTCGTCGAGATCAACTTCCGGAACGGTTGGCGGCGGCCAGCTGGTCACGATGTCCCCTGTCGCAAGTAGCGCGCGTGATCGCCGACATCTGCGCCGATGGCGGCGCGCGCCATGCGTTCGGAGAGTACGACGAAGCGCCCGGTGGCAAAAGCGCAGCGACGACCCTTGGCGTCAAGGAGCCGGGCACTGGCGTCGATGTCCTTGCCCGCCCGGTCGGTGATCTCGGCCTCAACCCGGTGCGGCTGTCCAACCTGGACAGGTCGGCGAAACGTTGCATGCGTTTCTTTGGCGACTGCGAACTGTTCGGCGATGGCAATCGTGGCCCAGGCCATGGCCTCGTCGAGCAACGTCACGACCAGTCCTCCGTGCACAAACCTCGGCGCACCAGAGAAAGCCTGGTCGAGGGTGAAGTCAGCCGAAATCAGGTGGGCCTCGTCATCGTGGAAGAACGGGATCCGAAGACCCTTGTCATTCTTGGGGTCACAGACGAAGCATCCGGTTGCGAACGCAAAGGACATGTCGTCGAGAGCGTGCACGGCCACCGGTTGACCCTACTCTGCAAGGTCGAGAACCAGAGCCCGGTGGTCGGATACCGGCAGCTGGCGCGCCGTCGCGGCGATGACCGACGGAATATCCCCAAATCCGAGGGCGTGGTCGATCTGGAGCTTCGGGCTGGGTGCCGGGAACGTCTTGGCCGTCGCGAGCATCTGCCATCCGCTCGTGCCCAGGCGCACAGGCAGTCGGGGCAGGTTGAGGTCGCCGACGAGCACGCACGGGTGGCCGAGCCCGGCCAGGCGGCTGACCAGCTGGCGGAGCTGCCACAGGTTCCATCCGGGGACGAACGACAGGTGGCTGCCAGCCACGACGAGCGGACCCCGGCGCGTGGTCAGCTCGGCGACAAGCGCGACACGGGGCTCGTCGCGAAGGAGGATGAAGCGCTTCACGGTGGGGACGTAGACCGGCGAACGAAACGGCGCGGGCGTCAAGCGGATCACGTGCCAGCGCGTGACCGGATAGCGGGAGACGAGACCTACGCCGTACGCGGCGCTGGTGCCGTCGTCGTCGTCGTAGCCAGCCGCCTCCCACTGCGCGCCGGGCTCCCCGATCAGCGCGGGCTCGAAGCGCCAGTCGGTGGCGCCCATCGCGGCGGCGATGGCCTCGGTCTGATGGGCCGCGCCGGAGCGGGCCTGGTTGCGGTCGACCTCCTGGAGGCACAACACGTCGGCATCGAGGGAGACGCACGCCGCGGTCAGCTCGCCAACCGTCGCGCCCTCGCCGTGCAGAATGTTGAAACTTGCCAGCCTCAGAGCAGGTGCCTCAGCCGCCGTAGTTCATACGGGTGTCCTCCATGCGCAGGACGGGGGTCTCCTCGGGTTTCTGGAAGTCGGCATCAACCACCTCACCGAGATAGACGGTGTGGCCACCGACGTCGATGTTCTGGCGCACCTTGCACTCGACGTACGCAACGGCTTGATCGACGATGGGCGCGCCGGTGCGTCCGTCGTGGAACGGAATCTCGTTCATCGTCATGGCCTCGGCGTCGACCTCGACGGGCTTGGTGAACTTGCGGACGATGGCTCTGTCCTCACGATCGATGACCGACAGACTGAACGCGCCGCTCTCCCGGATCAGCTCGTTGGTGAGCGACTCATTTTCGACCGAGATGGCGATCAATTTGGGGTCGAAGCTCACCTGGGTTGCCCAGTTCAGCGTCATACCGTTGCGCCGATCGCCGGCGCGGCTGCCGATGACGTAGAGGCCGTAGGGCATGCTCCACAGGACTCGGCGACGCAGGCGGTCGTATTCGTCGGGGTCGGCGCCGTCGGGTATCGGTCCGACGGGCTGATCAGGTTGCGTGGGCATTGTCGGACCCTACTGGGCCAAGCCCTGGATGGCGCGGGCCAGCTCGACGTCCTTTTCGGTGACGCCACCTTCGCTGTGGGTGCTGAGCGTCACCTGCACCTTGTTGTAGCGGACGTCGAGGTCGGGGTGATGGTTGGCGGCCTCGGCCTCGAACGCGATTCTGACCACGAACGCCACCGCGCCGGGAAAGTCGGCAAACGTGAAGTCCTTGGTGATCTCGTCGCCAGTTGCGTGCCACCCCTCGATGTCACCGACGGCGGCGCGCACTTCATCCTCGGACAACACGGTCATCGAACGACTCCTTTGGTTGCATTAGTTCGCTACGCTAATTAGTATGGTGAACGAAATGACTTCCCTGGCGCCCACTCCGTCCCGATCCACGACCGATGCCGAGTTGGCCGCCCGTCTGAGGCTGGCAGTGAATCGGTTGGCCCGTCGCCTGCGCCAGCATGCCGACGCCGACATCTCTCCTTCCCAGCTGTCCGCTCTGGCGACACTCGCTCGCAGCGGCCCGTTGACCGTCGGCGAACTTTCCAGCGCGGAACGGGTAAAGCCTCCCACGATGACCCGGGTCGTTGCGTCGCTCGAAGAGGTTGGGTTGGTGACGCGCACAATCGACCCTGAGGATCGCCGGGTCGCCCACGTAGCGACGACACCGACCGGTGACAAGCTGATCGCCCGGAGCCGGAGCCGTAAGGACGCCTATTTGGCGGCGCGCTTGCACTCGCTGTCCGCCGAGGATCGGACTGCGCTCGATCACGCCGCGACGTTGCTGGAAGGGATGCTGGAGGACGGCCGATGACCCGGGTACGGATGGTGGCGAACCACACCTTCCGGTCTCTACGCACCCGGAACTACCGGCTGTTCCTGTCGGGCCAGCTGGTGTCGGTCGCCGGCACCTGGATGCACACCGTCGCCCTCGGCTGGTTGGTCCTGCAGCTCACCAGCAGCGGGGTGGCATTGGGTACCACCGTGGCGCTGCAGTTCCTGCCGCTACTCGTGTTCGGGGCCTGGTCGGGTTCGGTGGCCGATCGTTTCGACAAGCGCAAGATCCTGATCGGCACCCAGGTGGCGGCTGGTGTCCTCGCCATCGGTCTGTGGAGCCTGGTGGCCACGGGCAACATCGCGCTCTGGATGATCTATGTCGAGGCGTTCCTGCACGGTTGGGTGAGCATGCTCGACATGCCGGCGCGCCACTCGTTCGTGACCGAGATGGTCGGCGCGGACGACGTCCCCAACGCGGTGAGCCTCAACAGCGCAGTGTTCAACAGCGGCCGGTTGATCGGCCCCGCAATCGCCGGGGTGGTCATCGCGTCCGCTGGGCTTGCCCCTTGTTTCCTTCTGAACGGCATCTCCTACTTCGCAGTGGTGGGCGCACTCGTCGCCATGCGTCCGGCGGAGTTGCACCGGGGGGAGCCCGTGGGTGACGAGACCCGGCGCGTGCGAGCTGGCCTGCGCTACGTGCGCCAGACGCCGGAGCTGCTGGCCGTGCTGTTGATGCTGGTCGTCATCGGCACCTTCGGCTTCAACTTCATCGTCGTCGTGCCCCTCCTCGCCCGCTTCGTCTTTCACGCCGGTCCTGAGCTGTACGGCGCGCTGTTCTCGGCGATGGCGGCGGGTTCGCTGGCCGGCGCGCTCTTCACTGCGGCCCGCCGTGGGCCGACGGGAAGCTTCCTGATGGGATCGGCCATCGCCTTCGGCCTCGCCTGCATTCTGAGCTCGCTGGCGCCGACGGTTGCATGGGAGGCAGCCGCGCTGGCCGTCGTGGGGGTGACCTCGATGCTCTTCCTGGCCACGGCCAACTCGACACTGCAGCTCGCGTCCCGGCCGGCGATGCGCGGTCGGGTGATGGCGCTCTACGGCCTGGTGCTTCTCGGCAGCACACCGGTCGGCGCGCCACTGATGGGTTGGATCGCCGAGCAATGGGGGGCGCGAGCGACGCTGGCAGTCGGCGGCGCGATGTCTCTGGCGGCGGCGTTGGTCGCACTCGGTTGGAGCCGTCGAGTCGCGGCGAAGCTCATTCCGCGTCGGGACGACCGACTCGTCGTTGCCGAACCCGCCCACGCCGCCTGACCGGCGCGGCCGGGGCGGCCGGTGCGGCCGGCGTGGTCAGGCCCTGGCGGTTACTCGACTTCGATCTTCCCTGCCATGCCCTCGCCCTGGAACTTGCTGTCGTAGAAGTTCAGCGTGCCCTTGTCGGGAGCCGTAAGGGTGACCGGAACACTCTGGCCCGGTTGGGCCTCGACTTCGACGCCGATGTAGCTGACGATGAAATTATGGGCGACCGTGTCCTCGTTCTTGAAGGTGAACGTGACCTCTCGGCCGACCGGCACCTTGATCACGTCGGGGTCGAAATGCGGTGAGTTGCCGCCCTTCGCGACGACAACTGTCGAGCCGCTCTCGCCGAGGTCGAGTGTCTCGTCGCCGCCGCTACTGCATCCCCCCGCAACCAGCGCCAGCATGATGCTGAACAGTCCGGCACTGACGATCTTCACGCGCATCGGTTCCCTCCGTAAGGCCAGTTCGCCATCTCACGCCGGCGGTCGCCGGCGGAGCCGTCATCGTATGCGAAACCCGGCCACGCCCGACGGTTCCTCGTTGAGGACTTCGACACTGCTGACCTGGGCTCCTGCTGGGCCTTGGCGGCACCAGTCGACCAGCCGGTCGACCGGCGCGGCCGGACCCTCGAACCAGGCCTCGACCTGACCGTCGGCGCAGTTGCGAATCCATCCGGCGACGCCCGATCCGGTGGCGATGCGCCGGCAGGTGTCACGAAAAAAGACGCCCTGAACGTCGCCGGTGATGGTCACCCGGCGCGCGACGGCTTTTTCGCTAACCGGCCTGCCCGTTCCAACTCGGGTCGAGCTGGCGGACGAATTCGGCACACCGCTCCTCCTCGTCAGACTCGCCGATGTCGCCAGCGGCGCGTTCGAGTCCTTTCAGCGATCGCAGGAAGCCCCGGTTGGTTTCGTGGCTCCAGCGCACGTAGCCCGATCCTCTCCATCCCGACTGGCGCAGCCGATCAAGGCCCCGGTGGTAGCCGACCCGGAAGCAGGCGTATGCCTCCACCTCGTCGCGAGCGAGGTCGCCGAGCGTTGCCCAGGCCTCGAGGTTGCGGGGCCATCGAGCGACGACCGACGAAACCGCGTCACGGCGACCCTCGAGCGGCGCGGCCATTGCGTCAGCGAGAGCGGCCGACGCCTCTTGTGGTTCAGGGTCGAGCACCGTCTCGGGCAACCCCGAGGAGAGGTTCACCGGTCGTGCGTCAGTCATGCGTTCCTTTCTTGGTGGTCCTGGCGGGCTCCGACACTGGCGCGGGCCAGGGGTAACCGGCCATCGCCGCCCACTGATCATCGTCGATCGACTGCCAGACCCAGAACGACGCACCGACAGCGCCCCGGCGGCGCGCCATGTCGAGGAAGCGGCGCGTCTCGTCGGCGTTCGGGGGCCCGGCGCGCCCGGCGCCGTCCTCGGCCATGTCGTAAGCCTGGCCGATGAGGTGGACCGGTCGCATTGAGGCCAGCCGCTCAATTGTCTGGAGGGCAGCTTCGCCGGGCTCGGTGCAGCCCCAGTAGACCATCGGCGCGAAGGCGTCGACGTATGGCGCGATCGACTCGTAGGGGTAGCGGCCCCAGACCGTGTCGGACGGCCGGTAGACCGTGGCGACTAGGAGGGTGCGGCCTGCCGCCCGGCGCGTACGGTCGAGGTAGACCGCGGCGCGGCGCTCGGAGAGGGCGACGCCTTCGGACTGCATCTCGATGTCGGGGCTGAAACCGTCGAGCCCGGCGCCGTCCGGACCCCGCCAGGCCAGCGCCTCACCCGACCATTGGGCGTCGTCGACCGGATCCCAGAGGAAGGGGAATCCCCAGCCGATGACGGCCAAACCCTGTTGATGGGCCTTTGGCACCAGGACCGCAAGAGTCTCGGCGCCGTAGAAGCCGTCACGAGAGTCGCCCACTCGGACCCACAGTTGACGTAGGCCGGCACTGACGGCGCGCGCGACGATGGCATCGGCGTTGCCGGCCTCAGTCTGGCGGTACTGCCAGACCCACATGCCCTTACCCTGGAGGACATCGAGATTGCCGGCCCAGGGCGGCGCGGGCTCCGGCGCGGGGAGATCGGCCTCGGCGACGAGCACCGGCGGGTGCCAGGCGTCGGGCGGTGGGCCCGTGTCCGGCGGGCGGGGCGGGGGCGGGCATCCTTGAAGTGGAACCGGAACTGCGTCGAACGCCGCCGATTGGACCGCGACGTCGAATGACTCTGGCGCCAGGTCGGGAAGCGGCACGAGGGCTGCGACCGCGGTTGGTTGGCGTTCCGACGAAGACTCGCCCAAGCGATCGGCACCGACCGCGCCCGTGGTCAGGGCGAGCAGAGAGATGGCCGCGGCGATAGCGACGATTGTGGGGCGACGCACGACCCCATTCTCACACCCGAAAAGCTGCTCCGGTGCTTAGCTCACCGCGGCAGCAGGCTCGGATTCGAGTCCGGCGCGCTGCAGGAAGGCGAGTCGCTTTGCGACCGTGTCCTGCCAGGCTTCGAGGTCGGCGAGAAAATGGACTCGATCACCGTCCTCGTAGGCGTGCTCGAGTTCGTCGAATGCGACGTCCTCGGCATCAAGAAGGGCCCGGTAGCGGGCCAAGAAGTGCTCGTTGACCACTTCTTCCAGCGTCACAGCGCACCACCCCCGTGGAGTCGGTTCGGATGCCGCGACCGTAGCCGGTTCCGCCGTATCGGGGGAAGCGATGCCAGAGCGAGAAATCCTCGAGCCCGGTCAAGCCAGGCTCGAGGATCACTTGCGCTTGGTTCCTAGAGCGCCGAGGGGGTGCGCCGTGAGCCGGCCACGAGCACCGAGCCCAGGGCCACCAGTGCGGCGCCCAGCAGCGCCAGGGGCCCGGCCATTGCCGGGCCGGTGAAGGCCAGGTTCTGGGCTGCC
>DATLEI010000025.1:0-16848 GCA_035525375.1 Acidimicrobiales bacterium
AAACCAGGTCGCGTCTTCCCCTCGGGCGAGCGCCAGGCCCGCCAGGGGTGAGCGTCCCTCTTCCTTCGCCCAGGCCGCGGCAACTGCGAGCGGCTCGGTGCTCGTCGCCAGCTCGTCGAGGCGTGCTTCTGTCTTGGCCGGTTCGACAGCTTCGATCTTCACCCGCAGTGGTTCTGAAGGTGGCGGCGGCTCCTGGCGCGCGCCGATCGCTTCCATGAGGCGGTCGTGGAGAGTGCGGAACTCCAAGAAGTTGAAGAGGACCCGCACCGCTTCCGGGTCCCAGTCACCCATCTTCAGGTCGGCGATATCGACGCCGAGGTCAACGTCGCGCACGAGCGGCGTGGCCGTCGCGTTGCGCCGGACCTGTTCCTCGTGGGCCTTGAGGTTCTCTCTGAGCTTCGGCGTGTTCTCGTCGACGTGCTCGTAGACCCCGTCGAGATCGCCGTAGGCCATGATCAGGCGCGCGGCCGTCTTCTCGCCGACACCCGGAACACCCGGCAGGTTGTCTGACGGGTCGCCTCTGAGTGCCGCGTACTCGGGGTAGAGGGTCGGCGGCACGCCGGTTCGCTCCTTGATGCCGGCCTCGTCGTAGAGCACGTAGTCGCTCACGCCGCGCCGGTTGTAGAGCACCTTCACGTGGGGGTCTTCGACCAGCTGGTAGACGTCGCGATCCCCGGTCACGATGATCACGTCATCGCCCTTGTCACGCCCTTGCGTCGCGAGGGTCGCGATCACATCGTCGGCCTCGAAGCCAGGAATCTCGATAATGGGGATCGACAGGGTCTCGACCACTTGGCGCACGAGCCCCATCTGCTGGCGCAGGATGTCGGGGGCGGCGGCGCGCCCGGCCTTGTAATCGGACACGAGCTCGTGGCGGAAGGTCGGTAGGGGCAGGTCGAAGGCGGCCGCGATCAGGTCAGGTTTGTGGTCCTTGAACAGGTTGATGAGCATGGAGGTGAATCCGAAAACCGCATTGGTCACCTGTCCGGAGGCTGTCGCCATGTCGGTCGGCAGCGCAAAAAAAGCCCGGTAGGCGAGCGAGTTGCCGTCGAGCAGGAGGACTTTGGCCACGTCCTGATCGTACGACCGCAACTCTCCTTGCGTCGGTAGAGTGAGCCCTGTGTCAGAGATTGGTTTTCACCCGCCGCTCGAGGAGTACCTGGAGGCGATCTGGGAGCTCGAGGAAGAGGGCACAACGGTGATTCAAGCCCGCCTGGCCGAGCATCTCGAGCACACCCCGGCCTCGGTGTCGGAGATGATCCGCCGGTTGAAGAAGGAGGGCTACGTCGAGGTCGCGGCGCGCGCCCTGACACTGACGCCCAAGGGCCGTGACCGGGCCGAGAGCGTGGTACGCAAGCACCGGTTGGCCGAGCGACTGCTCACCGACGTCATCGGACTCCCGTGGCACAAGACCCATGTTGAAGCGTGCCGGTGGGAGCACGTGATGTCCGACGAGGTCGAGCAGCGCATCGTCACCCTTCTCAATAACCCGGCCACCTGTCCGCATGGAAACCCCATCCCCGGTGCCGGCGGCCCTGTGCTCGATCTCACGGCAATCGCCGAGACGGAGCCCGGCACACGCGTGCGGCTCGAACGGGTCACCGAGCAGGTCGAGGTCGACCTCGAGGCCTTGATCTACCTCGACGACCACGGGTTCATCCCCGGCGCGGCTGCCGAAGTGCGTTCCCGGGCGCCCGACGGCACCGTCACTCTCGACCTCGAGAACGGGAGCATTGCCCTCGGGCCGGCGTTGGCCAGCCAGCTCTACGTCACGCTGGCCTGACCTCCTACAGTGGCAACCCATGGCGAGCGGGCCCGCAACTCTGGCGATTGATATCGGGGGCACCGGGCTGAAGGCGTCCGTCCTCGATCCGGTCGGGGCGATGATGGCAGACCGGGTTCGGGTGCTGACGACCTATCCCATGGACCCGGAAAAGCTGGTCAAGGACTTGGTCGGACTGGTGAAGCCGCTTC
Organism: Acidimicrobiales bacterium; assembly: GCA_035525375.1. GTDB lineage: Bacteria > Actinomycetota > Acidimicrobiia > Acidimicrobiales > AC-14 > JALZBN01. The sequence continues at coordinate 1,975 of DATLEI010000025.1, forward strand.
CGCCTTTCGACCGAGTGTCTGTTGGTTTCCCTGGTGTTGTCCGGAACGGGAGGGTCTTGACGGCCCCGCATTTTGTGGAGGTCGCCGGTCCGGGGTCGATGAAGTCTCCCGAGCTGGAGAGACTGTGGTCGGGGTTCGACCTGGCCGGAACTCTGGCCGAGGTTCTGGGCAGACCGACCAAGGCTGTGAACGATGCCGATCTCCAGGGCGCGGCGGTTGTGTCCGGCGCGGGTCTCGAGCTGGTCGTCACCCTCGGCACTGGAGTGGGCACCGGCCTCTATCAGGACGGTGAACTCGCGCCGCATCTGGAGATCTCCCACCATCCGTTCCGCAAGAACGAGACCTACGATGAACAGCTCGGCGACGCCACCCGCAAGCGGGTTGGCAACAAGAAGTGGAACCGGCGCGTGAAGCTCGCTATCGACACCCTCTACAACCTGGTGCTCTACGACCACCTCTATGTCGGTGGCGGCAACTCCCGCCACCTCGACTTCGACCTCGGTCCAACGGGCACGGTTATAGACAACACCGCCGGAATCCTCGGCGGCATCAAGCTCTGGGCCACCGCGGCCCCGACTGTCGCCGTCGCCAAAGCGTGAGACGACCGCTAGGGGGTGAGGGTGCCGTCGAGGACTTGCTCGGCGACGGTGCGCATCTTGGCCCGCTGGCGCATGGCCTTGTCTTGGATGAACGAGAAGGCGTCGGACTCGGCCATGGCGTGCTTGTCCATGAGGACACCCTTGGCCCGGTCGACGACCCGGCGCGTGATGAGCTGGTCTTCGAGGCTGTGGACCTCTTGCTCTAGGGCACGGAGTTCGGCGAAGCGGGAGATCGCAACCTCGATGGCCGGCACCAGGTCGCTCTTCTGGAAGGGCTTGACCAGATAACCGATCGCGCCGGCTTCGCTGGCTTGCTCCACCAGGTCACGCTGGCTGAACGCGGAGAGGATGAGGACAGCCGCCCACCGGCCCGACGCGATCTCGCGCGCCGCAGCGATGCCGTCCATGCCCGGCATCTTGATGTCGAGGATGGCGAGATCGGGCTGGAGGTCTTTCACTAGGGTGACGGCTTCGTCGCCGCGACCCGTGCTACCGACGACCTCGTAGCCCTCCTCCTGGAGAGTCTCTTCGAGGTCGAGGCGGATGATGGCCTCGTCTTCGGCGATGACAACCCGCACGCTCATGGTCAGGCCCCGGCTAGCGCTGCTCGGCGAGGAGCTGATCGAGAAGCTGGTCGCGTGACTTTTCAAGGTCACTGATGGACTTCAGCACGTCGGCTCGGTGGCGCGCCATGGCGTCGGCGTGCTTTTGCGCGTCCTGGTGCTCACGGTCGGCGAGGGGAGTTTCGGAGACGAGTGACCGGATGCGCAACTCGTCGGCGGAGTCGGCGAGCGACGCCAGCTGCTCATCGACGACCTGCAGTTCGCCGCGCAGCCGCTTGAGCCGCTCGGCCGCAACCGACAGCCTCTTCTCGACGAGCCAGTTCGACATGGTCTGGAAAGTGTAATCGTGGGTTTGTGAATTCGAAATTGTCGTGTGTGCTTCCGCCTCGGCCGTCGTGGGGGCTCGCCGTGCAGCTCTATGCGACGCGGTCAGAGACGAGCTGGGGGATTGGTGATCTGGGCGACCTGAAGCGGCTGGGGCGGTGGGCGGCACGCGAGCTGGGCGCGGGCTTCTTGTTGTTGAACCCACTTCACGCCGTGCGCCCGGGGTTGCCGCAGCAGGCGAGCCCGTACTACCCGAGCAGTCGACGGTTTCGGAATCCGCTGTACCTGCGGGTGGACGGCGCGCCATCCGATCTGGTCGAGCGAGGTCGCGCCCTCAATCAAGACCGGCGCATTGACCGAAACGCGGTCTGCGCCGTGAAGATGGAGGCGTTGTCGGGGTTGTGGGCGCGGTTCGAGGGTCACCCCGCCTTCGAGAAGTACTGCGCCGAGCAGGGTGAGGCCCTCGACAACTTCGCCACCTTCAACGCCCGCTCGGGCCACGCCGGCGCCAATGCCGATGCCGACTTCCACCGCTGGCTGCAGTGGTTGATCGACGTGCAGTTGGCTGAGGCGGCCGAGGAGATCACGTTGGTGAGCGACCTGGCGGTGGGCTTCGATCCCGACGGTGCCGACGCCTGGGAGTTCCAAGACGTGCTCGCGTCGGGCGTCTCAATCGGCGCGCCGCCCGACGCCTTCAACGCCGCCGGTCAGGACTGGGGGCTCCCACCCTTCGATCCCGATGCCCTGCGCGCCGCCAACTTCCGCCCGTTCGTCGAAACCTTGCGCGCCGCGTTCCGCCATGCCGGTGGCATTCGCATCGACCACGTCATGGGGCTCTTCCGGCTGTACTGGGTGCCACACGGGGGCGCACCGGCCGATGGTTCCTACGTGCGGTATCCATCCGAGGAGCTCCTCGACATCGTTGCCGCCGAGAGCAGGCGCGCCGGAGCCTTCGTCGTCGGCGAAGACCTCGGCACCGTCGAGGAGGGCGTTCGCGAGGAGCTGGCGGCGCGCCAGGTGCTGTCCTACCGAGTCTTGTGGTTCGAACCCGGCGCGCCGTCGAGCTACCCCGAACAGGCGCTGGCCGCGGTGAGCACCCACGACCTCCCGACCATCCCGGGTGTGTGGACCGGCGCGGACCCAGCGGCGCCAGCGCTACGAGAGCGCCTGGTGGAGGCGGCCGGCGTCGACGTCCGGGCGACAGTCGACGAGGCGGTGGAACAGACCTACGCCGCGCTGGCCCAAGCGCCCTCGCTCCTCGTGGCCGCCAGCCTGGAGGACGCGCTCGGCGTCACCGAGCGTCCGAACCAGCCGGGCACCGTGAACGAGACCAACTGGTCGCTCGCCCTGCCCCTCTCCCTGGAGGAGATCGAAAGCGACCCCCGGATGCGACGGATTGCCGGCGCGCTGTCGGCGCGTACGCTCGGTTGAATGGCCCGGCAGCGACGGTGCTGATCGAGGGAATGCGACTCTGGGTCGCGGGCACGAACGCGTGGATCATCGCCCCCGACGGGCCGGGCGGTGAGTGTGTGCTCGTCGATGCACCGCCCGAGCCCCGGGTGATCATCAACCGTCTGAAGGAACAGGGCCTGCGCCTGGTCGCCCTTCTGGCGACCCACGGTCACGTCGATCACGTCGGCGGGGTCGCGGGGGTTGTCGATGCGACCGAGACGCCGGTGCCCGTGCACTTCCATGAAGCCGACCGCCACCTCCTGCTCGACCCCGGAGGCGCCAACGGCACGCTCGGCCGGCTTCTCGAGGAGGACGAAGTCGACCTGGGGCCACCTGAGCTCGTGTACGGGTTGGAGGACGGCCAGAAGGTGTCCGGCGCGGGAATGACGTTCACCGCGCTGCACACGCCCGGCCACACCAGGGGTTCGGTGTGCTTTCTTCTCGAGGTCGATGGTGAAGTGCCGGTGCTCTTCAGCGGCGACCACCTGTTTGCCGGCTCGATCGGCCGCTTCGACCTCCCGGGCGGTTCTCGCGAGGAGCTCATGGCATCGATGGAAGCGAAAATCCTGCCCCTCGACGACACGGTCGGGGTGTTCCCGGGCCACGGCCCGACCACCACGGTCGGCAGGGAACGAGCGACGAACCCGTTCCTCACCGACCTCGTCGGTCGGTAGATCGCTAGATCACCCAGCGATTGTTCCGGTACCAGGCGATTGTCCTGGCGATGCTGGCCGCCAGGTCAGTCTCCTTGAACTCGAAGCCCGTCGAACGGAGCGCTTCGATGCTGAGCCGGTTGTTGATGTTGACCTTGCGCATGAGCCGCAGTCGCTCGGGCGAGAGGAGGATGTCGTCGGTCATGCCGGCCGCGCCCATCTCGGCGTGCATTCGCCGGCGCTCCTCATGGCTCGGCCCGCAGTCGGGGTCATCACTGAGCACGACGTCGACACCGAATTCGGCGGCGATGATCGATGCCAGCTCGTGACTCGTCGGGTAGTGGTCGAGGACCACGTTGAACGCACGACCCGACGCGCCCTCATGTTGGGCCAAGTGCAGGCAGGCGCCCACCAGATCGTCAATGTGCAGCAGGCGCTGCTCGATCGACTCGCCCGGCACCGGCACCTCTGACGCGCCACCGAAGCGCTCGATGGCGACGTCGAGGATCGCGCTGGCGAGGAGCTTGACGTTGCCGGGCCCGTACACGGTGACGGGACGGAGGATGACGGTCGGCAGGCCGTGGGCGCTGGCCTTCCACACCGCTTCCTCGGCACCCCATTTGGCCTTCCCGTATCCGCGGCTTGGTTGCGGCTGCACGTCCTCCCGCACGGGAAGGGGCAACTGCACCTCCTCCCCGTAGATCGACGTTGAGCTCATGTGGAGGAATCGTTTGATCCCCGCGTGCTCACTGGCGGCGACCAACCGGCGGGTGCCGCCCACGTTCGATCGCTCCATCTCCTCCTGCGACGACTTTGAGCTCGAGGCTCCGGCCAGGTGGAAGACGTGCGATATCCCCTCGACCAGGGCGGCGAGCTCTGCGCTCTCGTCAGCCAAGTCGGCGATTCGCCAGTCGACCTCCGCCGGCAACCACTCCGGCCGATCGTGACGGCCAACCGACCGCACCTCCCAACCGGCCTCGATGAGCGCCGGCACCAGATGCGATCCGACGAATCCTGAGCCGCCGGTGACGAGTGCAACACCATCTGTCATGCCCTCTACAATTTCAGGCCATGGAAGTGTCTGTGTACTTCAAGCCCGATTGCACGAATTGCCAGACGACCCAGGGTCTGCTCCAGGAACGGGGCATCGACGCCGACTACGTGCGCTATCTCGAGAACGCGCCGTCGAAAGAGGAGCTCGAGCGGGTGATGGGAATGCTCGGCACCGACGACCCGCGCACGATCATCCGGGAGAAGGAGCCCGTCTACGACGAGCTGGGTCTGGCGTCGGCGCCACGCGATGATTTGCTCGACGCCATGACCAAGAACCCGATCCTGATCCAACGCCCGATCGTGATCGTCGGGGAGCGCGCCGTCGTTGCCCGTCCTCCGGAGCGGATGCTCGAGCTGCTCGACCAGCAGAGCTGAGCCGGCGCGCCAGTGACTGTTATCGCCGGCCGCTATGAGGTCGGCGAGCTCCTCGGACGCGGTGGGATGGCGGAGGTGTTCGCTGGCGTCGATCGCCGGCTGGACCGGCCCGTGGCCATCAAGCTCTTGCGTCCGGAGATCTCAGCCCGACCTGATCTCCGCACTCGGTTCGAGGCGGAGGCGCGGGCGGCGGCGTCGTTGTCGCATCCCAACGCGGTTGCCGTGTTCGACACCGGTGAGGAGGACGGCGTCCCCTACATCGTCATGGAGCGCTTGCCCGGCGAGACCCTTGCCGACCGCATCGCGGCGGGGCCGGTCGCCCCCTCCGACGTTAAGCAGATCGCGGGTGAGGTGCTCGGTGCACTCGGCGCCGCGCACGCCACCGGTCTCGCCCATCGGGACGTGAAGCCGGGCAACATCCTCATGGCCGCCGACGGACAAGCGAAGGTGGCCGACTTCGGCATCGCCAAGAGCGTCGAGAACGACGCAGGGGCGGCCGACCTCACCGGTACCGGCCAGCTCCTGGGTACGCCCGCCTACCTCGCGCCGGAGCGTCTCGCCGGCGCGCCAGCAACGGCCCAGTCCGACATCTATGCCCTCGGCATCGTGCTCTATGAGGCCCTGAGCGGGGTGAAGCCGTTCGACGGCGCGACTCCAATAGCAACGGCGCAAGCCATTACCAACGGCGTGTTCCCTCCGTTGCGCGAGACCAGTCCCGATGTCGACCCCGCACTGGCCGCCACCGTTGAGCGGGCGATGGCAGCGGACCCGGCGCGCCGTTTCTCGTCCACGGCGGAGATGGCCGTAGCCATTTCTGCTGCTCCCGTCGTCGGCGCCACCGACACCGTCGATCTCCGTGCGGGGGACACTGCCATCCTCGACCTGCCACCGGTTGTTGCTGCCACCGGGCCAGCGCCCGACCGGCGCCGGTTACCGATCGCCGGTGTGATCGTGGCTGGGCTCGGCGCCCTGCTCGCGATCGTTCTTCTCGCCGGCGTCGGCAGTGGTGGCGGCTCGAGTGACTCGCCGCAGGTCGCTGGAGCGTCGTCGACGAGCACCTCGCCGACGACGTCAGTCTCTTCGGAGCAGAGCCTGGCCGAGGCGTTGCGAGAGCGTGCCGCCGCCACCTCCGCCGCCGACGGGTCTTTGGGCCCGCAGGTCGCGGCCAGGCTGAACCAGATTGCCGACGCCGTCGCGGCGGGAGACGGCGGTTCCGGCGCGACCGCCCTGCTCGCCGTGGTCCCGGTGTGGAACCGAACGGGGCTCCTGTCCGATTCGGCGACGGCGGCCGCCGTCGACCTCGTGAAGCAGGTGCCAGGAGTCAACCTGACCGCCTACAACGCCGTGGCCACGACCGTGGCGCCGGCGCCGATCCCGCCGGCGGACAACGAGGGCAGAGGCAAGGGCAAGAAGGACGACTGACCCGGCTTCCCCGACGGCGGCCTACTGGCGCTCTTTGCGCACGAGCCAGCGGAGCCGTTTGGCCCCTTCGAAGGCCGCTTCGGCCGCCAGCTGGCCGATCCCGGTCGACAACGTCGGATAGACGTGGATGAGGCTGGCCACATCGGAGAACCTCAGGCCCTCATTTATCGCCAGAGCCAGTTCCTGGATCATCTCGCCCGCGCCGGGCGCCAGGATGTGGGCGCCGACCACTTTCTTACCCGCGGTCACGACGATGATTGCTCCATCGGTCGCCCCGTCGGCGCGCGCCCGGTCGGAGTGGGTCAGCTCTTGGCGCCAGATGTCGACGTCGTTGCCGTGGCGCTCCTCGGCTTCGGCAATCGTGAGGCCGGCGTGGGCCAGCTCGGGATCGGTGAAGGTGCACCACGGCACGAAGTCGGTGACCTTGCCTTTGCCGGGGAAGAACATGTCGCGGACGGCGCGCACCGCCTCGTAGCCCGCGGAATGGGTGAAGAGGTAACGGCCAGCGAGGTCGCCGGCGGCGTAGACCGAGGGCACGCCGGTGCGCATGCGGTCGTCGACGTCCACACCCCGGCGGGTGACGACGACGCCGAGCTCCTCGAGCCCGAGTCCCTCGACATTGGGGCGCCGGCCTACTGCCACCAATAGATCGTCGGCCTCCCATCGAGCCGGTTCACCGTCCTCGCTCCCGTAGACGACCTTGCGACCGTCGTCGGTGACCGCGACGCGCTCGGTTTCTACGTTCAGATGTAGATCGACGTGGTCCTCCCGGATGAGCCGGGTGAGCGTCGCCACCAGCTCGGGCTCGTCACGCGGCAGAATCCCCGGCCCCTTCTGCAGGACGGTCACCTCGACGCCGAGTCGTGCGAACCCCTGGGCCATCTCGATGGCGATAGGGCCTCCGCCGATCATGATCACCCGGCGTGGGGCACGCTCGAGCTCGAAGACGTTCTCGCTGGTCAAGAATCCGGCCTCCCGAAGGCCGTCGATCGCAGGCGTCGCCGGACGGCTGCCGGCGCAGAGCAACACGAAGCGGGTTTCGAGCAGAAGTGGCTCGCCGTTGGCGCTCGCTGCCCCGGTGACCTCGACGCTGTTAGGCGCGACGACGCGCGCTGTGCCCCGGATGATCTCCACGCCCATGGCCCGGTAGCGCTCCGGGTCGTCGTCGGTGGACGCGACGTCCTGCTGGATGGCGCGGATCCGTTTCCAGACGAGGGACGTGTCGATCTCGGGATCAACCGATGGCAGGCCGTACCTATCGGCGATTCTCATGGTGTGGGCTGCCTTGGCTGATGCCAGCAGCGCCTTGCTCGGGACACACCCCGTCCATAGGCAGTCGCCACCCACCCGACCCTTCTCCACGACCGCCACCCGCACACCGATCGTTGCTGCGAACTCGGCGGCGACCATTCCGCCCGAACCCATCCCGACGATCACCAGGTCGTACCGAGCCAACGTTCACCCCCGAGCGTTCGGGAAAATGTACCTGAGGGGCTATCCCGATCAGTGGTCAGGCCCGGTACGCTTCAGCCATGCGCTCCGTTCGGCGGAGGAGGACTCGCGGCGTCGCCGTTGGGGTCTTCGTCGTCATCGCTCTCCTCGCTACCGCAGTGTGGCTCCAGGTCAGGATCTCGGGTGACGACCAGGCTGGAGCGGTGATTGCTACCGCGGCGCGCCCGACGACGTCCGCACCTCCGTCAACGACCGCCCCGCCTCCGCCTGTCACGGAGCCGCCAAGTCAGACCGGGGAGGGGTCGGAGGGTCGCCCATTCCGCTACGGCGTGGCCCGTCCGGTGGCGTCGCCGGCGACGGTGGCCGACGCCGCCGTGAGCCGGGTGCCCATCTATGAGGACCCGGGCCAGGCAGAGGCTCCCGACTCGCTGCGCAACCCGACCCGAGAGGGCTTACCCCTCGTCTTCCTTGTCCAGCGACAAATGGGCGACTGGCTCGAGGTGCAGGTGCCAGTGCGACCGAATATGGCGACCGCGTGGATCAAGCTGTCGGACGTCACTCTCCGGCAGGCCCAATACCGCATCGTGGTCGACGTGAACGCCCAGCATCTGACCGCGTATCGGGGAGCCGAGCGAGTCTTCGACGCCGACGTGGCCACTGGGCTGGCGGGCACGCCCACGCCGACCGGTGCGTTCTTCCTCGACGGTATGGTGCAGGTCAGCGATCCGACGGGACCGTATGGGCCGTATCAACTCAGCGTTGCCGGGTTCTCAAATGTGCTGACCAGCTTCGGCAGTGGCAACGGGCAGATCGCCATTCACGGAACGAACTCACCGGGGAGAATTGGGGCCCCGGCGAGTCATGGCTGCGTGCGGATGGGTAATGACGAGATCACCCAGCTGGCGTCGATGGTGCGTACCGGCACCCCCGTCGAGATCGGCTGACCCCGCCCAGCGCGGTCAGCTCACCGTGATGTTGAGAACTTCCTTGTGCGGGGTCGGGACGTTGGGGGCATCCGTGTCGGCGGCGTCGATGGCGTAATTACCGGCCGTTACGTTCACCTTCAAATAGAACTCGGTGATCTTGCCGAGATCGAAGGCGACGAAGACCAACTCGCCTGGCACCTGGGAGGCGAAGTTCGCCGGCGGCGGCGTCTCGCCCCCGAACACCTGGAACGTGTCGATGAACTGCTCGATTGTCGTGCCGGCATTCAGCTTGGCGATGCCGGGTTCGAGTTGCTCGCTGCCGCTGGCGGCCTCGAACTTCAAGGTGTGGCTACCAGCGGTGAGGGTCGCCGGCCCTTCGATGGCCTTGCCCGTCGCAATCTTGTAGGTGGCGTCAGCGGTCGGTGCCGCGGGCTTCGACCCATCGACCACGGTGAACTCGCTGATCATTCCCTTGGCGAAGTGCGGCGTGCCCTCGCCCTCGGTCGGCACGAAGCACGACATGGCGTAGGTGCCGGCCGCGAGGCTCGGCACGGTGAGATCGGCGGACTGGCCCGGCCCCATGAAGTTGCCCGGCAGGCCCATCTGCTCGACGAGCGCCGCAGTCGGGTCCTCTTTCGCGTTGGGGTCGGCGTTCTGGAGGGCTGTCTGGAAGTCGGCGAGCGTCTTGCCAGGCTTCAGCTTGCCCACCGACATCATGTGGAATTCCTTGCCCTTGTTGGCGATCTTTATCGTGCCGCCCACCGTCAACGGCCCACTCACTGTGTAGGCGTAGTCGGTCATGTCGACCGACATGGTCGGCGAGCCCTTCACCGCCGTTGTCGTGTCGGTCGACTCGGCCTTCTCGTCCTTGTCGTCGCTGCACGCCGTCAGGCCCACGGCGACCAGCAACGACAGCGCGACTGCAACCGTCCAACGAGAGCTTCCTGCCCGCATGTGATGCCTCCTCGCGCCCCGACCGCCGGCGCGCCGAGGACGAACCTACCCGGGTGCCGGAGAAGTACTCAATTCGGCGGTGCGTTCATCGCCAGCTGTAGGAAGTAGCGCTCGCGAATCGAGGGCTGAACCGAGGCGATCAGCCCACCTTGATGTTGATGACTTCTTTGTCAGGTTTCGGCCGGTCGTCAACGTCGGTGTCGGCGGCATTGATTATGTAGTCGCCGGCGCTGAAATCTGTGGCTAGGTAATAGGTCGTGATGGCTTCCAAGTCGAAGGCGCCGAAGACGATTTTGGCGGGCACCTGGCTGGCCGCTCCCTTCGGCGGCGGGGGCGCGTCCTCGTCGCTTTCGCCTTCGCCGAAGATCTTGATGAACGCTTCGTCAACTTGCTCCCAGGTCGTCCCTGGATCGAGTTTCGCGAGTCCGGGCTCCAGGTTCTCGCTGCCACTTGCGGCTTCGAACTTCAGCGTGTGCCGCCCAGGCGTCAGCGTGGCCGGTCCTTCGATCGCCTTGCCGGGGGCGACCTTGTAGGTAGCGCTTGACGTCGGCGCAGGCACCGTGCCCTCGACGATCTCGAACTGGTTGAGCATGCCCTTGGCGAAGTGGGGCATTCCCTCACCCTCGGTCGGAATGAAGCAGACCAGGGCGTACGTGCCTGCCCCCAGGCTCGGGACGGTCAGATCGGCAGACTGGCCGGGTCCCATGAAGTTCCCGGGAAGACCGAGCTCGTCGAGGACCTCGGCTGTCGGGTCTCCGCCTTCCTCACCCTCTTCGCCCTCGCGTCCCTGGGCCGAGGTAGTACTCGGGCCCGCAGCCGAGGTCGTCGTCGCTCGGGCGGCCGAGGTGGTCGTTTCCTCGCCCTCGCCACCGCCCCCGGGCGGACCGGCATTCTGCAGCGCGGTCTGGAGATCGGCGAGGGTCTTTCCTGACTTGAACTTGCCCACGCCCATCATGTGGAACTCCTGGCCCTTGTTGGAAATCTTCATGGTGCCGCCAGCCGTCATCGGGCCGCTGACCGTGTAGGAGTAGTCGGCCATGGTGATGTCGATGGTCGGCGAGCCCTTCACTGCCGTCGTCGTATCGGTCGACTCGGCCTTCTCGTCCTTGTCGTCACTACAGGCAGCAAGGCCCATGGCGACCAGAACAGACAATCCCAGTGTGACGATCCAGCGAGAACTCTTCCTGCGCATCCGTAGCCTCCTCCGCCGCGCCGGGTTCGGCACGCCGAAGGGCACGCTACCTGGGGGCCCCGAGAAACCTCAAGCTTGGGGCGCGATGATCGGTAGCTGCTGGAGGTAGGGCTCGAGCTCGGCTCGGGTGGCCACATTGTCGAGTCGCAGCACGATCTTGCCGTCGGCGCCGATGAGGAAGACCCACGGCTCCGTCTCCATCTTCCATTCCTTCATGGCGTCGTTGACCTCGCGCTTCTGGCCGTCCTTCCAGACCTCCACATGGATGAAGTCGGCGCGGTCGGAGTAGGTGCGGGACAGTTCGTCGACCATGTCGGTCACCGGTCCGCAGAACTGGCTCACGCAGAAGACGGGAGTCGAGAAAACGACGACAGCCGGCCGGCCGGCAGCGAGTGAGTCTGCGAGCATCTTCTGGTGGAGCTCGGGGTCGGGAATCTCGCCGCTGTCGCCGGCGCGCGAGTCGATGGCCGCCTTGGGCACGTCCGTGGAAGAGACGGTGAGCGTCTTGGTGGCGGGCGCAGGATCACCGGGAGCGGGGACCTTGTGCTGGGCCTCAACCGGGAAGATGCTCCTCCCCCGGTGGGTGGTTCCGTCGATCTCGGCTTCGACCTGGACGCCCCAGAACCCCGCTTTGTCGAACGCGGCCTCTGTCGCGTAGACGCCCCGTGCCTCGGTCGAGGGAACGATTCGTGGTTGTGCGGGCGGTGGCGAAGGCATTGGTGAGGCGGGCAGCGGGAGGAAGTTGGCGGTGACCGGCTGGCCGAAGACTGTCGATGCCGTGGGCTGCTCACGCGTGCCCAAGTAGCTGAAGCGGAGGGCGACGGTTCCATAGGAAATGAGCTTGGAGCCCACACCCGTGTCCTCGGTCTGGAGGCCGACCGTGATCCGGCTCGGTGGCCCGACGGCCAGGTCGTAGCTCGCCACGGACGCGGACAGGTCGGTCTTGGCGCTTTCGGAACCGGATCCCCCGTCTGATCCCCCGGAACAGGCCACAAGGGATGCCATCAGCACGCACACGCCCAATATGAACGCCGGCCGCCTCACGGACGAGCCTCATCCTTGTGGGTGACCCCGGCCGCGTCGAAGGTGGCCATCTCCTGGAGGATCTTGGCCGCTGCTTGCACGATTGGGAGCGCGAGGCACGCGCCGCTGCCTTCACCCAGGCGCATGCCGAGGTCGAGAAGGGGCTCCAGGCCGAGGTGCTCGAGCACCACAGACGCGCCGGGCTCCGTCGAACGGTGGCCGGCGAAGCAATACGACAGCGCTTCCGGCGCGAGCTGAACGGCTGTGAGGAGCCCGGCCAGCGCGATCACGCCGTCGACCACGACCGGCACCCGCGCCGCAGCCCCGCCGACGATGAAGCCGGCCAGCGCGGCAATCTCGAGGCCCCCGACGGATGCCAGCACTGCCATGGGGTCGGCCTCGTCGGCCTCGCCGTCGGGCGCGGCCCGCAGTCGGAGGAGTGCCTGGCCGACGACCTCGGTCTTGCGGGCCAGGGTGGCGTGGTCGATACCTGTTCCCCGCCCGGTCACCTCGGCCGAGGCGCGGCCGGTGAACGCCGCGATCAGGGCAGCTGACGCGGTCGTGTTCCCGATCCCCATCTCTCCCGTGACCAGGCACCGGGCGCCCTCCTCGACGGCCGTTGCTGCCACGTCCGCCCCCACGTCGAGGGCGCGCCGGGCCTCGGCGCGCGACATCGCCGGTTCGACTGCGAGGTTCGCCGTTCCCGCCCGCACTTTTCTCAGTAGGAGCCCCGGCGCGGGCTCAAGGGTTGTAGCCACTCCGACGTCGACTACGAGCACACTGGCCCCGGCGTGGCGGGCCAAGACGTTGATGGCCGCGCCGCCGGAACAGAAGTTGGCCACCATCTGCGCGGTCACGTCCTGAGGCCAGGGCGTGACCCCTTCGGCCTGAACGCCGTGATCCGCGGCGAACACCGCGACGACAGCTGGCGACGGGACCGGGGGCGGTGACGTGGCGGCGATGCCGGCAAGCTGCGCGCCGGCCGCTTCCAGTGCGCCGAGTGATCCCGGAGGCTTGGTCAGACGGCCATGGTGGGCCGCGGCTTCAGCGGCGGCGATTGCGTCGGGTGGTGTGATCGCCGCGATCGCAAGCCGGCACGCGCCGGGTCCTTCGTCAGCCCCCACGAGCTACGTGGAAACCTTCGGCTGCTCGTGCTCGGAATGGACGAACAGCACCTTGTTGAGCACGAAGAACTTTCCGACCCACAAGACACCAAACGCGGCGAGGGTGCCCATCATGACGATGAACGTCCGCAGGAGGTGATTCTCGGTGATCTCGTCAGCCCAATCCTTGGCGAGGTCGGCGGTGATGGTCGAGAAAACCAGCCCAAGCAATGCCATGCCCCAGAAGGGGACGACTTCCTTCATGAAATGGGAGCGGCCGTGCTTCCCCCAGGCCCACTTCCGGTTGAGGTAGTAGGACGGGATTGCCGAAACCGACACCGCGAAAACGTTGGCCCAGGTGACGGTCCAGTGCAGGAGGCCGAACGTGACGAACAACAGCACCTCGAACACGATGACCGATACGCCCGACACCATCGTGTAACGGATCAGCTTCTTCCCGCCCGGCGTGCGAGCGCGCGCCATGAGCCCGGAAGGAGTCAGATCCATCTGCCCGATCCTACCGGCACTTGCGCGAGGGCTACGGTGCGGGCGTGCCCAGCCAGGACAGCACTGTCGAGGCTCTTGGGATAGCGGTGGCCGCCGGCATCCCCGTCCTCCTCTGGGGCGCGCCGGGCACCGGGAAGACCTCGGCCATACGAGCCATGGCCGACGAGATGGGTTGGCCGTGCGAAACGGTCATCGCCGCCATCCGCGAGCCATCCGACTTCTCGGGGTTACCCGTCGTGCGCGAATCGCAGGTCGATATGGCGCCACCACGATGGGCGCAGCGCCTGGCCGAGTCCGGCCGGGGGATCCTCTTCCTCGACGAGATCTCGACCGCGCCACCCGCGGTACAGGCGGCGTTGCTGCGAGTCGTCCTCGAGCGGGTTGTCGGAGACTTGGAGCTGCCTGACGACGTAGTGGTCGTCGCGGCCGCCAATCCACCCGAGCAGGCCGCCGATGGCTGGGACCTTTCGGCGCCCCTCGCCAACCGCTTCTGCCATCTCGACTGGACCGTCGAGCCTGCCGCCTTCGCCCAGGGTCTGGCCGGGGGATGGGAGCCACCGGTCGTTCCCAAGCTTCCCGAAGACTGGGAGGGCGGGCTGCCGAGGATGCGGGGGCTTGTGTCGGCCTTCATCACCGTTCGTCCTGGTCTCGCCTGTGCCCTTCCTACCGATGCGGCGCGCGCCGGGCGGGGTTGGCCGAGTCCTCGCACCTGGGAGATGGCCACCCGGCTTTGGACCGCGGCCTTAGCGGTCGGCGCGTCGACGGAGGCCGAAACCGCGCTCGTGACCGGTTCGGTCGGCGAGGGCGCGGGGGTCGAACTGCTCATGTGGCACATGGAGATGGATCTTCCCGACCCTGAAGACGTGCTGGCCAACCCTGACGCCTTCGAGGTGCCCGACCGCGGCGACCGGGCTTACGCGGTGCTGTCCTCCGTGGCCGCGGCGGTCGCCGCCAACTCGACCCCCGAACGCTGGCTGGCGGGCTGGAAGGTGCTCGGCAAGGCGGGCGAGAAGACGCCCGATGTGGCCGCAGTGGCGGCGCGGGTGCTGGCCCAGTGCCGCCCCGCCGGCGCGTCCGCCCCGCCCGAGGTCAAGCTCTTCGCACCGCTCCTCAACGACGCCGGCTGGCTGTAACAAATTCGGATTCGGCGCTGATATAGGCCATATGGCCGATGTAAGGCCGTCCCCGAGCCGCGAGACTGCCTACGAGCAGCACTAGACCTCGCGTACGGGAAGACAGGAGCTACAACATGGTGCAGTCTCGGCGTCGCCGCGGG
>DATLEI010000010.1:0-2261 GCA_035525375.1 Acidimicrobiales bacterium
TCACCTTGACGATGGCGGTGCCCGCCGACTTCCCTACCGGTTATGCGGAGCTCGTTGGCACATCCTCCGACGGGACGAGCGCGATGACGTGGGTGCTCGTGGGTGAGCGCAATCCGGCTACGCCCGCCGCGCCACCGGGCACGGTGCCGTGGTACGCCGACCCGTCTGTGGTCGTGCTCGGCGCCCTTACCTTCGGCGCGCTGGGAGCGGCGGCCTATGTGTTGCTTCGGCGCAAAAATCGCCCGACCATCCTGCCGAAAGGCCGTTGAAAAGGTTGCATTCAGGCCGACAATAGGCAGCGACGCGCGGCCGGCTCAGACGGTTCGCACCAAGCTATCGCGGGATCGACCCGGGCGCGCCGTAGGAGGAGGTTGGAGGCATATGGCCTCGACAGTGTCGCGGCGCAGGGGGCGCCTGCTCACGGTCCTAGCGCTCTTATCGGTGATGGCAGTCTCGGCCACACCAGTCAACGCGGGCAATACTTTCAGCCCGTTCCAGACCAGTCAGCCACCGATGCTGACGAACCTCGCGGGTGGGACCGTGGAGCCCATCCTCACGGTCGGCGATCAGGTCGGCAACTACCTGTTCGAGGCGCTTCCGGACGGTATTTCCGTCATTGCCCGTAACAGCACGACGCTCGACCTCCTGGTCAACCACGAAACGTCGACGGTGCCGTTCCCTTATAGCAATCCACCGTCGGCGAGCAACCTGAACGACTTCAGTGACTCGCTGGTCAGCGTCCTTCGAGTCAAGCGCAGCAACCGCGACGTGATCCGCGCCCGGTACGTAATTCACCACGCGAACAACTTCCACCGCCTGTGCTCCAACTACCTCGCGCGGGGAGTGAACGGGTTCGATCGGCCCATCCTCTTCACCAATGAGGAGGGCACGGACTGGGTCAACAAGGCTGGGCTCCAGTGGCCGGCAACGGTAGGCGACAATTCCGCCCGGCAAATTGGCTACGTGGTGGCCCGCGACCTGACCAATGGCGTGACCAAGCCCATCTACGGCATGGGTCGCCACAACCATGAGAACTCACTTGCGCTCAAGGGCTTCGGCAAGCCGGTCGTGCTTTCGGGCGACGACACATTCACGACCAACCCGCCGCACTCGCAGGTGTACTCGTACATCGCCAACAACCGGGCAGCGGTCATGAACGACACGGGCACCCTGTATGCGTTCGTCGCCGATGACCCGGCAATCAACGATTACTACGACTTTCCGGTCGGATCGACGATGTCGATCAGCGGCACGTACATCCCGGTGCCGAAGGAAATCGCCACTGGACTCAACCCCGACGGAACCGACATGGTTGCGTCCGAGGTGCCGGTGTCAGTCGGTGGCCCATATCCCGCGCCCGTCGCCGGGGAGATGACGAATTCCGCTGGGACCTCGACCCCGGTCGACGGCCCTCAGTGGATCCTCGAGCACTGGAGCGACCTCAACAACGTATTCCAGTTCGTCCGCATCGAGGACATGGCCTACGACAAGCGACCCAACATGGGCAATACCGTCTACCTCGCCGACTCCGGCCGAGGCTCGACCAGTGCCCCCGGCCCCGGCGTCTCGACCAACGGTCGAATTTGGAAGATGGTCTTTGATCCAAACAATCCGACGGTCGTGACCTCGCTCTCGATCCTCGTCGAAGGCGATGACTCAGCGGTCAAGACCCTTACCGAGGTTCGCCAGCCAGACAATCTCGAGACCACCAGGAACGGGCTGTACATCACCGAAGACACGGGCAGCAGCCAGCAGTTCGCCCCTGGCGATCCGCTGGGCGCGAACGCCCGCGTGTGGCAGTACAACCTGACCACGACGGCCTTGACGCCCGTGCTGGAGGTCGATCAGACGGCCGATGAAGGTCCGACGGACGTCGACTCGGCGGCGGTGGCGGGCAACATGGGCGCATGGGAGGCCAGCGGCATCGTCGATGTGTCGAAGTGGTTCGGTCCCGGCTACTTCATGATTGACGTTCAAGCCCACACCCTGTTCACCCACACTCAGCCCGGCCCAAACATCGACACCGCTAGCACAGGCCCCGATTGGACCTACAAGCGCGAGGGTGGTCAGCTCCTGCTGATCAGAATCCCCGGCGGCTGATCGACCCGTCGCCCACCATTCGAACGTCGTGAGAGCGGCCCCGTCGAAAGGCGGGGCCGCTTCTCTTTGCCCGCTACGATCGGAACGGATGACCCCTCAACTAGCGGCGACGCTCGCCAAGCTGCCCAAGAACCCGGGCGTCTATCTCCTCAAGGACGATC
>DATLEI010000046.1:0-12861 GCA_035525375.1 Acidimicrobiales bacterium
TGAACGCGATCCATATGTACGCCCTCGGCCCCATTGCCGTCGGTGAACTCGTGCAGGCGCAGTCGCGCTGCGGTGCGGTCGGCCCCAATGGTCCGAGGACCCCGACGGTGTTGGCCGCTCCCCCGATGCCGGCACCGGCGAATAGCTCGCCAGCGGCGACGGACAGCGGATGGCTGCCCTGGGCGGTCGGAGGCGCGGTCGTGGTCGCTGGCGGAGCGACCGCCGCGAGCTGGACACGTCGGCGCCGACGCCAGGTGAGTGCCAAGGACGCGAGCTCAGAAGGTTGAGCCGACCATTGGCGCTACCCGCCCCGCGCCGGGTCCGCTTCGGGTAAGCGGAGCCTAACCCTGGTGCCGCCGCCCGGGGCGCGCTCGGCCACCACTGATCCGCCGTGGGAATCGGCCACCTGGCGCACGATCGCCAGGCCGAGACCCGAGCCAGGTAGTCCCCGGGCCGCGCCGGACCGATAGAAGCGGTCGAAGATGTGCGGGAGGTCGCCGGTGTCGATTCCCGGCCCGTGATCGCGCACGATGATCTCGCCGGCGGTGACTGTCACCTCGACCTGGCCGCCGTCGGGGCTCCACTTCACCGCATTGTCGATGATGTTGGCCACGGCCCTCTCCAAGCGCTCAGACGATCCGCTGACGACGAACGGCTGCACGTCAGTGACGAACTGAAGTCCCGGCGCCCGGCGCCT
The DNA here is from genome assembly GCA_035525375.1 of Acidimicrobiales bacterium. Classification (GTDB taxonomy): domain Bacteria; phylum Actinomycetota; class Acidimicrobiia; order Acidimicrobiales; family AC-14; genus JALZBN01. The sequence goes on from DATLEI010000046.1 coordinate 698, forward strand.
GGCCCGGCCGACAACCACCGTGACGATCTCGTCGATGCTGACCTCGCTGGGCTGCTCGGCCGACTGTTCGTCCCGCGCCAACTCGACGAGATCCGTCACCAGCGCGCCGAGATCCTCGAGCTCGTCGCGCACCTCTGTCAGCAGCGGTACGTAATCCGCCAGACCAGGTTCGCGGAGGAGGAACTCCACGTTGGTCCGCAGCGTGGTGATCGGGGTTCGCAGCTCATGTGACGCATCGGCGACCAGAGCCTGCTGCGAACTGATCGACCGTTCGAGAGCGTTCAGCATTTCGTTGAAGCTCGAAGCCAGGTCGGCGAGTTCGTCGTTTCCCTCGATGGGTATCCTGGCTCCGGCGCGCCTTGAAACGGTCACCTCACGGGTGGCGGCGCGTAGCCGCTGAACCGGCCGGAGGCCGGTCTGGGCAACGAAGCGTCCCGCAATGAAGGCAATGCCGATGCCCGCCACTGTCATCACGAGCAGGACGACGAGCAGGCGGTCGAGAACGTCATCGACACGATCGAGGGGTAATGCCAACTGCGCCGCGCGACCATCATCGAGCGAAGCAACGAGCATCCGTAGATGGCGGTGGCCAACATGGATGTCACGGAGGAACGAATCCCGCTTACTCTCGGCGACACGGCGCGCCTCGGCGATGAACGGCAGGGTGAGGCTGTCGGGACGCACGGGAGTGACCTTGCCGTCCGAGCCCACGATTTGTCCGTCGCCGACTGTGTCATTGCCTATCGCCGGCGCGCGGGTGTCCCGTGCGGCCGCAAGGGAAAGCACCTGACGTCTGAGGTTGTCGTCCACCTGCGAGCGGAGGTTGGAAGCGACCGAGGTGTACACGACGATGGAAGCGATCACGAGCGCGACAGCAACTGAACCCGCCGCCACCAGCGTGAGCCGGTTACGAAAACTCATTCCACCCTCGGTGACTCACTCGCGCCGGAGAACGAAACCGACACCTCGCACCGTTTGGACGAGCCGGGGCTCTCCCCCGGCTTCCGTTTTCCGACGCAGGTAGCCGATGTACACATCGAGTGAGTTCGACGACGGCCCGAAGTCAAAGCCCCATACCTGCTCATAGATCATCGACCGACTGAGAACGCGTCCGGGGTTGCGCATCAGCAACTCGAGCAGTGAAAACTCGGTTCGGGTCAGCTCGAGCGGTCTATCCCCACGCATCGCCCGGTGCGCAACGAGGTCAATTGCCAGATCCTCGATCTCTAGCTCACCGGGCGCATCCCCGGCTGACCGCCGCAACAAGGCGCGTACGCGAGCCAGCAGCTCCTCCAGCGCGAAGGGCTTGGTGAGGTAGTCGTCCGCGCCGGCGTCAAGCCCCGCCACTCTGTCGGAGACCCCCTGGCGCGCCGTCAACAGAAGGAGCGGCGTCTGGTCGCCCATTCGACGCAGCCGCCTCGTCACCTCGATGCCGTCGAGGCCAGGCATCATCACGTCGAGAACTACAGCATCGGGGCCGTCGTCGCCGATCGCCGCCAGCGCCTCCCGTCCGTCGGAGGCGAGGGCGACGTCGTAGCCCGCCTGCACGAGGGTGCGTTGCAGCGACGTCCGAACCGCGGGCTCATCGTCGACCACGAGGATCCTCATGGACCACATCGTTGCCGTTTCCGGCCCGTCGCGCCGCCTCTGGGCGCAATGCAGCGGCAATCTGTAGAACTTCTTAGGCGACACTGAGCCTGTTCTCATTGTGGTTGTGGTCCACTAGGGCCATGAGATCTTCCGCTGCAACACAGACCCCAGCACGCCCGACCCGACTTCGCTGGCTGGTGCCGCCGGTACTCGCCGCGATCCTGGTCGGCGTCATCTCGATCGTCCCGACGCTCGCGAGCGCCCAAGCCCCACCGCCCTCCCTCCCAGCCGTGTCACCCCAAGACCTTCTTCTGAAGGTGAAGAACGCCAACGTCCCCGGCCTTTCGGGCACGCTCACCCTCAAGACCAACTTGGGCCTTCCTGACCTCGGCCAGGCTGGCCTTCCGATGGGAGGCGGACTGGTACCTAGCCTGCTCGCCGGTGACCACACAGCCAAGGTGTGGGTCGCTGGAGACAAAATGCGGGTCGCCTTCCCCACCCAGATGGCTGAGTCCGACATCATCCACAACGGCAACGACGTCTGGCTCTGGGAGAGCGAGGGCCAGAAGGCCACACACCTCGCCCTTGACCAGACCGGGCACGGCGCGCACCACGATGCTGAGCCCGCTCGTGACCCCACCGCCGTCGAACCCACACCGGAAGCACTCGCCAACGAGCTGCTCGCGTCCGTCGATCCCACGACCCGGGTCTTCGTACGTGACACGGCTACGGTCGCGGGCCGCTCGGCCTATGAGCTCGTGCTGGCTCCCCGTTCTGACATCAGCCTCGTCGCCGACGTGGTGGTCGCCGTCGATTCCGAGACCGGCCTGCCGCTGCGGGTGCAGGTGCTGACGCGAGATTCAGGAACGCCTGCACTCGAGCTCGGCTTCACCTCGATCGACTTCTCCGTTCCCGGTGACGACACGTTCGCCTTCACGCCTCCTGCCGGAGCGGAAGTGCGGGAGGCCAGTTCACCCGAGGAGCTCTTGCTGCCCCAAGGCGACGGAGACGACCACCGCCGCCGCCGGCACGACGACGCCGCCGACGCAACCGGCCCGGCACCGACCGGCGTCGCCGGCGCGGAAGCGGCGGCGGCCGAGCCCGATGTTCAGACCAAGGGCGATGCCTGGGACACGATCGTCATCGTGACCCCGAACGGCCCGACGGGCCCCAGCGACGATGAGACCCTCGACATGGTGAAGCGACTGGCAAAGCCCGTCAGTGGCGGCAAGCTCCTCCACACCGCCCTTCTCAATGTCTTGTTCCTCGACGACGGCCGGGTGCTGCTCGGCCCGGTCACTCAGGGCGCGCTCGAGGCTGCGGCCTGACCGCGATCGCTGAGTCCGTCCGGCCGGGCCCGGCAAGGGCCCTGAACGGACTCGCCATCGAGACAACGGGTTTGACCAAGCGCTTCGGCGGCCGCGCCGTCGTCGACGGACTCGACCTTGCTGTTCCCGAGGGTTCGGTCTATGGATTCCTGGGGCCGAACGGGTCCGGCAAGACGACAACGATCCGCATGATCTTGGGACTCGCATACCCATCGGCGGGTCGGGTGCGGCTTTTAGGTGGCGACGTGCCGGGGCAGGCCAACGACGTCCTACCCGCGGTCGGATCTGTCGTCGAAGGTCCGGCGTTCTATCCCTATCTCTCCGGGAGGGAGAACCTTCACCGCTTCGACGCGGTCGGCCCCGGCTCGTCCCGAGCCGACCGCGCAGCACGGATCGACGATGCCCTGGCCCGGGTCGGCCTCACCGCTGCGGCCGACAAGAAGGTACGGGCCTACTCGCAGGGCATGGGCCAACGGCTGGCCCTGGCCCGCACCCTGGTGCGCCCCGTCGAGCTCCTCATCCTCGACGAGCCCACCAACGGCCTCGACCCCCAGGGCACCCGCGAGGTGCGCCACCTCATCCGCAAGCTGGCTGCTGACGGAATCACCGTGTTTCTCTCGAGTCATCTGCTGTCGGAGATCGAGCAGGTCTGCACCCACGCCGCCGTCGTGTTCGCCGGGCGCTCGGTCGCCCAGGGCACCATGGCCGAACTCAGATCGGCCCAGCGGGCGGTGCTGCGGGTGGAGACACCCGATGTGGCCGACGCCATCGCGACACTACGAACTGTGGCTGGCATCGGCCTGGTGTCATCGGATGAACCCGGCGGCGCGGACGGCTCCTACCCGATCGTGCGCGCCGAGCTGTTGGGGGCGGCGCCCGAGGACATCACCGCCGCCCTGGTCGGCGCGGGCGTGCGGGTCCGGGCGCTGTTTTCCGAACAGCCGAGTCTCGAGGATCTGTTCGTCTCACTGACCGGGGAGGGCTTCGATGTTGCTCAGTGAGCTGAAGCTCTCCTTCGGACGGCTCCGCACCCGTGCCCTCCTGATCGGCTTGTGCGCGATCCCCTCGTTGTTGGTGCTGGCGGTGAAGCTCTCGGGCGGCCCTGAGTCCGGCGACGGTCCCACCTTCTTGTCGCAGGTCTCCCACAACGGCGTTTTCGCCGCCTTGGCCGGACTGACGGTTGTCATCCCGTTCTTTCTTCCGCTGGCGGTCTCGGTCGTCGCCGGTGACACGATCGCCGGCGAGGCCAGTCTCGGCACCCTTCGGTACCTGCTGACTCGCCCCGTCAGCCGCACCCGGCTGCTCGTCGCCAAGCTCGTCAGTGCTTCGGTTTTCTGCCTGGCGGCGGCTTCCGCAGTCGTGGTGACCGGCCTGGTGCTCGGGTCGATCGTCTTTCCCATCGGGGACGTGACCACGCTGTCGGGCTCGTCGATCTCGTTGGGTGACGGGATAGTGCGCGCCGTTGCCGCCGCCGGGATCGTGGGCGCGTCGATGATGGGCCTTGCCGCCATCGGCCTCTTCATCTCGACGTTGACCGACTCACCGGTGGGCGCCATCGCCGCGTGCGCCGGCGTCGCCATCACGAGCCAGATACTCGACGCCATCCCCCAGCTGCACGCCATCCACCCCTTTCTCCTCACCCATCACTGGCTCAGCTTCGGCGACGTCATGCGGAGCCCCGTGGCCTGGGGAAACATCGGCGAAAACCTCCTGCTGCAGGTGGGTTGGGCCGCAGTCTTCGGCCTGGCGGCATGGGCGCGCATGACGACCAAAGACGTCCTCGGCTAACCCGGATGCGTGCGACTAGTTCGGCCGCCCGGCAAGCGCCTCTGCGATCGTCACCAACTGCGCGGGCGCCACGGATCGCCAGTAGCCGACGTCATGACCTCCGGGTCCAAAGCTTGAAGTGTGGGGACTGGTCAGTCCGCCTACGAACCGCTTCGACGCGCCGAGAAACGGGTCGTCCTCACCACAGTCGACCCGAACCATGACCTCTTTGAGCCGGTCCCGACCCGGGAAGACGTCGTGGCGTCTGTAATCGTTTGCGTCGTCGAACGCGCCCGGCGCTGAGTCTCCAGGGGAGGTCCACAGCGCTGGGCTCACGGCAAGGACCGCCGTGAAGCGCTCCGGTGCTGTTTCGGCCGCTAGCAGCGCGCCGTAGCCACCCATCGACCACCCGAGAAGCGAGGCATCGAGACGACCAGTCCGTTGCTCCACCATCGGCATGAACTCCTGAAGGAGCATCTTCATTGCGTCCGAGCCGTCCGCTCGCTCGTGCCAGTAGGAGTCCGGTCCTCCATCGACAGCAGCCACCACCAGCGGAGTCCCGCTGGCAACAACGAAATCTGGAAGGCGCACGTCGTCGAAAACGAACCGCTGGTCGTCGCCTCGGCCGTGAAGGCAGTACACAATGCCCACGGGCGGTCCCAACTGCGCCGGCGGAATCGCAATCCTCCATCCCGGCGGGGATGGCACGAACCGAGAAGCCAGCTCACCGTCCTGGAACGTGATGCCCCGGGCGACCGGCACGGTTAGATCAGGACTCGAGATCACGCCGAGCCGCCGAAGGACGCGCCGTCCCTGCGGCGTCTCCGTACCCAACGCCGCCCCGGTCCCAGCCGCGACAATGAGCCCACCGCCCGCCAACAAACACTGCCGGCGCGTCAGCATCGCGCCAGTTTGCCCGACGAGGCAACGGGCATGCTGCGGGACCGCATGTTCAGATTGCGCTAACCGTGGTTATTTGCCAGTTCTGGGCGAAATGGCAACGGTACTGCAAGTCCAAAATCCACCTACGGGGCGACAATCAGCGGAGCTGACGCAGGCGGTTGACGACCGTCGGAAACGCGCCGGTGAAGGCGTCGACATCGGCATCGGTCGTCGACCATCCCACCGACACACGCAACGAGCGCTCGGCCTCGACGCCCATGGCCTCGAGGACCGGCGAAGGCTGCAAGGACTCGGATGAGCACGCGCTGCCGGAATGAGCAGCGATGCCGGCTTGATCCAGACCGAGTAGGACCGCCTCAGCTTCGACGCCGTCGACGCCAAGGCACACCAAGTGCGGCAACCGATTCTCGACATCGCCGTAGGAAACGACCCCGTCAACCTCGAGGGCAGCAGTCAGTGCCCGCGCCGTCTGCGCCCGCTCCCGGGAGGACTCGTCGGCAACATCGACAGTCTCGGCGGCCGCGCCGAAGCCGACAACGCCGGCGACGTTCTCCATCCCGGCGCGCCGCGCTCGCTCCTGCTCGCCACCCACCAGCAGCGGTCGGAGCCGAAGGCCGCGCCGCACGACCAGCGCGCCGGTGCCTTGGGGCCCGCCGAACTTGTGAGCGCTGACCGACATCAAGTCCGCCCCCAACGATCCGAAGTCGATCGGGACATGGCCTACGGCCGCGGCGGCGTCTACATGCACCAGGACACCTGATTCGTGGCACCGGGCCACGACATCCGCCACGGGCTGCAAGGTCCCAACCTCGTGGTTACCGAGCTGAACGTGCACGAGCACCGTTCTCCCCGGCCGGAGCGCAGCCGCGACCTCAGCAGGATCGACTCGTCCCAATGAGTCGACGCCGACCTCGGTTACGTCGTGGCGGGCCGAGGCCTCCCGTACCGCCGAGTGCTCGACTGGACTCGACACGATGTGATCGCCACGCTCGGCCGCTCCCCAGACGGCCGCCGTGATCGCCTCGGTCGCGCCGCTGGTGAAGATCACCTCACGACTGCGGCAGCCCAATAGGGCAGCGACCTGGTTGCGCCCGGTCTCGATGGCGGCGCGCGCCAAACGACCTTCGGTGTGCACTCGCCCCGGGTCCGCGGCTCCAGCAAGCCACGGCAGCATCGCCTCGATGACTTCGGGTCGCGCCGGTGAGGTCGAAGCGTGGTCGAGGTAGTGCCGGGTGCTCGGCGCCGCCGACAGACTCAAACGACGGTGGCGCAGGCGGCGTCGCCCTGGGGCCGTGACGCCAGCGTCTCGGGAAGGGTCTCGCCATACAGGCTCGACAGCATTCCCTTGACGATCCCCCGGTCGACGGCACAAAGCACGGGGTACTGCACGGCCGCGGCCCCGAACGGGCACTGCTCGGAGATGATCGCCAACCGGTCGCCCCTCGCCTCGGCGTGGGCGGCGAAGCCATGGGCGGTGAAGGCGTCGGCGACGGCATGGAGTGCTGCCTGCAGCGATCGATGGCCTTCGGTCGGGGCCATCGAGGCGGCCAGCGACTGCCCGTATTCGTATCCCACGTCTTCCGCCATCGCTTCCAGATGGTCGGGCGGCACGAGGGCGAGGGCTCGGCCCAGCAGAGTTATCAGAAGGTCGTCACGGCGCGCCGGGAACTCGAGACTCATCTCTTTGTCGCTCGTGCGGTAGCGCTTCGAGGGCCGACCGGCGCCGGGATGCTCGATGCGCTCGACGTGCACCTCCACATAGCCACCAGCCGCCAGCTTGTCGAGGTGGTGGCGGGCGACGTTGGGATGAAGGGCGAACCTCTCGGCCACCTCGGCCGCGGTCACCCCGCGATCTGACCCTCGAGCGAAGACATAGATCTCCCGGCGCGTGGGATCACCGAACGCAGAGGTGACAGCACTGACGGCCGCTGAGAAGTCTTCCGCCGTGAGGGGAACTTCGTCCACACCTGTATTGTACCTATGCACGTAGGAGAAATGCCCCGCTCGGCCGCTGAGGCCCAGGCCTTCCGGGAGACGAGATTGCCGACAGAAGCCGAGGTCCTCGAGGCCCTGCGGCCCGTACAAGACCCCGAGCTGCACCGCAGCATCGTCGACCTCGACATGGTGCGTGGCATCGGCGTTGCCGGCGAAATTGTCAGCGTCACAATCGCCCTGACGATCGCAGGCTGCCCACTGCGCGCCGAGATCACCGAGCGGGTCACCGCTGCGGTCGAGGTTCTCGATGGGGTCAGCGCCGTCAACGTCGACCTCACAGTGATGACCGACGACGAGCGGCATGCGCTCCGGGAACGTCTACAGGGTGAAGTAGCAGCCCATTCCGCGCCGACGAAGACTGCGGCCGGCGGTGAGGGTCCGATGCTGCCCTTCGCAGCTCCCGACTCCCCGACGCGCGTGCTCGGCATCTCGTCGGGGAAGGGTGGAGTGGGCAAGTCGTCCGTGACCGTCAACCTCGCAGTGTCGCTCGCCGCCCAGGGCCACGACGTCGCCATTCTCGACGCCGACGTCTATGGCTTCTCGGTGCCCAAGATGCTTGGCATTGACCAGGAGCCGGTTGTCATCGACCAGATGATCGTGCCGCCGGTCGCGTTCGGCGTAAAGGTCATTTCGACCGGCTTCTTCGTGCCCGACGACCAGCCCGTCATCTGGCGGGGACCAATGCTGCACAAGGCACTCGAGCAGTTCCTCACCGATGTCTACTGGGGCGAGCCCGACTTCCTTCTCGTCGACATGCCTCCGGGCACCGGCGACGTCGCCCTCTCGGTAGCCCAGTTCGTGCCCCGCGCCGAGGTGCTGGTGGTGACAACGCCGCAGCCCGCCGCCCAGCGAGTGGCCCAGCGGTCCGGACTGATGGCGCGCAAGGTCAACCTGCCCGTGCGAGGCGTGATCGAGAACATGAGCTGGTTCACCGGCAACGACGGCCAGCGCTACGAGATCTTCGGCAGCGGTGGTGGGCAATCGCTTGCCGACCAGCTTGACGTGCCCCTGCTCGGACAGATCCCACTCGTCAGCGCACTGCGCGAGGGCGGCGACGTCGGCATGCCGGTCACCATCACAGATCCCAAGGCTGAAGCCTCGGTCGCGTTCACCGAATTGGCGGCGCGCATCGCCAGCCTCGCGCCGAGCCGCATCTACCACTCCGAACTCCGCATCTCTTAAAACTGTCGGCGCGGTCGGTAGCGCCGGCCGGCGTCCTACGCTGGACACCGTGACCCGGTCGGATGCTCCTGTCGGCCGGCGGGTCGTCCTCGGGATGCTTGGTATGGGTGGGTTGGGGGTCCTGTTCGGAGCCAAGGTGCAGGACGTGCTGGAGCGCACACTCGCACCGCTGGCGGCGCGCGACGGCACCGGCCTCTCGTCGTTGCTTCCCGTGGGCCGGTTCCGGATCTACACAGTCACGGGCGAGCTTCCGTCACGCAGCCGCACCGCCTACCGGCTGGCCGTCGACGGCTTTGTGCGTGAGCCCTATCAGATCACCTTCGACGAGCTCGTCGCCATGCCTCCGACCCGGCTCACCCGAGACTTCCAATGCGTCACCGGTTGGAGGGTGCACGACGTGAAGTGGGCCGGCGTCCGCCTCTCCGACCTCCTCGATCGCGCCGGTGTGAACGACGGAGCCCAGGGCGTCAGATTCATCTCCATCGACGGCGCGTACTCCGAGACCCTGACCCTCGAGCAGGCCCGGCGCGACGACGTCATCGTCGCCTACGAGCTGGAGGGCAAGGCGATCTCGGATGAGCACGGGGGCCCGGCGCGCCTGTACGTGGCGCCGATGTACGGCTACAAGTCCTGCAAGTGGCTCGAACGTATCGAGGTGACCAAAGGCCAGCCTCGCCCGGGGTACTGGGAGGTGCGAGGCTACGACATCGACGCCTGGGTCGGCAGATCGAATGGCCGTGACGACAGCGCCACCTGACGCTCACCTCGATCGCGCGCCGGCGCCCCGCCTGGTCCGCTTCGACACGTGTGAGCGCACCGTGCACTGGGCCAACGCGATCCTTTTTGGGGTCCTCATCGCCACCGCCGCGATCCTCTACGTCGGCCAACTTTCTGCGTTCGTCGGACGGCGCGACTTCGTGCGTCAGCTCCACGTGGTGTCCGGCCTGCTCCTGCCCGTGCCTATCGTCCTCGGCTTGATCGGACCTTGGCGCAAGCGATTTCGCGCCGACATCCGGGCCCTGAACCGCTGGGACGCCGACGACAAGCGCTGGCTCCGCACCCGAGGCCGCGACCACACGGCGCGCCTCGGGAAGTTCAATCCCGGCCAGAAGCTCAACGCCGCCTTCGTCGCCGGCGCGATCGTCGTCGCCCTGGGGACGGGATCGATCATGGAGTGGTTCTCACTGTTTCCGATCGACTGGCGCACGGGCGCCACCTTCGTCCACGACTGGACGGCAATCGCGATCTTTCTCGTCGTCGTCGGGCACATCTGGATGGCGCTCGCCGATGGCGACGCTCTGCGGGCAATGCTAAAAGGCTGGGTGCCGGCCGCATGGGCGCGATCGAAACGCCCGAAGTGGTACGAGGAGATGACCGAAGACCGACCCGCCGACACGTAACCGTGTATCCCGGTTCGGTGTCACCAGTTCGCTAGAGCGCGGTCACCAGTTCGCTAGGGCGAGGTCCTCCGGGGTGATGGCGGGGTGCTCGGGCAGCTTCACCAACTGAACCCGTTGCTGGGTGGCCCGGGTGCAGAACTCGTCGTAGGTGGGCTTGTCGGGGCCGGAGAAGAGCGTGGGCTGGGGCTCCTGCAGGGCAAGGAGAGCGATTCCGCCCTGGCCATCGGCCGCGATCGCGCCGTGATGCTCCTCGAGAAGGGCCGCTGCTTCGGCAATCCGCTCAACCGGGAAGCTCGGCACAGTCAGGTCGACGAGAATGCCACCCTCGTAACCGAGTTCGACCGCCTGGCGGAACGCGTTGCGGTAGCGCTCTCCCAACGAGGCTCCGTCCTGGGGCCACATTCTGAATCCAAGGGCTCGAGCCGCGAGCCGGCCCTCGGCTTCGGCAGGATGAAAGAGCAGGAGCCGCCCAACGCCCGGCACTTGACGGGCCTGGTCGAGCGCCCTGACGAGTAAAGCCTCGACAGCAGCCTGCTCCTGGGTGAGCCCGGCGATGCCTTGCGCGGGATCGTCGGCCAAGATCATCAGAGCCGGTCGCACGTCTGGACTCTAGCGGCGGGCGTACCTGCGCCTGGCGCGTACTGTTGGGGGCACAGGACGAAGGGGAGATCGAGTGCAGATTCGGATCGGGATTGTTCAGTCGCCCAAAGAGATAGACATCGACCTCGACGACAGCGACGACGGCACCGCGCTGATCGAACAGATCACCGAGGCGATGGGGTCCCCGGGGATGCTCTGGCTCACCGACCGGCGGGGGCGCAGAATCGGCGTGTCCACGGAGAAGCTCGCCTACGTCGAGGTCGGAGCCGAGACAGGCGATCGTCGAGTGGGCTTCAGCGCCCTTTGACGCAACGCTTCTCGAGACCATGACGAGGGCAGCCCTTCTTGACCGGAGACTGTTGTTCGTCACCGGCAAGGGCGGCGTGGGCAAGACCACGGTTACGGCCGCACTCGCGCTCTTGGCGTCCCAGCGCGGTTCGAAGGTCCTTGCGTGTGAGGTCGACGCCAAGGGTGATCTTGCCGAGTTCTTCGAGACACCCCGCACGGGCTTCAAACCCCGCGAGATACAGCCCGACCTGTTCGCAATGTCAATGGATACCGAGGCGTCACTCAGCGAATACCTCCACCTTCAACTTCGCCTGCCGGCGATCGCGAGGATGGGCCCACTGGCCCGGGTTTTCGAGTTTGTGTCGACGGCTGCGCCGGGCGTCCGGGAGATCCTTACCGTGGGGAAGCTCGCCTATGAGGTCCGGGAACGCCACTACGGCCTCGTCGTCGCCGACTCGTCCGCCAGTGGGCACATCGTCGGACAGCTGACCGCGCCGCGCTCGATCGACGAGCTCATGCGCGTCGGGCCCGTGCACGAGCAGACCGGCTGGATGAACGACATCTTGGCCGACCCGGCGACAACCGGCCTTGTCATCGTCACCACTCCGGAGGAGATGCCAGTCAACGAGACCATCGAGCTGGTGGCGCGGATCCGTGAAGAGACCGAGGTCGAAGTCGCCGCTGTCGTTGTGAACCGGGTGCTTCCGGAACTCTTCAGCCACAGCGATGAGGAAGTCTTCGAGCGCCTCCGAGAGCCGGACCACGAAGCGTTGCTCACCTCGGCTGCCGGCGGATCGGCCGCGCCGGTCCTCGCCGCGGCGCGCCTTGCCGTCACCCTCCGCCGCACGCGCGCCGGCCATCTCGACCGCTTGCGCGCCGCCCTTCCCGACGTCCCGTTGCTGTTCATCCCCTACCTCTTCACCCGAGGCCATGGCCTGCGAACGACGAGCCAGACGGCCGACGCACTGAGCGCTGAACTCGGTTACTGATGTCCCCATCGCCGCAACAAGCGGGCTCGCTCGAGCAACTGCTCGCCGCCAAAGAGATAGTGATCTGCTGCGGAAGTGGGGGTGTCGGCAAGACCACGGTGGCGGCAGCAGCAGCGACGATG
>DATLEI010000053.1:0-28269 GCA_035525375.1 Acidimicrobiales bacterium
CAGGTCAAGGGCATCGACGTGTTGCGGGCCATCCGCAGCTTCGACCCCTGCATGCCCTGCACCACCCACATGGACACCGGCAAGGGCGTCATCGTGCGGGAGGTCAACTCCTGCGGCTGCACGCTGGAGTAGTTCGCCGCAGCTAATGGTTCTTGTGCGCAGGGGCCCCGTAAGGGGCCTCTTGCGCGGATAGAGAGACTGAGGTCGTAGATGGCATGTCGCGTACTAGTCGGAGGGATTGGTCTTCCCTGGTTGCGCGATCTTGATTTCGGCACCCAGTTCATTCGCCGGGTCGAGAAGCTCGACTGGGCTGACGACGTCGTTGTCGACGACCTTTCCTACGCCGCCCACCGGGTCCTACATACGCTGCAAGATCTCCGGCCGCAAAAGGTGGTGTTGGTTGGCGCCATGCCCCGCGATGTCGATGCGCCGGGCACTATTCGCCGCTACAAGCTCGACCTGACCCCGCCGGAGATGGACGAGGTGGCCGACCGCTTGGGGGAGGCCGTCACCGGCATTATCGACCTCGACCACACCCTCGCCGTAGTCCGCTACTGGAATGGGTTTCCCCCCGATACCGTTGTGATTGAGATAGAGCCGAGTGATCGTGCGTTCGGCCTTGGCTTCTCACCGGAGATCGAGGCCCAGGTTGACACGATCCTGGCCATGGTTCAGGAGGAAGTCGCTCCGGTAGAAGTGCAGATTGAGAGCGGGGAGACAACCGACATCGAGGCTGATACGGAGGCTAGGACATGAGCGAGGACGAACTTCCTTACAACGAAATCATGGCTCACGTCGGCGAACTGGTCGACGAGATCATGGCCTACCCGGACCCAACCGTCGGACGCCAAGTCGAGGAACTCCTCGACTGGGTGGACGTCTTTCATCGAGAGGGCCTCGGACGCTTGATCGACATGGTCCGCCAGTGGCGGGGTGAGCTGTTCCTCGAGGACGCGGCGCGCGACTTCGTCATCGGCACCTTCCTGGAGACCTACGACCTCGGTGAAGGTCGCCCGGTCGATTCCGCCGCCGAGGAGGCGGTTGCGGCCGCCCTCGAAGAGGTACGACCGTTCGTTGAGTCCCACGGCGGAACGATCGTGGTCGACAGCATCGTCGACGGCATCGTGACCGTGCAGATGCTCGGCTCGTGCGACGGTTGCCCCAGTTCCACCGCCACGTTGACCGGGGGCGTTGAAACCGCTCTACGAGAACACTGGCCCAACTTCCGCAAGCTCGAAGTGGTCGACCCCGTCGCCGAGGAGGCCGAGGCGACCAACGGAGCGGCAACGCCCGAGGCTCAGCCGGTGCTACTACAGATTCGCGGGCACGAAGGAGCGTGACGGCAGCGGCCCCAGGCAACCTCAGTGCCGAAGAACTCGCCTACAAGTCGCGTGCGCTGGCGCAAACCCACCCGCTGACGGCGCTAGCCAAGAACTACCTCGACGCGGCCATCGCCGAACAGCGCACGTCGCAGCCGGTGCCGGAGATTGGCATCTGGGCCGGCGGTGCGTTGCTGAACGGCTACTGCCTGCGCAGGGTGGAGGAGGAGGATGTCGGCGTCCACCTCGAAGCCACTGACGAGAAGGACGCACCCGGCATCGACGTCCTAGATGACGAGGCGACTCGGATTGCCGGAGATCTCCGGTCCGACGGTTCTGAGGGCCACACCCTCGCCGACGAGGACACGATTCTCGACGCTCTAGATCGCCTCATTGCCTCCGACGTCAGCAGGCGGCTCGACCACTGGAAGGACTCCGTGGACAAGAAGGCGTGGGCGGAACTCGAGGAGTATCTGACGTGGTGGGTCGTGAAGGGCTACGCGCTGCGCGTCGCTGAGGCCTCGACTGGAGCCCTCACTCCGGGATGAGAATCTTGGTGGCTGGGGTCGGCAACACGCTGCGGGCGGATGACGGTTTTGGGCCTGAGGTTGCTCATCGTCTGGAAGCCATGACGCTTCCTGATGGGGTTCATGTCGTTGAGACGGGAATTGGCGGAATTGCGCTTGTGCAGGAGCTGCAGGAAGGGTGGGATGCTCTGATCGTTGTGGACACCGTCGACTTTGATCGCACACCCGGCAATGTGATGCTCATTGATCCCGAGGTCATCGACGTGAACGCCTTATCGGTGAGCGAGCGCCACGACTTGCTGGCCGACATGCACCTCGCCAATCCCGAGCGCGTGCTGATGCTGGCCAAGGCGCTCGGTGTATTGCCTCCCCATGTCCTGATGGTCGGTTGTCAACCAGTCGACCCTCACGGCGTCGGCGAGACTCTGTCGCCGCCTGTAGCGGCCGCGGTCGATGTGGCGATACGAGAGATCCTTCGCCACGTTGATGAGCTTTTGGCGGTGACATCGTGAGTACTCAGTCGAGCGCGAGTACTTCTGATCCGATTGCGGCGCGTCAGGCGGCAATCGCGTCCCTCGAGGAACAACTAGGAAAGACTCCTCGGGCGTCCAGGCCCTACGAACACGCGGCCTTGGCCTATCGCCTCGGACTCGCCTACTCGGAATCACCGGTCGGGCCGCCTGCCGACGGGCTCCGCAAGGCACTCGCTTGCTACGACGTGGCCGCGGGCATTTTCAGCCCGGAGATGGACCCTGTCGAACACGCCCGAGTCCTCAACGCCGCAGGCGCCGCCCACCGCGGGTTGGGCGACAGGCGCCGAGCTGCGAAGTTGTTCGAGCAGGCGGTCTCGCTGTTCGAGGGTCATGACCGTGACGGCGAGCACGCTGCGGCACTCAACAACCTCGGATTGACGCGTACCGAGCTCGGCGAAGCCAAGGACGCGATCGTGGCGTTCGACTTGGCGATCGACCTCTTCGACCCCTCCACACCCGAGGGTGCGCGGGGGCGGATCGCCGCGCTCGACAACCGCGGCCGGGCTCATTCCGCGCTCGGCACCGAGGAAGGTCTTGAGGCGGCGCTCGCCGACTTCGAGGAAGCCCGCAACGACATCGACCCAGAGGAAGCCCCGTACCATCACGGTTTGGTCGCCCACAGCATGGGCGTCACCTTCAGTGCTCTCGCGGCCCTTCGCCCACCAGGCGAAGAGGAGCGCACTCGCTTCCTCCAGGAAGCGACTCGATCCTTTGGTGAGTCGCTCGAGGTGTTCACCCGCTCGTCGTTCCCGTTCCAGCACGCGTTGGCGAAGTACAACCTGGGCCTGGCTTGGTTTGCAATGGGCGGACTCACCAACCTCCGCCGAGCCCTCGCCTGCTTCGAGGACTCGGTCGGCATTTTCGATACGCGAGTCCATGCCGACGCCTGGCGCCAGGCGTACGCCAGCCTCGAACGAGTTGAGAAGGAACTGGCACCGTTGGCCCCTGGCCTTACTCGCGCCGAGCACTTTGCTGCATTGGTGGCCGACGTCCCTCGCGACGAGCGTGAGGCACTCGTCACGTCCCGAGTCCTTCGCCTCCTGGCCCAGCCGGATGCGCGCCGGCCGATGACCGAGCTGTCACTCGCCATTGCACAGCTCGGCGAGGAGGCGGCCCAGGTGATCGAGGCCCAACTCGATACGATCATGCAGATCACGATCGAGTCCCAGGAGATCTGCCTCCAAGCGATCTTCGACGCCCACTCGCAGCTGTCCGGCGACCTTCGTCAGGCGGCCGATCGTGCCCTCGACAAGGCGATTGCTGAGGCGCTCGGCGGTCCCCAACGGCTCTTTGTCCGTGACTTCCTCTACGACCGTGGCTGGGAGCGCCCGGAGTGAGCGAGCTTGCGAGCGAACCAACAAGCACAGCACCCCGGTCACCGGGGCGGGCGCCGAAGGCGCTGGCCCGATGACTCAGGCGCCTACGGAGACGGCCCGCGCGTTCGTCGACGCGGTGATCTGGGGCGAGCACCGCCGGGTTTGGGAACTCTTTGGGTTGGAGGCGCGGACGACGGTCCTCAACGTTGCTCGCAAGCGCGGGATGGATGAAGCGTTGCTGGCTCGCCTGCGGGACGGCATGGCTTCAGATTCCGAGCGGGACGGCTTTCTGTCCGACCTGATCAACGGGCTGCGCGCCGACTTGGCCGGCAACGACCTCGATGCCCTCGAATACGAACTCGATCCCGAGCCACCGGAACCCGGACGAGCCCGGGTCGTCCTGAACGCGCCGCTGCCGCCGACGCTGGGCGGAAGTCTTCCGGTGGCATCCGTTGAGTTGTCGAGCGACGATGGCGAGTGGCGGGTCGAGCGACTTGTGCCTCGAACGACCCTTCCGTGAGCGCTAGCGAGCAGAGGAGCTCCATTGACTGACGGCCCGGCGATGCCCGAGGAACGCGTGGGGCCCGAAACAATTGAGCGGTTCGGCCGACCCACGCGTCATTTCCCCGTGGCGGTGTCTGCGGAAGCCATGGCCCTGGCATGGGCAAACCAGGAAAACGGTCCCGCGGGTGCAACAGTCGTCGTTGACCACGAGATCGGCCCCCGGGGCCTGCATGGGCGCCTCTGGGAGGTGCCTTTGACGCAGACCTTGGCGCTCTCTGTGGTTGTCCGGCCATCTTTGACCGTGGAGGAAGGTAACGTCTCGTGGCTGTTGGCGGCCCTTGCGTCAGTGGAGGGGGCCGAGGCGGTCAGTGGCCTCGCGCTTGCTACCTGGTGGCCCGATCTCATCGTCGACGCTTCCGCGCCGACCGAACAGGTGGCTGCGGTGCGGGCGGAGGTGCAGTTGGGGCCCGGAAAGGTCAGGAGCGCAGTCATAACGATGCGATTCGACCTGCAGCGTCTCGGGCTCGAGAATGATCGAAAAGACGATCTCCTGGAAGCTGTCGTGCTCGCTGTCGACCGAGCGTCAGAGCGCCTTGATGAAGGTGCCTCGGCTTTAGCGGCAGCCTACGAGGGCAGGTGCGCGCTCATCGGCAAGAGGATCAAGATGCGGTTACTACCGAAAGGCGAAACGCGAGGTACCGCTGCTCGTATCGACCGTTCGGCGCGTCTCGAACTTGAGTCGCCGAGTGGGATGGTCGAGAAGATCGGCGTCGACCAGGTCGCCGCCTTCGAACAGGTTTAGGGCTAGCGGGTGCCGGGGGCCTTACCCCTGGGACCGCCGTTGAATCCGACGTCCTGCCGAGCGACGTCGTCGAGGGCCTTGTCAAGCGCCGACGAGTAGTTGGGTGGGACGACCGGTGTCGGGTCGTGGATCACGCCCGGAACCATGTGGATCTCGTCTTCGTGGCTGTAGAGCCGGTAATCACGCACGCTCATCGAAACTCTCCTTCGGTGCCGATACAAGGATTCACCTTGTAGTTTGGGCGACAGAACCGCGAAGAGCAAGTACGCATTGAGCGTTGCGTATGGGAAGATACAACGAACCCCCGAGAGGAGACCCCGATGAAGCTCGGAATCGTTGGCAAGGGTGGCGTGGGCAAGACGACGATCTCGTCGATGATCGCCCAGATCTATGCCGGGCGAGGCGATCGTGTACTGGCTATCGACACCGATTCCAACCCGAATCTGGCTCTGAGCTTTGGCCTCGACGCGGCCCAGGCTGACGAGGTACCGCTGCTTCCTCGGTCGGTGGTGGTCGGTTCTGGCGACGGTGCGCTGACGCCCGCAGAACTCGTCAAGGAGTACGGCCACCGCACCGATTCCGGGGTCATGTTGCTCCACGCGATGCGCGTAACCCAGGCCGGGGCGGGCTGCACGTGCGGGAGCCATGCATCGGTGCGGAGCATCCTCGGCGCAGCCATCGAGGAAGAGGCTGACGTCACCTTGGTCGACATGGAGGCGGGCCTTGAGCACCTGAGCCGCTCGGGTGGCACGTTGGCCTACGCCGACGTCCTCCTTGTGATCATGGAGCCGAGCCGCAAGTCGATCCTCACCGCCGGGCGGACGATCCAGTTGGCCGAAGAACTCGGTCTGCATCGCGTCTACGGCGTGGGAAACAAGGCCAATCTGCCGGAGGATGCTGAGTTCTTCGAGACGGTGTGCGCCGAATACGGCGTACCGCTCGCCGGCATCGTTCCCAAGAATGCCGACGTGTTCGAATCGGACCGAGCCGGCACCATCCTGACTCCCGGACATCCGAAGCAGGTCTGGGACGCGGTCGGCCAGATCGTTGCGTTCGTTGACGACGCTCTCGTAGCGACGGGCTGAGTTCGACCGGCGCGTGCCGGTCTCGAGTGTCGCTGGCCTACTGGCTAGGGCCGCCCAACAAGGGACTTTCCATCTATAGGTTCGTGACATACAATGGCCTTCGCGCCGGTGCAGCACCGGCTCGGCAAGGAGGTGGTTGTGGTCCTGTGGTGGATCGGCATCGTGCTTCTCGTTCTAGTTGTCGCGCCGACGGTCATTTTCCTACTCAACCGGTTGACCCGGCCTGCGTACGAGATTCGAGCGTACGCCGACGACATCCTCGAGCACGGCGTGGGAATCACGGCTGAACTTGATGCCGTGCCCAAGTTGGTTCGAACCAAAGAGCTCACCGGAGCGGCTCGCCGGGATGCAGGGCGTTACGTAGCCGCGCTAAAGCGGCTTCTGTGATCGCCGTGACCCTGCACAGCAGATCAGTCAACAGCGAATCAGTCAATACAGTGCAACACGACCATGAGGAGAATCGAGGGGACATGGAGGCAGTCAAGTGATCGCGTCAGTAGACCTTGGGGCTGCGACGATTGCAACGTTCGTCGGGGTCGCCCTGATCGTTGCAGTGCTGGCCCTGTATCTGATCAACATTTGCGTGATCCTGCGCCACGTGAGCTTCACTGTTGGCACAGTGCTCATCGGGGTGCGCGCCATCGCGCAGCAAACCCAGCCGATCGGCCCAGTGGTCAAGGGTCTCGTGAGCGACATCCAGGGCATCCAGGATGATCTCGCAGCTCTGCTTCCCGACTCGCAGCCGCCCCCCAGGGGCCTGCACAGGGGTCGGGCCGCGGCAGGCCTTCACCGCTAGTCCAGTTGCTTTCGGCTCCTTTAGGCGCACTGAGTCGAAAGAACTATTGCTATCCCAAAAAACCTGCAATAGAGTGCGCCCGCTTCAGTTCCGTGGTATACGTACGGGCCGCCCAGAGCAGCACCACTCGTCGCCGCACCTTGTGCTCACAACCGGCCCGACCGATCAGGGGGGATGAGTATGTCGAAGCCGTGGAGGCGATCCACGGGAGAGCTCGGACAAGCAACATTCACGCTTATCATCGTTATTGCGGTGGTAGCAGTTGCAGTCGTCCTGCTCTACCGAACCGCTTGGACAGCGCAATCCATCGACAACAAGGCGGGCAACATCGCCAAGACGGCCGGTGGGATCAACGACGCGACCGATGCGGTTCTCAAGCTGGAACGCACGAACGAGCTCGCTGGGTCGATTCTCGACACGGCTAAGCCGCTGCAAGGGGAGCTCGACCAGATCGTTGGGCTCGCTAAGTCGATCGACGGGCTGGCCACTTCGATCAACGGCTCGGCCGGCACGATCAACGGCACCGCCAAGAACATCAACGGCACAGTCTCGACCATCTTGAACACGGCGAGATCGATCAACGCCGGGGTTATTCAGATCAACCGAAATATCGACACCACGATCGCAGTCGCGCAGCAGATCAAGGTCGATAGCGGCAACATTCTGAATAATGCCGTCGGGGCCAACCGGACGGCTGCCTGCATCGCAAACGGCACACTCACCGGCAATATCAACTCGCCAGACTGCTAGGGGGAGAGCAATGGTTCAGACAATGTCATCGCCCGCGGATTACCGCTCAACCCCATCGAGGGTCAGGGGCTCCGACGACGTCGGCACCTTCCTGGCCCGGTGGCTTCGGGTGTGGGTCATCCTGCTCACCGTGGTCACGCTCGTGGTCGTCGGTTACCTGATCGTCATCACCAACACGTTGGCGAGCATCAACGGCAACCTGGTCACCGCTGACCAAGCGGTGACGGGGGCCGGAGGTGATGTCGTGACCCTGCCCGACCAGGTCGCCCGCATCAATGGGAGCCTGGCCGCCATTGACACGGCACTGAAGCCCATCCCGGGTCAGGCTCAGGAGATCATCAACTCGCTGACGTCGATCAACGGCAAGTTGACGGCGACCGACTCGTCGCTGAAGGACACGTCGTCGGTGCTGATCACTGCGCTGGGAACGGCAGGCGGGATTTCGAATCAGCTGATCGAGACCGACGTGGGCAACGGATCCAACTGTGGTGGCGGCACGCCGTGTGGCCCTGACCAGCTCAGCGCTCAGAACATTCACCAGCGAGTCGACAACGCCAACCGGATACTTGCGCCGGTGGAGACCGATTTGTCCACCACGAATGGCTACCTTGACTCAGTCAATGTTGACCTCACGGCTATCTGCGGTGGCCTCCAGGCTCTGCTGATCCTGGGTGTGACGAATTGCTAGGGCGAAGCGGGCACGAGATGAACGGTGAGCGAGGAATCGTCGCCGTCAACCTCGTTCTCACAATTGCCTTCGCCTTATTCGCCGTCATCATGCTCACCAAGACCACAATTGCGGCGCAGCAGATTGATGATCGTGTGAAGATCATCAACACAGAGGTGGGTCCCGGTTCCAACGTGTCGAGGCTCGACGAGACGGCGATCCTCAACACGGTGGCCGACCGGGCTGACCAGATCTTGGCGGCGGCCAAGCCGCTGTCGGGTCAGGCCAACGACGTCCTCGTCGCCGCCAAGAGCATCGACAACACGGTGAGCCAGATCAATACCAATGCTGGCGAGATCAACGGCACTGTGAAGAGCATCAACGGCTCGTTGAGCACGTTGGCGCCTGTCGTGAGTGACATTCGCCAAGGCGTCATCGACATCAACAACCGGCTCGACCGGGTGCTCGATCCAGTAATTGGCATCAAGGCAGACACGACCCCGATTCTGGCGAACGTGATCAGCATCGAGGTCAGTGCCCGTTCAATTTGTGGAGCCCCCCCAGGGACCGGCACCCTGCTCCACACCTGCTAACACAGCAGGCAACGCAGTAAGTAGCTGACAGAAAAGGAGGCGGGCCCCAGGGGGGCCCGCCTCCTCCGCGTAAGCCCTAGAAGCGCGCGAAAGGTCCAAGGCCATCAGGAGCGAAGCGGAGGCGGACGGGTGGCGCAGCGAAGAGGTGGCGGGTGGCCAAAGTAGAGGTGGCGGGTGGCGCAGGGTGGTGAGGGGCCCCGCCCCTAAGCGCGCGAAAGGTCCAAGCCATCAGGAGCGAAGGCGGAGGCGGACGGGTGGCGCAGGGTGGTGAGGGGCCCCACCACGGAGCGGCAGCGGAGGGGATGGGGAGGGACCCGCCCGGCGACAGGACCCGTCCGCCGGGGGCAAAAAGCGGTGGGCTAGGGGTCCACCTTGAAGCTGTCTGCGATCTGATCAAATACCCCGGCAAACTCTGCGAACTTCTCTGCCGGAAGTACCTGGAAGACCATGCTGTACATCTTGTTGCCCTTGAACAGGAAGTAGTGAGCGTGAACACCCTCGAGCCCGCTCGCGCTGTCCTTGAACGTGTACAGGTAGTAGTAGCCGATGAGGCCGTTGAGGGTGATGGCGTCGGTCTTCAGGATTCTCGCAGTCGGGTTGGAGGCGATCGTCCCGTCCGTCACCGACTTCACGTTGGCCAGGTTCTCGGCGGTGGTGACCTGCTCGGTTTCATTCACCCGCACCGAAATGGCCTCGCCCTGGCCCGGGCCCGGCGTGGCGACAAAACGGATCTCACTGACTGGCGCCTGACTGAGCTGCCAACTGGACGGATACCGCACCGAGAACTTGGTGGCGTCATCGTGGAAGACCTTGAAGGCCGCCTCCGGCAGCGTGGGCCCGGGCGGCCGGGCCTCGGTGGTGGGCGCACTTTCGCTCACCGGCGGAGCATCATCACCGCCGCCGGTGAGTAGCACGGCGACGAGGATCCCAACAAGGACGACCGCGAGCAGCGCTAGCCCGACGAGGGTGTTGCGGCGAGGTGCGGCGTCGTCGTCACCTGAATCTTCAGTGCGCTCATCCGCGACAGGCTCGATGGACTCATCTACGACAGGTTCGGCTGCGACAGGTTCGGCCGCAACCGGGTCAACCGCAACCGGCTCGACGGCTCCGCCGCCAGGCTCAACCATGGGCTCGACCGGCTCATCTAGAACCGGTTGCTCGGCGACCGGTTCGTCATCCGCGGGCGCGTCGCCGGGGGCGTCGGGGGACTCGGTCGCGGGCGCGTGTGACGTTAACTCCTCCGCTCGCTCCGTCGTCGCGGCGGGCTCTGGCGGCTCGATCCCAGCCGTCGTAGAGGATTGCTCATCGTCCGATGTCACGCGACGCGGGGTCCCTTCGTAATGGGCGGCAAACTTTCATTGAGAGTGCGTTGACCACCTAGCTGTTCAAAGTCTATTGTGGCAAGGTTTCCAGAGGGAAGGGGAGCAATGTTCGGTGCAGTAACCATGACAGGTTGGTATGTCGGCTACGTGATAGCAGCGGTTGTCATCACGATCGTCGTCATCCTCGTAGGAATCATCCTCGGTTTGGCTCGCCGAATCGGCGTCCAGGCGTTGCAGATCACCGCCGCACTCGACGAGGCTCGTATCAACACGCTGCCGCTTTGGGAAGTCGACAAGGTCAACAGCGGGGTTCGTTCGATCATCAAGAGTGCCCAGTCGGCACGACAGGTCCTGGGGGGTTAGGCATCGTGTTAGGTCTTGCGGCTGAACACCTGACGTTTTGGACGGTCACGCTCGGCCTCGGTGCCGTCGTAATCTCGGCTGTCATCTTGTTGCTGTTCTTGCTTGTGCAGTTCGTCGCCGACATCGATCGCAACGTTCGCGAGACCTGGGAGACAGCTACCCGGGTCGCACAGAACACGGCGACAACGTGGATGCTCACTCAGACAGTGACGATCACCACTGATCTTCGTGAGGAAGTCCAGAAGCATGCAGACCTACTGACCTCTGCGGCAGGAGGTCGGCGATGACCTGGCGCATAATCCTCAGCGTTGTCGAGATTGCACTGCTCGTCATCGTCCTTGCCATCTATCTCAGCATCATCGCTCGTCAGCTGAACAGCATCTCGGCCAACCTGGCCCGGATCACGTTCGGTGTACGGGCGGTGGAGACCCAGTGCGCCGTCATCGGGCCCGCCGTCGAGCGCATCAACGGCAACCTCGTTGACGTCGACGCAGGGTTGACTGCGGCAGCAATTCAAGCCGAAAAGCTGGCCTGATACACCGAGGTTCGGGAGCGTGACCGATTGGCCGCTCCCACCCTTCACCGAACCCCGGGGGCCGGTCGGCGACGATGGCGACGTCGTCCGCGCCTTCGTTCGATCAGAGCCCCCACCGCACTCAGACCTCCTGCATGTGGAGGGACGGATCCTCCGCGCTCATCGTGACGACGGCGTTGCCCTGGTTATCGGGCCGGCGACCGTGCTCCTGCGGGTTGATGGATTCGACGACGACGGTCCGTTGCGGCAGACGATCGTCCGGGTGCTGACCGAAGAGGGCCTCGTCCTCCAAGACGAGGACACCCCGCTGGCGCTACCGGTGGCCACGCAGATGGTGAGCAACCGCCTCTCGACGTGGGACCTCTGGGGGCGCGATATCGACGAGGCGTTCGCTGACCTGCGCACCGCGGCCGTCGGCGGCGACCACGATGTATTGCGAGGTGGAGGGCTTCCGCCTGTCGGTCCTGAGTTCTAGGCGGGAGTTGGCCGCTGTCGTCTTCGACGTCGACGGCACGCTCGTCGACAGTGAGCGGGATGGCCATCGGGTGGCGTTCAACCTCGCCTTCGAGGAGTTCGGCCTGCCGTACCGCTGGGACGAGTCGTCATACGGCGACCTCCTCCACATCACCGGAGGGCAGCGCCGCATTGATCGTTACCTCGCGGAACAGGGAGTCGAAGCGTCAGAGCGTGAAGCCTTGGCCCCCGCCCTCCACGCCCGTAAGACCGAGATCATCCAGATGTTGGTCGATGAGGGCCGCATCCACGTGCGCGCCGGAGCCGAGCGACTCCTCCGTGAACTGTCCGACAGCAATGTCCGGCTCGCGGTAGCCACGACCGGCAGCCGGGCCTGGGTCGATCGCCTTCTGCGGCGCGTGCTGCCCGACATTCACTTCGACGTCGTCGTCACCGGTGACGAAGTCGCCAATCGCAAACCCGATCCTGAGGCCTTCGTGACGGCCCTCGAGCGTCTTGGTGCCGGCGCCGAAAACGTTGTCGCGGTGGAAGACTCGAGTGAAGGGCTTCAGTCTGCGCAGGGAGCTGGGTTGAGGTGCGCGGTGATCGTGAATGAGTACACCTCGGGGCATGATCTGGCGAGTGCGGACCTTGTCCTCGATGGCTTCGGCGCGCCCGGATCGCCCGCGGATGTGATCGCTGATCGGCGGTCGACCGAGTGCGGCGGAGTCCTCGACGCGGCCACATTGCGGCGTCTTGTCTGAGGTCGATCAAGGTCGGTCTGGTCGAGTTGCGTCCCGGCTAGGGCGGTTGATTCGTATCGTCCTGCCCGGCGTCCGGCAGGTGCATGCCCAGGTCGCGGCCTACGCACGGGCGTGGGACGAAGCGAACGGCGCGTCAGCGGCGGGGGAGGGAGAGCTGTGGGCGGTTCTCGGCGACTCGACTGCCCAGGGCATCGGCGCGCCGAGTTTCGACAAGGGCTATGTCGGCCAGTTGCGCGAGGTGCTCAATGAGCACGCGCCGGCACCGTGGAGGACCGTCAACTTCTCCCGGTCGGGCGCTCGGGCCGCCGATGTCATCGCCACCCAGATTCCGCGACTGGAGGAGCTCGACCCGCCGCCCCGGCTCGTGACCTGTGCCATCGGTGCCAACGACCTACTTCGCGCCCCGGCTGACCGCATCGTCGATCAGATGCGCACGATCATGTCCCGGCTACCGGACGGCGCGATCATTGCAACGCTCCCACAGGGCTTGAGGCCGTCTCGCGCCATTGCAGTCAATGAGATCATCCGCGCCGAAGCGCCGCTGAACGGGCTCGTTGTGGCCGACGTATGGGCCCACACCGGTCCGCCGTGGCACGGAAAGCTCGCGGCCGATGGCTTCCATCCTGGTTTCGCGGGCTACACCGACTGGGCCCGGGCCTTCGCCGAAGTTCTGTCCGGGACGATCGAATCTTCAGATGGTGGCGATCGACCGCAGCGGCATCCGGGGACCGAACCTCGGGGGTGAGGCGGCGCCGTTGACGACCAACCGGATCACCCGGCCTCGCTGACCTCGATAGGGCTCCAGTAATTCGAGCATTCTTGCGTCGTCAGCTCGCGCCTCGCCCGCGAGGGCGAAGGAAACCTGGTGGGGGAGGTGGTAGTCGCCGAGGCTGACGGCGTCGGCATCGCCAAGGGCGACGAGGGCAACCTCGGCGGCGGTCCAAGGCCCCAGCCCAGGCAGTGCAACAAGGCGCCGGTACGCGTCGGCGGTCGGCATTGTCGTCGTCTCGTCAAGCCGGCCCGCGTACGAACACGCTCGGCGAATGGTGTCGGCCCGGCGCCGTTCCACGTTGAAGGGATGGAAGGCCCATGAGGGAGTGGCTGCCAGTGTGGCCGGTGCCGGAGGCAGCATGAGCCCGATCGAGGCCGCCTCGCGGGCTGGTGCCGGCGCGCCCTCGCCGAGAGCTCGCACGAGACTGGCATAGGAACGCTTGGCGTCGATTCCGACGACCTTTTGTTCGAGAATCGTCGGCACGAGGGCTTCAGTGACGGCGCCCGAGCAGAGGATGCGCAGGCCCTGCAGGCGGCGATGGAGGCCGGCCACGACTGGGTCGCGAGGCACGAACGAGTCGACGCCGTCGTCGGTACCGACCAGCGCGGGAAAGGCTTCGAGTGCCCACTCGGCGCCCGGTCCCCACGCTCGCATGGTGATCTCGCCGTTGCTGGCGCGCACGTGCGTTGTCGCCGCCCCCATCGGCGTCCTGGTCGCCCGCCAGACGCCGTTGGGTACAAAGCGCATGCACGGGTCGGCGCGCCCGCGCTGTAGCGGCGCGAGGGTGAGACGGAGGTCGATCTTGTCGGGCGGACGCAGGGTCCGCGTTTGGAGCCGGTGCGTCATCGGAAGGCTGCAAGTCTAAAGCCGATCGAGCGCGCGAAAGGGCTTGGCGACGCCCGGCTTCGCACGCCAGTTGGTTGCGTGTGAGTCAGGTTTGGTGGACAGGGCAGGAGTAGGTGGTGCGGCCCCCGACGGTGCGGCGAAGGAGCGGCGCGCCGTCCTTGGGGCACACACCGTCGCGCCGGCGCTCCGGCATCAGGTCGCCCGCATGGGAACCGCCCCGGTCGATGAGGTCAGTGAGTGTCCCGACCAGGTGTCGGTGCAACCGCCGCAACTCGTTCGTCGTCAGCGATCCCGCCTGGCGCGCCGGATCGAGCCCGGCGCGCCAGAGAACCTCGTCGACGGCCAGGTTCCCGACGCCAGCGACGCGAGCCTGATCCATCAGCCGTGCTTTCAGCGGCGCCCGGCTGCCGGCGACGACTTGGGCCAGCGCAGCGCGGCTGAGGTCAAGTGCGTCGGGGCCCAAGCGGGCTTCGTCGGGATCGAGCTCGACGCCGCCGAGCCGGCGCGGGTCGCGAACTCGCATATCGCCGCGATCGGTGAACCGAATTCCGAACCGGTCCCATCTCTGGAGGTCTTGGGTACTGCTGTAGAGCAGCTGGTCGACGCCGGCGGTGCCGTCGACCAGGAGCCGGCCGCTCATTCCGAACCGCAGTCCAAGTACGGGGCCCTCGTCATCGGTATCGAGCAGCAGCACCTTGCCCACGCGCCGGGCCGTGATGAATTGCCTGCCCTCGATTGCCGGCGCGAGAGCCGCCGCGGTCAGTCCTCGCTTGAGGTACCACCCGTCGGGGGCCATCACCTCGGCGATCGGGCGCCCAAGGGTGCGCATGGCGATTTGCCGGTACGCCTCGACCTCGGCCAGCTCAGGCATCCTTTAAGCCTCTCATTGCCCGCGCGGAGGACGACGGGGGGCCGCTTAGAGTGAACCTGTGGCGCGCGAGGTCTTGCACTGGAAGCACCTGTTCGACGAGGTCGTCACCTCGGGCCTCTGCACGGGGTGTGCCGGGTGTGTCGTCGCCTGTCCCCATGATGTGCTCGGCTACAACGACAACGACGGCGTGTACCGCCCTTTTCATCTGGAGGAAGAGGGTGGACCGGGCGGCTGTGGTCATGGCGATAGGGGCTGCACGTCGTGCACCCGCGCGTGTCCCCGGTTTCGGAACTGGGAGCCGGATATCGACGATCACCTCTTCGGCCGAGAGCGCAAGCCTGAAGAGGTCGACGGCATCTCCAAGGACATCATCCTGGCGCGTGCCGCCGACCCTGAGATCTTGGAGAAGGGCCAAGACGGCGGACTGGTCTCGGCGATCCTCTTGTGGGCGATGGAGCACGGCTACATCGACGCCGCGCTGGTGTCCTACCTCGAGGGGGATGGCACGTCGTGGAAGGCAATTCCGGGGGTCGCCCGCACACGCGAGGAGATCCTGGCTGCCGCCGGCAGCCGCTACACGTACTCGGCCAACACGATGGCCTACGCCGAAGCTGTCGGGGGCGGCGCCGAGAAGCTGGCCCTGGTCGGAATGAGCTGCCAGTCGTCGGTTCCGCCCGTCATGACCGTGCGCAAGGCCGGGAAGCCGGCGCGCCGGTTCGTGCTCAATATCGGGCTCCTTTGCTCGAAGACCTTTGACGACGCCATCTTTCCGGAGCTCCTCGAGGCGAAGTACGGACTCCGCAAGGAGGACATGGTGAAGATGAACATCAAGGGCGCGCTGCAGATCTGGATGCGCGACGGCGGCTACCACGAGGTACCACTCAAGGAATGTCACGCCTGGACCCGGGAGGGCTGCAAGATGTGCCCCGACTTCGCCGCCGAGCACGCTGACATCTCGACGGGCGGAATCGGCGCCTTCGGTGACTGGACCCTCACGATCATCCGCACCGACCTGGGCCGGGAGATCATGGTCAAGATGCTCCAGGACGGCACGCTCGAAGGCCGCCCTGGTGACGACGATCCGAAGGCGATCGAGCTGCTCCGCAAGCTTTCGACCCGCCAGAGGAAGCGGTGGCCGGAGACGGCTGTGCCGGCGCCCCGGCGCATCCCGGTCGCAGTGGAAGCACCTGCAAAAACTTCATAAGGGCGCGCCAAAAAATCTAAAACGAGCCGTACACTGAGACATACCTCTGAAGGAGGTTGTCATGGGCTTCGTAATCCGTAAGTCACTCCCGTCGCTATCCGGCCTGATCGGTCTCCTGCTCGCGGTCGGAGTGCTCGCTGTCTACTTCCTGGACGCGCCGAT
This sequence comes from Acidimicrobiales bacterium, assembly GCA_035525375.1. Taxonomy (GTDB): domain Bacteria; phylum Actinomycetota; class Acidimicrobiia; order Acidimicrobiales; family AC-14; genus JALZBN01. The sequence goes on from DATLEI010000053.1 coordinate 16,185, forward strand.
CTGGTTCCCCGCGATCTTGGCGATCGTCATCATCGGCATCCAGTACCTGGTGAATCCGTACATCATCCAGTGGCTCGTCCCGGCCACGATCATTGCCCGAACTCCCGACGGCTACGACACCGGCGACCACCCGCTTGGCGAGATCGTGGTCCGTCGGTGCCGCGCCGCGGGCGTCCCCCTGGTGAAGCTCGGCATCGTCGACGATGGGAATCCGAACGCATTCACCTTCGGTCGCACGCCGCGTGACGCCCGCATGTGGGTCACCAGAGGTCTCCTCGAGCGCCTCGACGAGCGTGAACTCGATGCGGTCATCACCCACGAGGTAGGTCACATCAAGCACTGGGACTTTGCGGTGATGACGGTGGCGGCCGTCATCCCGATGGTGTTGTTCTACGTCTACCTTGTCGCCCGCAGCACCAATCGCAACGAGGGTCAGCTTGTCGCCGTCGCCGCATTCGTCGCCTACCTGGTGTCGCAGTTCACCCTGCTTGCTCTGAGTCGGGCCCGGGAGACCGCCGCCGACCACTGGTCGTGTGAGAACACGGGTGACGGCGACGCCCTGGCGTCTGCGCTCGTCAAGATCGCGTACGGAATGGGTCAGGCCCAGGGCGCGTACAAGGAACAGGTGGCGGCGCTCGTCGGGCAGGGCAAGGAAGGGAAGGCCCAGGCCAAGAAGCTGGAGAACAGCATGCACCGGGCTCAGTCCATGAGAGCGATGGGCATCTTCGAGCCCAAGTCGGCCGAGGCCATGCAGGCTGCGTTCGCCGGTGGCATCGATCCGGACCGAGCCCTGGGTGCCCTGCGCTGGGACATCGCCAACCCCTGGGGCCGCACTCTTGAGAAGCTCTCGTCGCATCCGTTGGTGGCGCGCCGGATACAAGCGCTGGAGCAGTCTGGTCTGCCCGGCGCGCCGCGCCAGTGGAGCGTGATGCGGGCGATGGCCTCCACCCCTCCGGAGCAAGTGGCCGCGGCGCGCGCCGGGTTCGCGAAAGACCTCTTCATCGCCTTGGCTCCGTGGGTCGTCCTGATCGCTCTGGTGGTCTTCGGCGTTTTCACTGGGTCGATGCTGTCGGTCGGGGTGGCTCTCGTCGTCGCCGGCGCGCTCCTGTGGCTCAAGCAGAATGTGCGTTATCCGGGATCGTTCCGGCCTGTCGACGAGGTGGCCAGCCTTCTCGAACGCCTCGACGCCGGACCGGTGGGTGGCATACCCGTCGAGTTGCGGGGCCAGATCATCGGCCGGGGCATGCCGGGTTACGTGCTGTCGCCCGACCTCGTACTGCAGGACGCCTCTGGCTTCGTGCCGCTGCTGTACAAGAACCCGATCCCGTTCGCCACGGCCTGGTTCGGCCTGTTCCGCGCCCACGCGTTCCTTGGCCAGGAGGTCGTGGCCCGAGGCTGGTACCACCGCCTTCCCGGGCCGGCGGTCGAGCTGCGCGCCGTCGAGACAGCTGACGGGCGCAAGGCCCGGGGCATCGAGTGGATCTCTCGCTACGTGGCCTCGGCCCTGGTTTTCGCCGCCGGCCTGGTGGTCATGCTGGTCGGCCTGACTGGCTGATCAGGGCACGAGCCCGCGCGAAAACGGCGTCGAATGCGGGCTCGGTGAGCTTGCCCGTGAAGGTGTTCTGCTGGCTGGGGTGGAACGAGCTGATGAGAGTCATAGCTCCCGGTAGCGCAGACTGGGCCAGGTGGGCGAACCGGGGACGGGGTCGCACGCCCGCGACGTCAAGGTAGGCATCGTGGGCAAACTTCCCTAACACGACCACAACCCTTACGTGCGCGAGCAACCGGAGTTCCCGCGTGAGATAGGGAACACAGGTGGCCTTTTCCTGCGGCAAGGGCTTGTTGGCCGGCGGCGCGCACTTGACGACAGCGGTCACGTACGCGCCGGTCAACCTCAGCCCGTCTCCGGCGTGGTCACTGGTCGGCTGGTTGGCGAACCCGGCGCGCCACATGGCCCGAAACAGCCAGTCGCCCGAGCGGTCCCCCGTGAAGACCCGGCCGGTGCGATTCCCGCCATGGGCCGCAGGCGCAAGGCCGACGACGAGCAGACGAGCACCCACATCGCCGAAGCCGGGCACCGGGCGACCCCAGTAACTCTCGTCGCGGAATGAAGCACGCTTGACGCGTGCTATCTGCTCGCGCCATGCGACTAGGCGCGGGCAGGCGTAACAGCTCACCACTTCGTCGTGCACCCGTCCGAGGGAATCCAGGCGATCAGGGTAGGTTGGGCGTCGTCCATGGCTCGCCAAGCGGCCCGCACTCGGCCAACTCTCGTCCTCTTTGTCCGCCACGGCCACACCCCGACGACTGGCAAGATTCTTCCCGGACGAGCGCGGGGTCTGCACCTCTCCGAGGCAGGGGAGAGCCAGGCGCGGGCCGTGGCCGGGCGCCTCGCCGATCTGGAAAAGGTCGGGGCGATCTACGCTTCCCCCCTCGAACGAACGAAGGAGACGGCGGGATTCATTGCCGAACGCATCGGACTCAAGGTCACGGCGGAACGGGGTCTGCTCGAAGCCGATATCGGCGATTGGACGGGCAGAGAACTGAAATCCGTACGGAAGGAGCCCGCGTGGAAGGTGGTCCAGCGCTACGCGAGTGGATTCCGGTTCCCGGGCGGAGAGACCTTCCTCGACATCCAGGCGCGGATGGTGAGCACGGTCGAGCGGCTTCGGTCGGCCCATCCAGGAGAGACGATCATCGCGGTCTCCCATGCCGACCCCATCAAGGCCGTCCTCGTTCATGCCCTCGGTGCCCACCTCGACATGTTCCAGCGCATCGCAGTTTCGCCGTGCTCGGTTACGGCCGTCGTCTACGGCGAGTCGGCACCGATGGTCTTGTGTGTGAACTCGGTGGGCGACCTGCGCGCCCTCGGCCCCTCGTGAGGAAACATCGGTCATGAGCACGTCCTTCGAGATTCCCGAGGCCGACCTGTTGACGACCGGAACCGTCGGGCCGCCTGGGCAGCGGGTGTTTTTCATCCAGGCCCGCCAAGGCGACCAAGTCGTGTCACTACGGCTCGAGAAGGCCCAGGTGGCGGCCCTGGTCACCCATCTCGGGGTCGTTATGGCCGACCTGCCTCCTCCCGGGCCGTTGCCGACCGACCTGGATCTCATTGAGCCGGTCGTGGCCGAGTGGGTCGTCGGCTCTCTCGGTGTCTCGTATGAGGAAGACGACGACCGGGTGGTGCTCGTCGCCGAGGAACTGGTGGATGACGAAGACCAGGATCCGGCGCGGGTGGTCATTCGAGCGACGCGGGAACAGGCGGCGGCTTTTTCAATGCATGGCGCCACAGTTGTCGAGGCCGGCCGCCCGCCGTGCCCGCTCTGCGGGCAGCCTCTCGATGCTGAAGGACACGTGTGCATCCGGCTGAACGGCCATCGCCAGGTCCGCTGAGCGCGCTGAGCCTCCTTCGCGAGGGTGACATCGAGGTCAAGGGGCGCTTGCCCTGGAGCTCGAATGGCACCTTCCTCGTCGAGCTCTGCCGGCCCAAGCGGCCGGGAGCGGGCGATGCGGAGCTCTCTTGCATGGCTGTGTACAAGCCAGAGCGAGGCGAGCGTCCCCTCTGGGACTACCCCCCCGGGCTCTTTCGTAGGGAGGTCGCTGCTTTCGTCGTCTCCAGGGCTCTGGGGTGGGGGATCGTGCCCGAGACGATCGAACGGGATGGACCCTACGGCCCGGGCTCGTTGCAACGCTTCGTCGACGCCGACTTCCGCGAGCATTACTTCACCCTTCTCGAGCGGCCCGAACACCACGATGCGCTGAAGGCGATATGCACGCTTGACCTCGTCATCAACAATGGCGACCGCAAGAGTGGACACTGCATCCTTTCGGAAGAGGGTTCGATCTTCGCCATCGATCACGGCCTGTGCCTGCATGAGGAACCGAAGCTGCGCACAGTGATCTGGGACTTCGCCGGGGAGCCGATCCCAAAGGATTGCCGGGCAGCACTGGCGGAGCTGATGGTCGACCCGCCGCTAGAGCTCGGCGCGCTTCTGACCGACGATGAGGTCGAGGCGCTCGTGCAGCGGACCGCGGCGGCTGTGGCCAACCCGATCTTCCCCGAACAGCACTGGGGAAGGTCGATTCCCTGGCCACCAATTTGAGGCGTAATGGCCGCCTTACGCCGGCGCCGGGCATGATGGGTGCCGTGCACCAGTATCCGGGGAGGGTCGCAGCGTGAATGCCGGCGACGGCGAGGTTCGTCTCGAGGTCCCGGCCGCGCCGGAATATCTCCGCATGGCCCGGATGATGGCGGCCGGCGTCGCAAGTCGTCTGGGGTTCACGCTCGAAGAGGTGGAAGACCTTCGCATCGCGATCGACGAGCTCTGTTACTCCCTCGTAGGGCGCGCCGGGCGCCCAGGCACGATACGGCTGCGCTACGTGATGTCGGGCGACAACCTGTCGATCGAAGGAACCGGCCACTTCGACGACCACCTCGACGACGCGCCCCATCTGTCCCCCCTCTCGGAGCAGATCCTTGGCGCGCTCACCGACGAGTGCGCAGTCGAGAGTGGGCCCGATGGCCCGACGTTCCGGATGGCGAAGAGTCGGCAGCGCCCTCTGTCGGCCAGTGACGTATGACGTTCGAGGCCACCGAGCGAGACGAACTACGGCGGAAATTCGTCGAGTTCGCCGTCTCGCGTGACCCGGTGTTACGAGACGAACTCGTGGCGGCCCACATCGGTCTCGCCGAGTACCTGGCTCGTCGCTTCACCAACCGGGGCGAACCACTTGACGACCTGACGCAGGTCGCATCCCTCGGGCTGCTCAAGGCGGTCGACCGCTTCGATCCCGACCGGGGCCTCGAGTTTTCAACGTATGCGACGCCGACGATCGTTGGCGAGCTCAAGCGACACTTCCGTGACAAGGGTTGGGCTGTTCGTGTGCCGCGGCGCGTGCAGGAGCTGCACCTCCGCTTGGCTTCTGTCGTGAACAATCTGTCCCAGGAGCACGGCCGCTCGCCGACCATTGCCGAGATCGCTCATGCAGCCAGCGCCTCGGAGGAAGAAGTACTCGAAGCGATCGAGGCCGGGCACGCGTACCGATTCACGTCCCTCGACGCGCCGGCGTCGGCCGACGATGAGAGTGCGCTGTCCGCGCAGCTCGGTGAGGAGGACCCGGCGATGGCTGACAGCGAGCATCGAGTCACGCTGTCGCCGCTCATTGCCAAGTTCCCGGCGCGTGAGCGACTCATCCTGCATTTGCGATTCTTCGAAGGTTTGACCCAATCGGAGATCGCGGCGCGCCTTGGGATCAGCCAGATGCACGTGTCACGCCTACTGGCCAGGAGCCTGGCCCAACTGCGATCGAGCGCGGAGGAGATTCAATGACGGCCGAGAACCCGAGTCCGAAGCCGATCCACAAGCCGAGGGTCCTCCTGATCATCAACCCGTTCGCGTCGGCGGTGTCGGCGAAAACGCGCGCCGCGGTCGAGCATGGCCTCATGTCCCAAGATCTGACTGTCGTCGAGACCGAGAGCCGTAACCACGCGACTGCGTTGGCTCGAAAGGCTGCCGCTGACGGGATGGATGCGGTGGTGGTGCTCAGCGGCGACGGCGCGCTCAACGAAGCGGCCAATGGCCTCGCGGGCAGCGATACTGCGCTCGGCGCCCTTCCCGGTGGTTCGACGAATGTCTTTGCGCGAACCCTCGGCATGTCGCGCCACGTCGACAAAGCCACCGAGCAATTTGCCGAAGCCTTAGGCCGCGGAGCGGTGCGGAGTATGAGCCTCGGTTCTGCAAACGGTCGTTACTTCCTCGTAAATGCGGGGATCGGCTTTGACGCTGCGGTCGTGCATCAGGCAGAGCGGCACCCCCGTATGAAGAAGATGCTGGGCCAGGGGGTGTTCGTCTACGCCGCCAACACGACGTGGCTCCGGCACTACAGCCACCGGCACCCGCATTTCACGATCGAACTACCCGAGGGCCCCACGGTCGACAGCGGCTATTTCTCAATCTGCCTGAACTCCAATCCCTACACGTTCCTGGGTCCCCGAGCACTCAACGTGGCGCCGGGCATGTCGGGGGAGAAGGGGCTTTCACTGGTGACCCTGCAGAGCCTGAACCTTCGTGCCCTCCTTGGTGTGACCCGGCGCACGCTGGGCAGCGGTGAGTCGGTCGCCCGTCACAAAAAGGTGCAGCGCCACGACGAGCTGTCTGGCTTCACCGTTGTCGGGAATGGGCCGGTGCCCTACCAAGTCGATGGTGACTACCTCGGCGACGCTGAGCGCATCGTGATCACCCACGAACCGCACCAATTGCAGGTGATCGACCCCAGGGCCTGATTCTGGGCCACGGGGGCAGAAAATCTGACGCGCCCCTTGCTCGCACCTCTGGTGTACCACTACAATTCGCCTCGTTCCCCCTTCGCTGCATCGCTGGCAATTAGCGCGGCATCACTTGTGAAAATGTTCACAAGCGGTACAAAGAGGTTTTCGGGAGGTTGTGAAATGGCCCTCACCTGGAGTCGCACCCATGACTGGGATGCCGACGACTGGCGTCAGAGGTCGGCGTGCCGGGACACGGATCCCGATCTGTTCTTCCCAATCGGGACGACGGGCCTGGCGCTCGACCAAATTTTTGCTGCAAAAGCCGTGTGCCGTGAGTGCCCGGCTCAGCCGGAGTGCCTCGAGTTCGCTCTTGCGACCAATCAGGAAGCCGGCGTGTGGGGCGGCACCTCGGAAGAGGAACGGCGCAAGCTCCGCAAGGCGTGGCTGGCGCGCCGGCGCAGGGCTTCCTAAACAGGGTCTAAGCGCCCTCTCTTACCGCCGTCACGGGCACCCGCACTTCAATCAGCGTTCCGTTGTCGGTCTTCATCGTTATCTCGCCTTGTAGCTCGGACCTCACCAGCGTCGTCACAATGGTCAGGCCGAGGGTGGGTCCGGCATCGTTCGCGGCCGGAGGCCGGTCGTCGAGGTTGAACCCGGGCGGGAGACCAGCACCATCGTCATGAACCCGGACCACGAGTTCTCGGCCATCGTTTGCCATCGACACGATGACTTGGCCGGGCTGGTCGCTGTCTTCCGAGTAGCCATGTTCGACCGCGTTCTGCAGTAACTCGGTGAGCACGACGGCGAGCGGCGTCGCAACCTCCCCTCGCAGGAGGCCGGCGTCGCCCTCGACGAGGAGCTGAACCTTGCGGTCAGGTGATATCAGCCCTTCGTCGACCCAACGCACCAATGAGTGAACGATCTCGCCGAACTCCACTTCTGCACTGGCGCCAGTCGAAAGCGTCTCGTGGACGAGCGCGATGGCGCGAATTCGGCGCACAGATTCCTCGATGGCGTCGATGGCCTCGGGGGACTCGAGACGGCGGGCTTGTAGACGCAGGATCGACGAGATCGTCTGCAAGTTGTTCTTTACCCGGTGATGCATCTCGCGAATGGTGACGTCCTTCGAAACGAGGAGACGGTCACGCATTCGGAGATCCGACACGTCGCGCATGATCACGATCGCACCGGTGAGGTCGCCCCGTTCGAGCAAGGGGATACACCGAGCGAGAACGGTGATGTTGTTGCGCTCGACCTCCTCGGTGACGGGCACGCCTAACGCATAGGCGGCCTTCACTGACGACTCCTCGAAGCCGAGCTCGCCAAGGCGCGCCCCTTGAACGTTGGTGTGGATGCCCATGCGGTGCAATGCGGAGACGAAATTGGGCGAGGCGTAGTCGACGCGCGCCGAAGCGTCGAGGCGGGCCACGCCGTCGCCGATTCGGGGCGCCTCCTTCTGCTCAGTCTCGTCGGCGCCGAACGGGTACTCGCCGGCCGAGATCATCCGTGCCAGGCGGTCAAAGATCTCCAGGTAGACCCGTTCGAGCTCGCCGGCGCGTCGCCCGATTGAGGGCGCGGATTCTCGCGTGAGTATTCCGAGCAGTTCGTCCTTCCAGCGCACCGGTATGCACTGGACGTTGGCTGCTTCACCCCTGGGGCTGAAATCCACCTCCCCGTCGATGAATTCGCCGAGCGCCCATGCCCGGGCGACGAGTGGTCGTTCCAGGTCGTTCACGCGGCGCCCGACTTGGTCTTCGCGATACAGGGTCTGGCTCGTCGTAGGACGCATTTGACCCAGCACGACGAACTGGCTCCTTTCATCGGGGCCGGGTGAGTCGGCGGTCGGCACGTACAGCAGCAGGTCGGCAAAGCACAGGTCAGCCAGGAAACCCCAAGAGGCGGTCAAACGTTGCAAATGGGCCAGCTCGGGCCCGTCGAGGCGGGTGTCGCGCGCCAGCTCGACCAGTGTCGCCATCGGGTAATTGTACGGGCGAGGGCGCTTCTAGCCGCCCCAGAACGAGTGGCCCAGCTGAACCAGGCCAGCAATGTCGGTGATATCGCTGTCGAAGTAGGGGACGCTGGCGACGACGTCCGGCGTGGAAGCCAACTCGGCACGAAGCTCAGCCTCCCGCTTGGCCACGACCTCGAAGTTGAGAAAGCTCTGGGACACCTCCCGCAGGACCCGCGCCACGGCATCGGGCGGGCCCGCGCCCGACAATTCCGGCGCGATCGTCGCCGCTGCGCTGGCCAGCCGCTCGGCGACTCTGACCGCATCCGGCGCGAGTAGGTAGGACGGCAGCACCTTGTTGAGCACGAGCGCTCCGAGGTGGAACTTCTGCTCCGCCATCGCGCCTATGAAGTACTCGGCTTCCCGCAAGGGCGCCGCTTCCAGTGTGGTGACGACGAGGAAGGTCGTACGGCGGTCGTGGAACAGCCGCTCGACGGCGCGAGCACGCTCCACGAAGCCCGGGTACATGGTCTGGAAGTTGAGGAAGAATTCGGCCACGTCCTCGAGAAACTGCGAGCCGAGCACACGATCTGCGGCATGGTAAAAGGGTCTGCTGGCGATGTTGAACACCCGTGATCGCGCCGGCCCGGTGAGCCATCGCAGGAGCCGGCTGGAGAAGAACTCCACCATGCGGTCCGGCGCGGCAAGGAAGTCGAGGGCGTGGCGCGTCGGTGGCGTGTCTACGACGATGAGGTCGTACTTGCCGGAGCGGTGCAGGTCGTAGAGCCGTTCCATGGCGATGTACTCGTGGCTCTGCACGAACTTGCCGGAGACGTTCTGATACATGGGGTTTTCGAGGATCCGGCGCGCCGTGGCTCGATCCGGTGCATGCCGGCGCACGAGTTCGTCCCACGACTGCTTCGTGTCGAGCATCGCCGCCCAGAGCTCCCCCCGAGGATCGAGTCCAAGTTTCTTGAGGGACTCGGTCGGAACCTGCTTCTCGGCATTCCCGAAGGCCTCCAGTCCCATGGCGTCGGCCAGACGTCTGGCCGGATCGACCGTGAGCACGAGGACCTTTCCGCCCAGGGACAGGCTGGCCATCGTCGCGGCCGCCGCCGCCACCGTGGTCTTGCCGACCCCCCCACTTCCGCAGCAGATCACTATCTCTTTGGCGGCGAGCAGTTGCTCGAGCGAGTCGGCTCTTGGTGGCGATGGGGGCATCAGTACCCGAGTTCAGCGCTCAGTGCGTCGGCCGTCTGACTCGTCGTCCGCAGGCCATGGCCGCGGGTGAAGAGGTAGGGGATGAACAGCAACGGAACGTCGGGAAGGGCGGCGCGCAAGCGGTCGAGGTGGCCGGCGCGCGTGCGGCGGAGGGTGACGGCAAGGCGCGCCGCAGCGAGGACCGGCGCGACCGAACCGCCGACAGCCGAGGTGAGCAACGCCTCGTGATCCGGCTCCCGGAGGCGCTCGAACACGTCCTCATCGCTGTGGCTGAACAGCTCGGGAAGTACCCGGTTCACGACGACAGCGGCAACTTCGACCTCGGTTTCCTGACGGATCCGGCTCACCAGCTCTATGGTCTCGTTGACCGGCATCTCCTCCGGCGTAGTGACGATGATGAGGCCGGTCGTGGCCGGGTCGGCGAGGATGTCGTTCATCCAGCCGGTCTGCTCGTGCACGGGGCCGACGCGCATGAGCTCGTCGATCGAGCGCGGCGCGGTCAGCTGCCCGACGATGTGCCCACTCGCGGAGGAGTCGGCGACGACGAGGCCGTAGTGGCGTTCCCTGACCTCATAAGCGAGCTTCCCGACCGTAAGGATCTCCCGAACGCCCGGCGCAGCCGTTGACACAAACTCGAAGACCCGGGCCAGCGGGCCCATCCTCGCGATTGCCGGCACCCGAAGTTGGAGGTGGAGGTACTCGCTGAGCGACGCCTCGGTATCCATCGACATCGCGAACAGGTCGGGCTGTATCTCGCGGGGTTTGAAGCCCGTGCGTGGTGTCTCGAAGAACTCGGCGAGATCTCCCTTGGCGTCGACTTCGCACGCCAGCACCTTCGAACCGCGCTGGGAGGCCAAGAGCGAAAGCGCGGCCGTTACTGTGGTCTTGCCCACGCCGCCCTTGCCGGTGACGAACAGCAGCCGCCGGTCGAGGAGGGCTGCCTTCGTCATGGTCTCAAGCAGCGTTGCGTCAAAGGGCGCTGAAGCCCACTCGTCGATCGCCGGTCTCGGCTCCGACCTCGACATACGCGAGCTTCTCCGTGGACACGCCGATCCTGCGCCCCCGCCTGTCGGTGAGCCAGAGCATCCCCGGGGACCCCATCGCTTCAGTGATCTGTTCGATCAGCGCGGTTCCGTCGTCGCTGTCGTCGAGGTCGATGTCTATCTCTTTGGGCGACTGAACAATCCCAATCCGAACCTGCACTCGATCTCCCCTTCGTCCTGTGTCCCCAACAGTACGCGCCGGAGGCAGGTACGCCCGCCGCTAGAGTCCAGAGGTGCGACCGGCTCTCATGATCCTGGCCGACGATCCCGCGCAAGGCATCGCCGGGCTCATCGAAGAGCAGGCGGCTGTCGAGGCCTTGCTCGTCAGAGCCCTCGACCAGGCCCGCCAGGTGCCGGGCGTCGGGCGTCTCTTGCTCTTCCATCCCGCCGAGGCAGAGAGCCGGCTCGCGGCTCGAGCACTGGGATTCAGGATGTGGCCCCAGGACGGAGCCTCGCCGGGCGAGCGCTATCGCAATGCGTTCCGTCAGGCGGTCGAGCTCGGCTACGAGGGCGGCATACTCGTCGACCTGACCGTGCCGAACTTTCCGGTCGAGCGGATCGCCGAAGCAGCGGCCCTGCTCGAGGAGCATCACGGCGCGATCGCACCCGATGGCCAAGGCGGGATCGCTCTCCTTGCCCTGCAGGAACCTCAGCCCACGCTCTTCTCCGGCGCGCAGAAGCCGACCTACGACGAGTTCTGTACCCGCGCCGCCCAGCAACGGGTCCAGCTGGTGAAACTGCCCGAGCACCCCGCCATAACCCCCGACGAACTGGGCTCACTTAACGGCGCTATACGTCGTTAAGTGAGCCCAGTTCCGGCGGTTCGGTCGGCGGTTCGGTCGGCGGTTCGGTCGGCGGTCATCTCGTCGTACCACTTCGGGCGCTTCGATCGGGCCCATGCGGCCGGCACCCAGCCTCGCAGCATCGCTCGCAAGGCATCACCGTCGGCGAGAGCCATCCCGATGTGGCCGGCAACGACAACGAAGATGGCGATTGCGGTCCAGTCGTGGACGAAGGTGGCGCCGGTGCGCCAGTCGATCGGAAACAGCGAGAACCACTCCATGATCGATCCCGTCGCCAAGGCGACGACGATCGCGCCGGCGACGAACGCAGCGTTGAGCTTCTGGCCGGGGTTGAACTTCCCAAGGCGCGCCGTGCGGTCGCGGCCTCGACTGCGCAGCCAGCGCGTGTCGTCGGCGTCCCAACGGTTCAGGGCCCGGATGTCGGACCGGAACGCACGGCGCCAAGGTCCGATCAGGCCGAGGAGGATCGGGGCGGGAAGGAGCAGGCCGGATACCACGTGGAGCTGGCGCACGAAGTCGCGCCGTCCGACGAGCGCGGAGAGCTGACCGACGTAGAGGATCGCGGCGGTCACGATGAGGATCCCAAAGAGGATTGCGTTGGCCCAGTGCACGGCGCGCTCACACGTGTCGAAGCGCACGAGCCATTGCCCGGGCCCGGGGGAGGGCTCGAGCCGAGGATCAGGTGGCGCTGTCGTCACGGCCGTTCGATCTGCCCACCCAGGCGTCGATGTCGTAGCCGCGTACCTCCCAGTACCCCGGCCGAGGCGGGCCTTTGGTCACCTCGATACGTTCGAGCCACTTG
>DATLEI010000058.1:0-2556 GCA_035525375.1 Acidimicrobiales bacterium
CAGCACTTGTACCTCCCCGGCGAGTTCGAGGGCTTCCCGATGCGCAAGGACTTCCCCCTCCTCTCTCGTGAAGTGAAGCCCTGGCCCGGGCTCGTCGACGTCGAGCTCATGCCCGAAGAGCCCGAAACGCCCGAAGCCGAAGCCGAAGCCGACTCGCCCGCTGAAGGCTCGGCAGTCGAAGCCGCGCCGGAGCCCGCACCATGAGTGTCACCGATCAGCAGCGGATGGCGTACATCGCCTCGCAAGCCGCCGATGCCCGGGTGAACGTCGAGCTCCAGACCGAGGAGATGACCCTCAATATCGGTCCGCAGCATCCGGCAACTCACGGAACTCTGCGCATCATCGCTGAACTCGACGGTGAACAGGTTGTGTCGGCCCACGTTGTCTGCGGCTACATGCACCGGGGCTACGAGAAGCTCACCGAGGTCCGCACCTTCCCGCAGGTCACCACCCTCATCAACCGCATCGACTGGCTGTCCTCGTTCGCCAACGAGGTGCCCTTCATCCTTGCTGCCGAAGACCTGATGGAGATCGAGGCACCGCTGCGCGCCCAGTACATCCGCACGATCATGTTCGAGCTGAGCCGCATCGCCAACATCACCCTCTTCATCGGGGAGATGGGGGTACAGCTCGGCGCGCTCACGCCAGTGTTCTTCGCCTTCCGCGATCGCGAGTACGTGCTCAACCTGATCGAAGAGGCGACAGGCGGCCGCTTCCATCCCAACTACGACCGCATCGGCGGCCTGAAGGACGACCTGCCCAAGGGCTGGGTCGCCGAGACCCAGGCCGTCATGAAGAAGGTGCGGGCCTACTGCGACGAGCTCGAAGACCTGCTCATGGGCAACGAAATCTTCGAGGCCCGTACCCGCGGGGTAGGTGTCATCCCGGCCGACATCGGGCTGTCGTACGGCCTCTCCGGCGCCAACATTCGTGCCAGCGGCGTCGACTGGGACCTTCGGCGCGACGGTGAATCGCCGCTCGTCTGGAAAGACCTCGACTGGAAGGTCTGGACTCACCCCGACGGCGACTCGTTCGCTCGTTACTGGGTGCGGCTCCAGGAGACCCGGGAGGCCACCAGGATGGTCGACCAGATGCTCGACGGACTGCCCGCGGGGTCCATCCAGGCCAAGGTGCCCCGCATCATCAAGGTGCCGGCGGGCGAGGCGTGGGCCCATACCGAGAACCCTCTGGGCGAGATGGGTTACTACGTGATCAGTCAAGGCGGCCTCGGACCCTTCCGCTGCAAGATCCGTTCGGCCTCGTTCAACAACATCTCGATCGCCCCGTGGCTCTTGAAGGGCGTCTACGTGCCCGACATCGTCACGATCCTCGCCAGCCTGTATTTCATCCTCGGCGACATCGACAAGTAGCCGCTCAGTCCTCCTTGCGGGCTCGGCTCGGCGCGACCCGAGGGGGCTCGTTCGGCATCTTCGGGTAGACGGGGGGCCAGGGCGCGTCTTGGTGACCGGCCTCGGTGTCACGGGCGTTCATCTCCAAGAAGGGCTCCAGCGACTCGCGCGCCGCGCCGGCCCACGGATCGCCACCCGCCGCCACGCGCGCCGGCACCGTGGCCATGGTCAACTCGTCGGGCGAGACGGTCTCGAGCTCCTCCCATACGAAGGGCGTCGATACTTGCGCGCCGGGCCGCGCCCGCACTGACCACGCGCCGAACACCGTCTTGTGGGGGGCGTTCTGGTTGAAGTCGACGAAGACGCGCCGGCCTCGCTCCTCCTTCCACCACGCATCGGTGATCAGGTCGGGCCGCCGGCGCGCCAGCTCACGGGCGACGGCAACTGCCGCAGAGCGAACCTCATACGACGTCCACCGCGGCTCCAACCGCACGTAGACGTGGATGCCCCGATTACCCGTCGTTTTCGGCAGCCCCACCACGCCAAGCTGGTCAAACAGCGTCTTGAGCTCCTGAGCGGCCTCTCGCAGCATCGGAAAATCGACACCGGGCGTGGGATCGAGGTCGATCCGCAGTTCGTCGGCATGCTCGGGATCGGCGGCCAGCGATGGCCACACGTGGAAGCCCAGACACGCCAGGTTCACCGCCCAAACCACGTGAGCCAGGTCGGCGACCACCAAGGCCTGCGACGTGGTGCCGTTCGGCGTCGACACCTCGGCCGTCTCGAGCCAGGAAGGCCGATTCTCCGGCACCCGCTTCTGAAAGAACGACGATTTGCCCGCGCCGTTCGGGAAGCGCTGCAACAACACCGGGCGCCCGCCCATCGCTGCCAGTAAGGGGCCTTCAACGGCCATGTAGTAGCGGACGAGGTCGAGCTTGGTCTCGCCTCGCTCGGAAAAGAAGACCTTGTCGGGATGGGTCACCACCATCTCCCGACCGGCTACATCGACGACGACGCCTTCGTCCGCCACGCCTCGGACGTTAACGCCGTAGCACGCTTGGCTGAGCCGATGTTGGCAGGCGGCCCGGCGGATCACTACTGTCCCGGGCGTGTCAACGGCCGACGTCGTCCCCGCAGGCCCTAAGCCGTAGATGGGACTGCTCGCTCTTTCGCTGTCCTACTGGCAGCTCACCACCATCAAGACACT
>DATLEI010000103.1:0-48261 GCA_035525375.1 Acidimicrobiales bacterium
CATCGATCGCCTGGCGGTAGAGCTGGAACACCGCGGCCACCGATCGGGCATTCGTCCCGCCTGTCGGTAGGCGTTTCTCGTGGTCGGCGACCTTAAGCCGGGCCAGCGCAAGCTCTGCGTCCTCGCGAGTTCCCTGGACTCGGCGCGAGACACGACGCCGGCGGCCGGTCACCGCGTCACGGCCGACCTCAACGTCTACGCGCCAGAGGCTCTCACGCACGAAGAAGACACCGCCGCTTCCCCGCGTTCGTCGATGATCTGCAGGACGGTCCGCCGCCGCCTTTGAGCGTCGCCTAGGAGTCGCACCCGCCTTCGCCATGGCTCCCCCGTAGTTGAGCGGCCGTTTGAGCGGCGTCATAGTATACCGTCGTAGTATACTGCGGGGGGATGGAGACGGGCCAAGGGCCTCCCATAGCCCTCTGACCAGCACTTTTGTGGAGCGGACGACGGGATTCGAACCCGCGACCCTCACCTTGGCAAGGTGATGCTCTACCACTGAGCCACGTCCGCAGTACTGGCGACTCTACCAAACCGTGTCCGGCGCGCCCACGGACTTGCCCGACCCGGCACGTCCAACTTTTGGGACTGCGGTTTTTGTCGCTGCGGATTCCGGACAGGCGTCCCGGACACGGTTTCAGCGCGAAAAGGGCAGTCGAAACTAGCGGCCGCTGTGGCCGAACCCGCCGCTCCCTCGTTCGGACTCAGACAACGCCTCGACCACCACGAACTGCGCCTGCTCGACTTGCTGGATGACCAGCTGCGCAATGCGGTCCCCGCGCCGGATCACATACGGCAACACAGCATCGGTGTTCACGAGTAGCACCTTGAGCTCGTCCCGATATCCCGCGTCGATAAGGCCCGGCGTGTTCAACACAGTCACGCCATGGCGCAAGGCCAGGCCGCTGCGGGGCAACACGAAGCCTGCCCATCCCTCGGGGATCGCGACAGCGACACCCGTCGGCACCAGCGCCCGGCCACCGCGCGCCGCCAATTCAACGTCGACTCGCGCCACCAAGTCCGCGCCGGCGTCCCCCGCCCGGGCGTACGAGGGCAGAGGCAGGTCAGGATCCAAGCGAAGGATGGGGACGTCGATCACGCGCCGGGCAGCCTACGATCAACCGTCACCGTGCTGGTGTGGATGGATCTCGAGATGACCGGACTCGACCCGGCGCGCCATGTGATCGTCGAGATCGCAACACTCGTCACCGACGACGACCTCAATATCACCGCCGAAGGGCCCGACCTGATCGTGCATCAGCCTCCCGAGGCACAGGCCGAAATGGACGACTTCGTGCGCAACATGCATGGGCGCAGCGGCCTGCTCGAACGCATCACCAACTCGACCACGACGCTTGAGCAAGCGGGCCGCGCCACCCTCGACTTCATCAAGGCCCACGCGTCGGAGGCGAAGAGCGTCCCGCTCGCCGGCAACTCCATAGGCACCGACCGGCGCTTCCTCGCGGCCTACCTGCCTGAGATCGAGGAGTACCTGCACTACCGGTCTGTCGACGTATCGACAGTCAAGGAGCTGTGCCGGCGCTGGTACCCTGACGCCTACTCCGGCGCGCCAAAGAAGAACAGCGCCCACCGGGCCCTCGACGACATCCGGGAGAGCATCGAGGAGCTGCGCTACTACCGATCGGCGATCTTCGCCGGCCCCGACCCCGGCGCCGCGTCAGACACCGACCCGGCCTCGTTCCCGGCGCCGAGCGACTCATCCGCCTCATCCTCCGGCACAACCACCTCGAGCGCGCCGGGCACCGACCGGTAGCGCAACGGCGGCGTCATCTGCTCCACCTCGCCGTCGTTGGCAACAACGACGGTCTTGTCATCGAACTCGAGCTCCAGCTCTTTGTACTCCCCGTGCACCAACAGGGGCGAGTTCGCCAAGCGCCCCGTGAGCAGCGCCAGCACCACCCGGCATCGGGCCAGCGGCAGGTCGGCGCGCACGAGTCGGAAGTCGAGAAGGTTGTCCTGCAGCGACTCGCGTGCCGCCAAATCCCACAGCCCCTTGCCATACATCCCGTTGCCGACGAACACCGACCACGCCCGGTAACGCTTGCCATCGACAACGACGGCGAAGCGATGGCCGTGACGCACATGCTTCCAAATGGCGAGGACGTTGGCCCACCTCTTCGAGAACTGCTTCTCATGCTCCTCGCGCTGGACGACGATCGAGGGATACGCGCCGATGCTCGAGTTGTTCACGAACCGGCAGTCGTTGACTTCACCCAGGTCGACGGCAATCCGCCTGCCGTTCGTAACCGCCCCGGCCGCGGTCTCCAGCGTCGGGATCCCTAGCTCGCGGGCGAAGTGGTTCCGGGTTCCCGCCGGAATCGGCAACAACGGGACATGTCCTTCGGAAAGGATCTCGCTCACGCAGCGGATGGTGCCGTCACCTCCGGCCACGGCAACGAAGTCCACCCCCTTGCCCACGGCATCCTTCGCCCGCTGCGGCATCTCGTCGGGCGCGCATTCCACGACCTCGTGCCCCGAGAACAACTCGACGAGATCGTCACCCGATGACTCATCACCGGAGTGAGGGTTGACGAGGATCAGGCCGGCCATGGTTCGTGTCTACCCCACGGGGTACGGTCGAACCGCATGGCGACTCGGTGGGCCTACCTCGACCATCCCGGCCCGCTGCCCCTCGCTCACCGCGGCGGTGCGAGCGACAAACCCGAGAACACCATGGCCGCCTTCGCCTACGCAGTTGACCTTGGCTACCGCTATCTCGAGACCGACGTCCACGCCACGTCCGACGGGGTGCTCGTCGCCTTCCACGACGACGACCTCGACCGGGTCACCGATCGCGCCGGCACGATTCGGGAGCTTCCTTGGGAGGAAGTGAGCAAGGCCCGGGTGGACGGTGAGCCGATACCCCGAATGGAGGAGCTGCTCGACGCTTGGCCCGACGCTCGCTTCAACATCGACATGAAGCACGACACGGCGGTGGCGCCACTCGTCGATGTCCTCCGCAAAACCGATGCGTACGACCGGGTGTGCGTCGGCGCCTTCTCCGACAAGCGCTTGGCCCGCTTCCGCAATCTGGTCTACGACCGGGTCTGCACCTCGATGGGACCGGTGGCCATCGCCCGCCTGCGTGCCGCCAGTTATGGGGTGCCGGTCGGCAGTGTGGGCGGCGCGTGCAGCCAGGTGCCGGTGCGCCGAGGGCCATTCCCGGTCGCCGACCGGCGTTACGTCGACGCCGCTCATGTAAGGGGCATCCGCGTGCACATCTGGACCATCGATGACGCGCCGGAGATGGAACGCCTCCTCGACCTCGGCGTCGACGGCATCATGACCGACCGCCCGGCAGTGCTGAAGGACGTTCTCATCCGGCGCGGCCAGTGGGCATGAGCCCCGGGGTCGATGTCGCACCCCCTCACTAACGTTCCTGCACATGGAGACGGCCACTGCGATCGAACTGACTGACGAGCAGCGCATTGCGGTCAGCCAGCCGGGCAACGTGCGGATACAGGGCCTCGCCGGCACCGGCAAGACCACCACCCTGCTCGCTCGATATATCGCTCTCCTCGGCGAGCATCCGGCCTCTGAGCTACTCGTCATCTGCCGCTCGCGCGCCGGCGCGCAACGGTTCCGCGACACCGTGCTCGGCCATCTCGCCGGAGGATTCGAGTCGCTGCCGATCACGACCTTCACCGGCGTCGCCTTCGACATCAACACGCGCCACGGGAAGCAGTTCGAGCTCATCACCCGAGAGGAACAGGTCGACGAGGTGGCGCGACTTCTCGCCCACGAAGGAGCAACGGAGTGGCCGACCTTGCATGGGTTCATCGGCCGGCGCGCTTTCGTCGAGCAGGTCGCCGGGGCGCTCGTTGAGATGGAGACTCGGTTGCTGTCGGCCGACGACGTCCGAGGGCGGTCGACCGGGTGGAACGAAATGGCGGCCTTCGCCAGCCGGTATCAGACCTCACTCGTTGCGGCCGGAGCGATCGACTTCGCCGGACTGACGGCGCGCGCCACCCGGCTGCTCGACGACCCAACTGTGCGCGCGGACGAGCAGGGGCGCTACGCCCATGTGTTGATTGACGACTACGAAGCCGCCGGCGCGGCCTCGGCGCGTCTCGTCGGCCAATTAGCCGAGCTTGGCGCGGCGGTGACGATCACCGGCAACCCGCCCGACGCACTCGAGTGGGGCCGAGACGCCGATGCCACCGTGGTCGAGCTCACCCACCGGTTCCGCGATCCCGTGGCACCGCGTGTCGTCATCTGCAACCACCCTGCGATCGAGGCCGAGGCCATCGCCGGTGAGCTGCTGGCAGCGCGCGCCGGCGGGCAGGAATGGTCCGACATGGCGGTGCTGGTGCGGTCGGCGCGCTCGGCGCGCGCCGGCGCCATCGGGCGGGCACTGCGACGCCACGGCATTCCGGTCGACAGCCCGGCGCAGAGCTCCGGCGACGAACCTGCGGTGCAGGCGATCATCGACATGCTCCATCGGGTCGCCGATGACGCCGGGGATGCCGGGGATGCCGAGGATGCCGCTGAGACGGCCGATCCGAAGGTCGCCCACCTTGCGGCCCTGCGTGACGACCTCGCCAGCATGGCGGCCGGCGCGACACCTGCGGATCTGGCTTTCGAAGTCTGGACTCGCACACTCGGTCACCTCGCAGGCGATGAGTGCGACGATGACGCCGCCCTCGACGCCGTGGTTGCATTTCTCGCCGCGCTCCAGCGGCGCGCCAACCGGCGACCGCAGGAACGGCTCGCCGAGTTCCTTGCCGTGACGGGCGGGCGTCCGGCCGGCGTGCGCCCGACCGTGGCCCCGCCGAGCGGGCAGCAGGCCGTCACCATCTCGTCGATCGCATCGGCCGCGGGACGCGAGTGGCCGACCGTCGTCATCGCTGGATGTGTCGAGGGCGAACTGCCCAATCTGCGGGCCCGGGCCCGGCTGTTCGATCCCTGGCTCCTCGGGGTGACCGCGCCCGATGACCACCAGCGGCGCCAGATCAAGCTGGTCGAGGAGCGGAGGCTCTTCGCGTCCGGATGCGATCGGGCCACCGGTCACGTCATCGGCACGGTCGGGGCCGAACCCGGTGTGCTGCCGAGCAGGTTCGTCGAGTCGTGGGCAACCAGCGAGCCGCAGCTTGTCCGCCCCGAGAGCCGAGCCGCCCTCAACCATCCCCGCACGGTCGGAATCGCGCCGGCCATTCCCGACGGTCACCTGCGACTGTCGGCCAGCCAGTTGTCGGTCTACGACGACTGTCCCCTGCGCTACGCCTATCAGTATGTTTTGGGTGCTCGCTCTGACGCAGGTGTGCACGCGGCCCTCGGAACACTCGTGCACGAGGCGCTGGCCGAGTTTCTCGATCCCGACAGCCCCGACGCCGGAGACCTGTCCCATGAGCGTCTGCTCGCGATTGCAGAGAGCCTCTGGCGCGACGACATCGCGCCCTACCGACCCCAGGTTGAGGAGGTCCGGCGCGACTACTTCTCGATGCTGAACGACTGGTGGACGGTCGAGGGCGGTGGGTCGCCGATGTGTCCCGAGGTCCTCGGGGTCGAGCGGAAATTCGAGATCGAGGTAGGGCCGCACACAGTCACGGGATCGATCGACCGGATCGATCGGGCCGACGACGGTGAGGGTCTCCGGGTCGTCGACTACAAGACCGGGCGCACGACACCCAACGCCGACCAGGTCGCCGCCAACATCCAGCTGGCGGTGTACCACCTGGCCGCTTCGCGCGACCCGGGCCTCGTCGCCCTGGGCGCGCCAAGTCAGCTCCGCCTTCTCTTCGTGCGGGAAATGAAGGCCTTCGAGCAGACAGTGACGCCAGATCACGCGGCTGCCACCGAGGAACGAATTCTGGCAACGGCCGAGCTGATACTCGACGAGCAGTTCGCCCCCTCGATCGACGCCGACTGCCGCACGTGCTCGTTCCACCGGCTGTGCCCGTTGCAAGACCAAGGGCGCCAGGTGGCCGTATGACCCCGCCGCCTTCAACGCTGACCCCTGAGCCACTGCTGACCCTCACCCCCGAACAGCAGACCGCCGTCGGGGCCCCGCTCACACCGCTGCTCCTCGTCGCCGGCGCCGGTGCGGGCAAGACGACGGTGGTGGGTCGCCGCATCCTCCACGTCGTCGAGAAGAACCTGGCACGCGCCGACGAGGTGCTCGGCCTCACCTTCACCAACAAGGCGGCGCACCACCTCAAGAAGGTCGTGCGCGAGGTGCTCGGTCCCGATGCCGGCGTGACCATCGGCACCTACCACTCATTCGGTGCCTCGTTGGTGGCCGACAACCTCCTCGAGCTCGGGCTCGATACCGCGAGCCGGGTGCTCGACCACGCGGAATCGTGGCAACTGCTGTTTGCCGTGTTCGACGAGTTCCGGTTCGAACGCCGGCGCACCCTTTCCCCGCAACTGCTGCTCCGAGACGCGCTCAACCTGGCGTCGCGCTGCGCCGACCACTTGGTACCCATCGATGTTGTCCTCGCGGACTCGATTGACTTGATGGCCAACGCACGGTGGAAGGGCATGAAGGAAACCGCCGCCATGCGCGCCGAGCTCTGCCAGGTCGTCGCCGCGTATCAGCGTCGCAAGAAGGAGCGCAACCTGCTCGATTACGGCGACCAGATTGCACTGGCGGTTCAGCTCCTCACCGACAATCCTGCCGTAGCCGAGGAATGCCGGCGCCAGCACCGAGTCGTCCTGCTCGACGAGTACCAGGACACAAACTTCGCTCAACGGCGAATGCTCCAGCTCCTGTACCCGGCCTCGGGGGAGGTCAGCGGCGCGCCCGCCATCACCGCCGTTGGCGACGACATGCAGTCGATCTACGGCTTCCGAGGTGCCCACCTCCTCAACATCTTCAAGTTCACCGAGCACTTCCCGCCAGCGGCCACCTTGCCGCTGCAAACGACGTTCCGGTTCGGTCCTGCGCTGGTCGAGCTGGCCAACCGCATCCAGGGTCAGGTGAGTGAGGCCCTTCCGAAGAAGCTCGAAGCCGCGCCCGGCGCGCCGGCGACGAAGATCGAGTGTTTCCTCGCGGCCGATGACGCGTCCGAGGCCGAGGCGATCGCCGGTGACCTTGCTGGACGCGGCGTGCCTTGGGCCGCCAACGCCATTCTGTGCCGGAAGCGCCGCCTTATCGGTCCCATTGTGGTTGCGCTCCTTGAACACAACGTGCCCGTCGAGGTTGTCGGCGGGAGCGGCCTGTTGTCCCGGCCCGAGGTGGTCGACGTCGTGGCCTGGCTGGAGGTGCTCGCCGATCCCTCACTCGCAGTGCCGCTGCTGCGGATCCTGCAAGGGCCGGAGTACCGACTCGGACTGCGTGACCTCGCCGCCCTGGCCCGCCACATGCGGACGATGCGCGAGCGCGCCGGTGACGGTGACATCGCACTCATCGACGCGGCCGGCGAGGTCGATCAGGTTCCTGACCTTTCCGACGACGCCCGAGCGCGCATCGAGTCGTTCTGTGCCCGGCGCGCCGCGCTCGCCAGTGCTGCCGACAGCCAGACGCTGGTCACTCTCGTCGAGACCGTCGTGCGTGAGACCGGCCTTTGGGCGGCTACCACCCCGGTGGAGGGCGAGAACCTCTTGCGGTTCCTCGATCTCGCCAGCCACTTCGACCCGGTCGAGGGCGAGTCCGGGCTACGGGCGTTCGTGGAGTACTTACAACTGCTCACCGACGCCGAGGAAGACCTGGCCGAGGCCCACGCCAGCGGCACCGACGCGGTGCAGGTCATGACCATCCATCAGGCCAAGGGCCTCGAGTTCCCGTTCGTCTACGTTCCCGGGCTGGCTGGGTCGAAGGGGCCGTCGCGGATCTTTCCCGACAGCCGGAGTGGCGAGAACGCCCTCGGCAACTCGTCAGCCCTGCCC
Source organism: Acidimicrobiales bacterium (assembly GCA_035525375.1). Taxonomy (GTDB): domain Bacteria; phylum Actinomycetota; class Acidimicrobiia; order Acidimicrobiales; family AC-14; genus JALZBN01. The sequence goes on from DATLEI010000103.1 coordinate 7,846, forward strand.
TGGTGGTTGCGCGAAGACGAGGGCATTCCCTTTCCGAACGATGCGGCATCGAAGTCCGAGATCGACGAGTTCATCAAGATGCGGCGCATCGAGGAGGAGTGGCGCCTGCTCTATGTCGCTTGCACCCGAGCCCAAAACCAGCTCGTCTGCTCTGCGGCCCACTGGTACCGCGGCGCGCTGGAACCCCAGGGCCCGTCGCCGTTCTACGAGTTCATCCGCGACCAGGCCGACATCGTCACCGAACGCTTCTCGCAGGAGCCGGCCGAGGTCGCACCCCACGTCGTGGCCATGCAAAGTCAGCGCGATGCGGCTGTGGCTTCGGCGTCGGCTGGCGCGGCCTCGGCTGGCAACTACGTTGCGCCGGTGGCTCCGGTTCCCGTCCTACCCACCGGGCAGTTGCGCTTCGACGGCTCGGCGGCTGTAGGGCAAGGGGGGCCGGCGCGTGCCGCGCCGAGCGCACTCTCCGTCACCGCGCTCGTCACCTATGCCCGCTGCCCAAAGGAGTTCTACTGGTCGGTCGTTCGCCCGCGGCCCCGGCGCGCCTCGGGCGCGGCGCGCGTCGGCACCCAGGTCCACCGATGGATCGAGGAACGGTCGGGGCGGCAGCTCACCCTCATCGAACCGGAAGCCGACGTTCTCCTTGATGGTCCGGATCCCGACGAGCTGCCGGCCGAGCCCGGTGTCGTGGCCCGGTTGAAGCAGTCGTTCCTGGCGAGCGTGTGGGCCGCGCTCGACCCCGTCCGGGTCGAAGCTCCTTTCACGCTCGTGGCCGGGGGCCACGTGGTCCGCGGCCGCATCGATGCCGTGTACGAGCGCGACGGGCGCCTCGAGCTGGTCGACTTCAAGACCGGCCGCCTCCCGTCGGCCGGCGATCAGTCGGCCTCCGTGCAGCTCGACCTCTATGGGCTCGCGGCGGTTGACACCTGGCGCGCCGACCCCGACCGGATCCGCACGACCTACTGCTACCTGCGCGCCGACCGGCCGCCTGTCGTTGAAAGCGTCGACTGGACGGCCGCCACGCTCGACAAGGTTCGGGCCGACCTCAGCGCTTCGCTCGATGCAGTCACCGGTGGGCGCTTCGGCGCGACACCCGGCGCGTGGTGTGGGCGTTGCGACTTTCAGTCCTTCTGTCCGGCCGGGAAATCGTGGCTGCGAGCGACGATGGAGGCGTGACCGGCGCGCGCGATGAGTTGCTCGTCCTCTACGACTCCGCACTTCCTCTCGTGTACGGATATCTGCTGCCCCGCTGCGGTAGCAAGGCGCTCGCTGACGACCTCACATCGGTGACCTTCCTGGCCGCGGTCGACGCCACCCGCAGCGGCGAACCACCCCGGATGGGCGTTCCGTGGATCATCGGCGTGGCACGAAACAAGCTCCTCGACCACTGGCGCCATCAATACCGGGACGAACGCCGGCGGCGAGCCGTTGCCGATGACCCTCCCCTGGTCGACGACCCGTGGGACGTCGAACTCGATATCGTCCTAGCCCACGAGGTGCTCCAACAGCTGGAGCCGCATCACCGGGCCGCGCTCACGCTCCGCTACCTCGACGACCTCCCCGTTCCGCGAGTAGCGGCACTGCTCGAACGCTCGGTGCACGCGACCGAGGTCCTGTTGGTGCGGGCGCGCGCCGCGTTCCGGCGCGCCTACCGGATGCCAACCGGGGAGGAGTCCGATGTCTGACCCGTTCGAGGCCTTGCACTCCCCGATCGTGCCGACCGATCCCGACCCCGCGTTCGCCGCGGATCTGCGTGCCCGCGTCAGTGAGGCATTCGACAAACGTGAAGCCATCACCCCGCCCGCGTCGCCGAGGACGGCCACCGGTCCGCGCCACGGCGACATCGGTTACGTGTCGCTGTGGGTGCCCGACGTCGAGCGCGCCGGCGCGTTCTTCTCAACCGTGCTCGGTTGGCAGTACACGCCAATCGGCGCACGGCAGGGTCGCCAGGTTGAGGGCAGCGCACCGCCGCATGGGATATGGGGCGAACAGGAGCGAAGCACCTTGTTCCTGTGCTTCACCGTTGAAGACGTCGACGAGACGCTCGAGCGCGTCCGCGATGCCGGTGGCCAGGCCGGCGCGCCGCAGGACGCGCCCCACGGACGGGCCGCCGACTGCCTCGACGATCAGGGCACACCCTTCGCGTTGGTCTCCAGCGGGGGCTCCGGAGCTGGTGGTCAGCGAGGACCGGCCAACGGTGAGCGCCATGGCGACCTGGCCTACATCACCATGGAAGTGGTCGACTCGGTGCGGGCCCGGGCCTTCTACGGGTCGGTGCTCGATTGGCGGTTCGGTCCCGGTTCGGTCACCGACGGCTGGGGTGTCGACGACGTGGTGCCCATGGTGGGGATCGTGGGCCAGCAGCCCACTGCGACTGTCGTGCCCATGTACCGGGTCGACGACGTCGATGCTGCGGCGGCGCGCGTTCGGGCCGCCGGGGGGTCGGGCGACGACCCGGCGCGCCAGCCCTACGGCGTCACCACCGCCTGCCTCGACGACCAGGGCACCCGCTTCTGGCTCGGCCAGCTCTAGCCTCGGCCGGCGGCGCCCCTGCAGCCACCCGAATACCTGACTGGTTAGGTCGGGATTGGGGTATTCTTGAGCTGATGGCTGATCGACTCTTCTCCTTTCCCGACCCGGTCAACGAGGTGTCGGCTCGCCTCGTCGCCGGCGGGGTAGTGCTGATGAGCCTGGCCGCAATCGCCTTCGACCTCCCTTGGCTAACCGTTGTCATCGCCTATGGCTTCGTGGCTCGCGTCCTCACCGGTCCGACCTTGAGTCCCCTCGGTCAGCTCGTGACCAGAGTGATCACTCCTCGAGTCGCCGCTCCCGCCAAACTGGTCCCCGGACCCCCGAAGCGCTTCGCCCAGGGCATGGGTGCGGTGATGTCGGTGACCGCTGCAGTGCTGGCGCTGGGCTTCGGCGCGCGAGGCGCCGCCTACGTCCTCCTCGGCCTGCTCGTCGCCGCCGCCACCTTGGAGTCGGTCTTCGCCTTCTGCCTCGGGTGCCGCATTTTCGCCATCCTCATGCGCGCCGGCGTCATCCCCGAGTCGGTGTGTGAGCGGTGTAACGACCTCGGCGCGTCCTTCCAGACCTTGAGCCGCGCCAGCAGTTCCTCGTAACTACGGAAGCGGACGGACCGGCGCGGGGGAGCCGACAAGCCCGCTCAGGTCGGCGGCAGTGTCTTCGGACACCGACCGCAGCGCCGTCACCGTTGTCCATCCGTCGGCCAGTAAGGCGGCGTCGGTTTCCGGTTCCTGGGTGGCGTCGTACTCCTCGAAACGGAGGATGACGTGCCCCTCGGCGCGCTCGACAATGCTGGTCTCGACCGCGCCGAAGCTGGCCAGCGGCGCGGCGCGTATTCCGCGGACGATTTCCGGCGGGCCGCTGGGCACATTGACGTTGAGCGTCACGATCGATCGGGTACGGGCGTCGAGTGCCCAGGGGATCACGCGCCGGGCGACATCGACCGCGGCACGGTAATCCCCCCCGCTCAGAGGGCCGCTTGGGCCCTCAGGTTTGTCGGCGATACCAATGGAAAAGGCTACGGCCGAGCAGTGGCTGGTCACTGCCGTGAGTGCGGCGCCGACGGTGCCGGAGTGCAACACAGAATGTCCGGTGTTGGGGCCATCGTTGATTCCCGACAGCACCAGGTCGGGCGCGGGGCCGAAGGCGCCGTTCATTCCGGCGCGCACGATCATGGCCGGCGCGGCTTCGACGGCCAGCACCTTCACGCCCGGCAGGGCAACGAACGTACGCTCCTCGATGAGCAACCGACCCTCCTCACGGACGCCTGCAAGTGATGCTGACACTCCACTGACGTTGGATGCCGGCGCAGCGACCAGCACCTCCAAGCCCAGCTCGTGGGCCACTGCGGCAAGGGCGGCGATGCCCTCACTCTCGACACCGTCGTCGTTGGTTACGAGTACTCGCGCTGGTGTGGTCATCGGCCTCCGATCCTCGCACGACCGGCGATAGCGTTCGCGCCGCGCCATGGATCCGATCTTCTTCGCCAACCCCGCCGAGTTCCGCGAGTGGCTCGCGGCGAATGCCGGTACCGCAACCGAGATCCAGGTCGGCTACTACCGGGTTGCAACTGGCCGACCTTCGATGACGTGGGCGCAGTCCGTCGACGAAGCGCTGTGTGTCGGATGGATCGACGGCGTACGGCGCGGGATCGACGACGAGCGCTACACCATCCGGTTCACGCCCCGGAAACCGACGAGCAAGTGGAGCGCGGTCAACGTGCGCCGGGTCGCCGAGCTCACCGCCGAAGGCCGGATGCAACCGGCTGGTCTGGCCGCATTCGAGCGCCGTAACCCCGACATCGAGCCCTACTCCTATGGGCAGCAGAAGAATGCGGAGCTCGATCCCGAGGCGGAAAGGACGTTCCGCCGGAACCGCAAGGCGTGGAGGTTCTTTCAGTCCCAACCGCCCGGCTACCGACGCACAGCCATCCACTGGGTGACCAGCGCCAAACGTGCCGAGACCCGTCAGCGCCGTCTCGCGACCTTGATCGAGGACTCGGCCCGCGGCGAACGGCTCCGCAACCTGTTCCGCTCCCCGCCGACAGGCCGGCCGGGTTAGGTGGGGTCGGCGGCCAACTCGGCGTTGAGCAACTCGATTTCGGCTACCGTGCGCGCCAGCTCCGCGGCGAGGCCAATCGGCACGTTGGGCACCAGGGACACGAACGTGTCGGCCAACGTGCGGTAGTACCAGAGCTGGTCGGACTCACCTCGGCCGAAGCGGTCCCAGACCGAGAGGCCCTCCTGGCGCAGGTCGCTCAGTATCGAACGGGCGTTGTGCAGCTTGTCGCACGCCGACACGAGGAGCACCGCCGGCGGCTGGTCGACGAGATGGGCGATATAGGCCTGCTTGCGCGCCGACCAGTCGGGCTTCTGCGTGCCGCTCGGCACACTGGCGTCAGAACAGGCCTCGACGATGGCGAGGGCCTCCTCACCGAACTCCACTCGGAGGAACTCGGCGTGCTCGCTGCCGCAATCCTCGATGCAGTCGTGCAGCAACGCGCCGATGGCCGCGGTCTCGTCGCCATGGTGCTCGAGGACCAGGCTCGCCACCCCGACCAGGTGGCTGAGGTAGGGCACGCCCGAACCCTTGCGCACCTGGCGACGGTGGACGCTGGCGGCGTAGAGCAACGCCTTGTCGAAGCGGGATCCGAGCAACGGCGCGCCGGAGTCGTTTCGCGGCGCATAGGGCGGACCGGTGGTGACAGCCACCGCGACTTGCTCCCCGTCTGTCATGCCAACCACGGTGCCTCCATTCGCAATGCACCCTAGGGTGTGCACCGACTTTTCAGAAAGTGGAGGGGCCAATGGACCGAGTCGACGAATCCGCCATCCAGCGCCGCCGCTGGGCGATCCTCGGCGTTTTATCCCTCAGCGTGTTTCTCGCCGTCGTTGACAACACCATCGTCAACGTTGCCTTACCGAGCATGAGCGACCAGCTCGATGCCTCCAACAGCGAGTTGCAGTGGATTGTCGATGCGTACTCACTCGTGTTCGCCGGACTCCTACTCATCGGCGGAAGTCTGGGCGACCGTTTCGGACGCAAGGGTGCCCTGCAGCTCGGCGTTCTCGCCTTCGCCCTGTTCTCCGTGTTCGCGGGCCTCGCCGAATCAACTGGCACCTTGATCCTGGCCCGTGCGCTGATGGGCATGGCTGCGGCCTTCATCTTCCCGGCGACGCTCGCGATCCTCACCAACGTCTTCACCGACGATAAGGAGCGCGCCGCGGCCATCGGCGTGTGGACCGGCGTCGTCGGTCTCGCTGTCGCCCTGGGCCCGTTGACCGGTGGCGCATTGCTCCAGCATTACTGGTGGGGATCGATCTTCTTCGTGAACCTTCCCGTGGCCGCCCTGTCGCTGGGCCTGGCGGCATGGTTGGTACCCACCAGCCGCGACCCGGCGGCACCTCACCTCGATTTCGTCGGCTTCGTCTTGTCCGCCATCGGCATCGTCGCCCTCGTGTACACGACGATCGAGGCGCCCGGCCGGGGTTGGCTCGAACCGATCACTATCGGCGGCTACGTGGTCGCCGTGGTCGTGCTGGCGGCGTTCGCGATGTGGGAGCGACGCACACCCGAACCGATGCTCGACGTGACGCTGTTCAGCAACATCCGCTTCAGCGCTGCCAGCTTCTCGATCACCGTGTCGTTTTTCGCCCTGTTCGGTTTCATCTTCCTCATCACCCAGTACTTCCAGCTGATCCGGGGCTACGACACCCTCTCGGCCGGAGTGCACACGCTGCCCTTTGCAATCGCCACCGGTGCTGTCGCTCCGCTCGCGCCGGCCCTCGCGTACCGGCTCGGCACCAAGATCGTCGTTCCCGCCGGGCTCTTACTCATGGCCGCAGGCTTCTTCGTGGCCGCGACCCTTGACATCAACACCGCCTACGTCGGCCCGGTCCTGATCTCGATGGTGCTGATAGCCATCGGACTCGGCTTCGTGGCCGCGCCGTCGACGGCGGCGATTTTGGCGGTCCTGCCGCCGGCCAAGGCAGGGGTCGGGTCGGCCGTCAACGACGTCACCCGGGAGCTCGGTGGGGCCTTCGGTGTGGCCGTGGTGGGCGCCGTCTTCTCGTCGATCTACGGACCGCATCTGCTCGATCGGCTGCGGGGTCTGAACTTGCCGAAGGAGGCTTTGGGGCCGGCCAGCGAGTCGACCGCCGAGGCCCTGAAGCTGGCGGGCGGCATGCCCGGTGAGATTGCAGGGACGATCGTGCACGCGGCCCAGACCTCGTTCATCGAAGGGTTCAGTCGCGGTTCGATCGTGTGTGGGGTCGTCGTCATGCTGGGAGCCGTCTTCGCCTTCCTCGTCTTGCCCCGGCGCTTGCCCGACGTGACCGCAATAGCTCAACCCGAATCTGAGCCCGCGCCGGCGTAGGCCGGCCCAGAGCGACTGTCACACCGGCGCGCCATACTCCTGCCGGGGAGGTCATTTCGGCGTGCTGCACATCCATCGAGCTGAACGGGCCGACGGCCTGGTCGAGGCCCTCGGCGACCTCGTCCGTCAGCCGCTCGCCGACCCATTCGCAACCGAGGTCGTCGCCGTGCCCACTCGCGGCATCGAGCGCTGGCTGTCACAGAGACTTTCAGGCCACCTCGGCGCACGCGCCGGGCACGGCGACGGTGTATGCGCGAATGTCGACTTCCCGTTCCCCGTTCACATGGTGGGCGATGCTGTCGCGACTGCGGCCGGCATCGACGGTGAGGTCGACCCCTGGTTGCCCGAGCGCGCCGTGTGGCCCCTGCTACAGGTCGTCGACGAGTGCCTCAGCGAACCCTGGCTGGCGGCACTCGCCGCCCACCTGCGCCCTGCGGGCACCAACCAGAGCGCGCCGCGCCGGTTCGAGAGCATCCGCCACATCGCTGAGCTCTACGACCGGTACGCCGTCCACCGGCCGCAAATGCTCTGTGACTGGGCCGCAGGCCACGACGCCGACGGCAGCGGCGGTCAGCTCAGCGAGGTTGCGGCGTGGCAGGCGCAACTATGGCGCCGGTTACGCGAGCGAGTCGCCGTCCCCAGCCCCGCCGAACGGCTCACCGGCGCGTGCGAAGCACTGCGCGCCGGCACCGTCGCCGTCGACCTGCCGGAGCGAGTATCGCTCTTCGGTCTGACGCGCCTGCCGGCCAGCCACCTGCAGGTACTCGGCGCGCTGGCCGTGCATCGTGACGTCCACCTCTTCGTGCTCCATCCGTCGCCCGCCTTGTGGACCAAAGTCGCCGGTGCCATCGACGAGCGCACCCCGATCGTCCGTCGTGCCGACGATCCGACCGCACCACTGGCGGAGAACCCGCTGCTCGCCTCATGGGGTCAGGACTCCCGGGAGATGCAGGTCGTGCTCGCCGCTGCCGCTGACGGCGCCGAGATCCACAACCTTCCCGTGCCGGGCGCGCCGGTGACGCTCCTCCAGCGGGTGCAAGCCGATGTTCGCGCCGACCAGGCCCCGCCCGGCGCGCCACTGCCCGGCGCGCCCGACCGGCGCCCGCGGCTCGACCGTGATGACCGCAGCTTGCAGGTCCACTCCTGCCACGGCCTGGCCCGCCAGGTCGAGGTGCTGCGCGATGCCATCCTTCATCTGCTCGCGGACGACCCCACGCTCGAAGCTCGCGACATCATCGTGATGTGCCCTGACATCGAGACGTTCGCGCCGCTCATACACGCCACCTTCGGTGCCGGCACCGGCAGCGGCGCAGACGAAGGCCCCGGTGACACGGCCAACGAGCCGGCCCCCGGCCCTGACCTCCGGGTCCGGCTGGCCGACCGGTCCCTGCGCCAGACCAACCCCGTGCTGAGTGTCGTCGCCGAGCTTCTCGATCTGGCGTCAGCACGGGTCACCGCCACCCAGGTCCTTGACTTCGCTAACCGTGAGCCGGTGCGCCGGCGGTTCGAGCTCGACGACGACGACCTGGCCCGCCTGGAAGACTGGGTAGCCGCGACCGGCGTGCGCTGGGGACTCGACGCCGAGCACCGGGCCCCGTTTGCCCTCAGCTGGCTCGACGCCAACACCTGGCGCGCCGGGCTCGACCGAATCCTGCTCGGGGTGGCGCTGGCAGAGGACGACCAACCACTCGTCGGTGGCGTCCTACCGCTTGACGACGTCGGCAGTGGCGACATCGCTCTCGCCGGGCGTCTTGCCGAGCTCGTCGACCGTCTTCAGGCCGCCCTCGACGACCTCGGCCGACCGATGTCGGTGCAGAAATGGGTCGCGGCCATCGCTGGTGCTGCCGATGCCCTGACCGCCACCCCCGATCGCGACGCCTGGCAGCGCCTCCAGCTCGAACGCCTGCTGGGCGACGTCGTGGCCGAGGCGACAACCAGCGACACCTGCAGTGACCAGCCCCTCAGCTTGGTCGAAATCCGGGCACTGCTGGCCGACCGCCTCCGAGGCCGCCCGACGCGCGCCAACTTTCGCACCGGCCACCTCACCATCTGCACGCTCGTGCCGATGCGCTCCATCCCGCACCGGGTCGTATGCCTCCTCGGGCTCGACGACGGCGTTTTTCCCCGTAAGTCAGCGCGCGACGGAGACGACATCATCCTCGATGATCCCCATGTGGGCGACCGCGACGGGCGCGCCGAAGACCGCCAACTCCTGCTCGACGCCCTCCTCGCCGCCACCGATCAGCTCGTCATTACCTATTGCGGGCGCGACGAACGCACGAACGCCGAACGGCCACCGGCCGTCCCCGTCGGCGAGCTGCTCGAGGTCGTCGACCGTACGGTCCGGACGGGCGAGACCCGCTCTGGCGGCGAGCCCATCGCGACGCGCCGGCGCGTCCTCGTCAACCACCCCCTCCAACCGTTTGATCGCCGCAACTTCACTTCCGGCGCGCTCAGCGGTGACACGCCGTGGAGCTTCGACGAGGTGTCCCTCGACGGTGCACGTGCGCTTTCGCACAGCCGGGTCGCGGTCACGCCCTTTCTCGACCAACCCCTGCCCTCGGCCGCCAGCAGCCTGGTTGAGGTCGACGACCTGGTGCGCTTCGTGCAGCACCCGGTGAAGGCCTTCTTGCGCCAGCGCCTCGGCATGGGCGTCAGCGATCGTTACGAGGAGCTCGACTCGGCCGTGCCCATCGAGCTCGACTACCTCGAGCAGTGGGACGTTGGTCAGCGCCTCGTCGAGGCCCGGCTCGGCGGAGCCGATGCGGGGCGTTGCATCGAGGCCGAGGTGGCTCGGGGGATCCTGCCTCCTGGCGCGCTGGCCGGAGGGATACTCGAAAAGGTTTCGAGGATGGTCGACGAAGTCGTCTCCGCCGCGGTCAAGTTCGGCGCGGCCGGTGCGTCAGCATCGGCCGAGGTCAACCTCAGCCTGGGCGACGGCCGTTCGCTGGTGGGGACGGTTCCCGGCGTCGCCGGCAACGTCGTCCGCAGCGTTAGCTACTCGAGGCTCGGACCCAAGCACCGATTGGCGGCGTGGGTCCGCTTCCTCGCCCTCACCGCCGCTCATCCCGAGCGTCCGTTCGAGGCGGTGACAGTCGGTCGCCGGCGCGCCAGTGGCGCGCCCAAGTATCGAGTCACCGTCTCCCGGCTGACGCCCTTCAGCAGCGACCCCGACAAGTGTCGTGAGCTGGCGCTCGCCCACCTCGCCGTGCTCGTCGATCTCTACGACAGAGGCATGCGCGAGCCGCTCCCGGTGTACTGCAGCTCCTCGGCGGCCTGGGCCGAGGCCATCGCCAGCGGCAAGCACGCCGACGTCGTGGCCGCCAAGGCATGGGAATCCGACTGGGAACGCGACAAGGAAGACAAGGAACTGGAGCACCAGCTCGTACTGGGGGGCCGGCGCTCTTTCGCCGACGTCGTCGCGGCTGCCCCGAGTCCCGAGGAGTCCGGCGAGGGATGGCCCACCGCAGAGCCCACTCGCTTCGGCCGCTACGCCATGCGCTTGTGGGGCGGTCTGTTGTCGTGCGAGGAACTGGTCGACCGATGACCACCGACCCTTCGCCCACCATCAACGCGTTCGACCTCTGTGGCCCGCTACCGAGCGGCGTCACCGTGCTCGAAGCCAGCGCTGGCACCGGCAAGACCTTCACCATCGCCGCCCTCGCCGCCCGATACGTTGCCGGCGGGCGACCGTTGCAGGATCTGTTGCTCGTCACCTTCACCCGAATGGCGACGGGCGAGCTTCGGGAGCGAGTCCGTGAACGGTTGGTGCACGCCGAGGAAGGTCTGGCCCGCGTGCAAGCCGGTGCGGCTATCCCAGCCGATGACGGCGGCGTTCTACGTCTCCTCGCCGACGCCGATCCCGCCGAGGTCGCACTTCGGCAGAGCCGGTTGGCTCGAGCTCTCACCGACTTTGACGCCGCGACGATCACGACGACCCACGGCTTTTGCGATCAGGTCTTGAGCGGCCTCGGCGTCGCTGGTGACGTGGAGCCCGACATCACCTTCGTCGAGGACGTGAGCGACCTGGTGGAAGAGGTCGTCGACGACTTCTATATCCGGAAGTTCCACCGGGGCGGGCGGCCGCCCTTCGATCGCGCCGAAGCCGTCCGTATTGCTCGCAAGGCCGTCGATAATCCGTCGGCGCCGCTCGAGCCCCGCCAGGCGAAACCAGACTCCCCGCCCGACGTGCGCCGGCGGTTCGCGACCGCCGTACGCGATGAGGTCGAGCGCCGCAAGCGAGCCGGAGGGTTGCTGACCTACGACGACCTACTCACCCGACTGCGCGACACGCTCGCCGACCCCGTCCGTGGCCCGGCTGCATGTGAGCAACTCCGGTCGCGCTACAAGGTCGCACTCGTCGACGAGTTCCAGGACACCGACCCGGTGCAGTGGGAGATCATGCGGCGCGCGTTCGGCCCGGCCCGAGCGGCCGAGAGCGGAGATCAGCCACCCTCGACCCTGGTGCTCATCGGTGATCCCAAGCAAGCGATCTACGCCTTCCGGGGCGCCGATGTCTACGCCTACCTCGACGCCGTGCGCCGAGCTACCACCGTGGCCACCCTGGAGACCAACTGGCGCAGCGACCAGGGCCTGCTCGACGCCTATGACGCCCTGTTTGGCGACGCCACCCTCGGGCATTCGGATATCGCCTATCGGCGGGTAGCGGCAGTGGCTGGCCACCGTGAATCCCGACTTGCGGGCGCGCCGGTTGTGGCCCCGCTGCGCCTGCGCGTCGTCGACCGTGCCGACGCGCTCGTCGAGCTGTCGCCGCAGGGCTACGTGCGCGTGTTCTCCGGGCGCGTCCATATCGCCCAAGATCTGGCTGCTGATGTGGTTCGCCTCCTCTCGTCACCGGTTGAGCTCCCTGACCACCAGCCGGTGCGACCGGGCGACGTCGCTGTGCTCGTGCGTACCCACCGTCACGCCGGCGAGATCCACGATGCGCTTGACGCCGTTGGCATCCCTGCGGTCATCAACGGGGCCGGCAGTGTCTTCGGCACGCCGATCGCCAGGGAGTGGCTGCGGTTCCTGGAAGCGCTCGAGCGTCCGACCTCTCGACCTCGCGCCGCCTCGGCCGCCCTCACCAGCTTCCTCGGTTGGAGCGCCCAGCAGCTGGCATCGGCCGATGACGACGACTGGGAAAGCCTGCACGCCAAGCTCCACCGCTGGACCGCCCTATTGCGCCGGCGCGGCGTCGCTTCGCTGCTCGAAGCGGTCAGTCATACCGAGGGTCTACCGGCGCGGGTACTCGCCACGACGGGCGGCGAGCGAGCGCTCACCGACCTGCGCCATGCAGGCCAGCTGCTGCATGCTGCGGCCACGTCCGAGCAGCTCGGCGTCACGGCCATCACGGCCTGGTTGCGCCAGCGCATCAACGACGCCGCCGATGACACCGGTAACGAGGAGCGCAGCCGGCGGCTCGAGTCCGACGCCGAGGCCGTGCAGGTCCTCACCATTCACCGGAGCAAGGGGCTCGAGTTCCCGATCGTCTACTACCCCTACCTCTGGGACCCGATGATCCATGACGGCAAGCTCCCCCCGGTCTTCCACGATCCCGCCAACAACGACGTTCGCACCATCGATGTTGGCGGACCTTCGGGACGCGAGTACGGCCGCAACAACGAGCAGTTCGTGATGGAGGAACGAGGCGAAGAGCTGCGCCTCGCCTACGTCGCGCTCACCCGGGCCCGCCATCAGGCGGTCGTCTGGTGGGCCGGCTCGTGGGAAAGCCGAAACTCGGCTCTGAGCCGCCTGCTCTTCTCACGCGACGCCGATGGAAACGTGGCGGCCGAGGGTTCTGATGTCCCCGACGACGATGCGGTGCTGGCACGCTTCGAGGAGCTGGCAGCCGCTGTCCCGGGTCGCATAAGTGTCGAGCGATCCGACGGCGGCACCGGCGCGCGGTGGCAGGACGAGCCGACCCCTTTCGGCGCACTCGCGGCGCGGCCGTTCGAGCGGACGCTCGATTCGGCATGGCGGCGCACCTCCTACAGCGGCATCACCGCCGCGGCTTACGAGGCGCGGGTGGGCAGCGAGCCCGAACAGCCCGCCGTCACCGACGAGCAACAGACGGCGGCAGTGTTTCCAGGAGTTCCCCTGGTTCGGGCTCCCGGGCCGACGACCGGCGCGACTACCGGCGAGAACGCCGACGAGCCCGCCCTGCGCGCCGTCTCCTTGCTGCTCGGCGCTATGCCCGGTGGCGCCGAGGTCGGCACCCTTGTGCATTCCGTCCTGGAGACAACCGACTTCGGTGCCGCCGATCTCGAGGATGAGTTGACGGGCAATGTCAGGAGACAGCAGGCGCGCCAGGGCATCGACATCGGCGACCCCACGGTCGTGGTGGAAGGACTGCGTGCCGCCATCGAAACGCCACTGGGACCGCTCGTCGGCGACCTCCGCCTACGCGACATCGGGCGGCGCGATCGCCTCGACGAGCTGTGGTTCGAGCTGCCTCTGGTCGGTGGGGACGCGCCGGCCAAGGGCACCGACCTCACCGTGGCCGCCATAGGCGCCCTGTTGCGCGAGCACCTCCGGGCCGACGATCCCTTCGCGGGCTACGCCGACCGCCTCGACGACCCGACACTCCACGGCGACCTCCGGGGCTACCTCGCAGGCAGCCTCGATATGGTTGTACGCATCAACGGCGATGCCGCTAGAGGCGCGCCGCGATTCGCCGTCGTCGACCACAAGACCAACTGGCTGGGCGCAAGTGGAGAAGAGCTGACGGCATGGCACTACCGGCCCGCGGCGCTGGTCGAGGAGATGCAGCAGGCCCACTATCCGCTGCAGGCGCTGCTGTACTCGGCTGCCCTCCACCGCTACCTTCGCTGGCGGTTGCCGGACTACGACCCGGCGCGCAACCTGGCTGGGGTTCTCTACGTCTTCCTCCGGGGGATGGCCGGCGCCGGCGCGCCGCGCGTCGACAATCAGCCCTGTGGTGTTCTCGCCTGGAACCCTTCGCCCGAGCTGATCGTGGCCTTGAGCGACCTCCTCGACATCGGAGTGGCGGCGGCATGAGCACCCTTCTCGGCGACCCCTTCGACGTGCGGCTGGCGCTTCGCGCGCCCGACCTCCTGAGGGCGTTCAATGACGACGGGGTGCTCGACGCGGCCGACGTTCACGTGGCCGTCCGACTCGGGCGCCTCACCGGCGAGCTCGACCAAACGGTGCTCTTGGCGGCGGCCCTCGCTGCGCGAGCGCCGCGGCTTGGTCACGTCTGCACCGATCTCGCGACGATTCGACGCAACGTGATCATCGACACCGACCTGCCCGTCGATCTCCAAGCATTGCCGTGGCCTGAGGTCGACGGGTGGTTGCACAGCGTCGCCGCGAGCCCCCTGACCGTCGAAGGGGGCCCCCTGCGTCTCGACGGCGACCTGCTCTACCTCGACCGTTACTGGCGCGAGGAACGTGGCGTCGCCACCGATCTGGCGGCGCGCAGCGCCGAGCCGGCCACCGACGTCAACCGCGACGTGCTGGCCGCCGGGCTCGAGCGCCTGTTCGGCCCGGTGCGCGCCGGGAACCCAGACCTGCAGCGGCTGGCCGCGGCGTCAGCGGTGCTACGCCGCTTCTGCGTCATCGCCGGCGGTCCTGGCACGGGCAAGACCACGACGGTGGCGCGCATTGTCGCCCTCCTCGGCGAGCAAGCCGCTGCAGCCGGCGCGGTCCGACCCCTGATTGCCCTGGCCGCGCCGACCGGCAAGGCGGCGGCGCGCCTCGAGGAGGCGGTGCACGCAGAAGCGATCGGCCTCGACGTGAGTGACGAGATTCGGGCCGGCCTCATGGCGACAAACGCGTCCACCCTGCACCGGCTGCTCGGCTGGCGACCAGGCAGCAGCAACCGCTTTCGCCATGACCGCAACAACCGGTTGCCACACGATGCCGTCATCGTCGACGAAACCTCGATGGTGTCGTTGTCACTCATGGCCAGGCTTGTCGAGGCCGTGCGCGCCGGAGGCCGGCTCATACTCATCGGCGACCCCGAGCAGCTGGCCTCGGTCGAGGCCGGCGCCGTGCTTGGCGACATCGTGGGCCCGGCCGCCGACGAGTTGCGGATGCGGCCCGAAGCTCGGCGGGCCGTCGCCGCGGTTACCGCCGAGGAGGTGCCGGGGCCCATCCCGGAGTCGACCGACGCGTCGCCCCACGCCCCCGTCGGTGACGGCATTGTCGTCCTCCGCCAAGTGCACCGCTATGGCGGCGGCATCGCCGAGATGGCCGAGGCAGTGCGCTGCGGCGATGGCGACGCCACCATCGACATCTTGCGGCGCGACCTCCCCGATGTGCGTTGGCTGCCGATCGACATTGCCGTCGCGGGAAGCGTGCGAGACCTGACCGCAGTGCGTGAGGTCGTGGTCGATGCTGGTTGCCGAGTCACCGAGGCCGCCCGCGCGGGCGATGGGCGGGCTGCAATCGCGGCACTGGGAACGTGCCGGGTGCTCTGCGCGCATCGGCGCGGCCCCTACGGCGTCGAGACCTGGATGGAGCGGGTCGAATCCTGGCTCGGCGCCGAACTCGACGGTTTCGCCGCCGGGGGCAGCTGGTACGTCGGACGGCCCCTATTGGTGACGGAGAACGACTACGGCCTGCGGCTGTTCAACGGCGACACGGGGGTCGTGGTCGCCACCGCACCGGGGCGGGTCGCAGCAGTGTTCGAGCGGCGCGACCAGCTTCTGGAGTTCAGCCCCACCCGGTTGGCGGCGGTCGACACCGTCTACGCCATGACGGTGCACAAGAGCCAGGGGTCGCAGTTCGGCACTGTCGCCGTCCTCTTACCCGATCCCGCCTCCCCGATCCTCACCCGAGAGCTCCTCTACACCGCTGTCACCCGGGCCCGCCAACACCTTCTACTGGCCGGCACCGAGGAAGCAGTACGCGCCGCGGTCAGCCGCCCGATCGCCAGAGCGTCGGGCCTGCGCCATCTGCTGTGGGACGGCGGAGCCGACTAGTCCCCCTCAAGCCCAAGGCAGGCAGAGGCCGAAAGAGAATTAGTGCCTCGACGCGCCAGAGCTCAGACGCACCGGTGGCACACTTTCCCCATGCGACGACTCACACTTCTCCTCGTTTCCCTCTCCGTTCTCGTGACTGGTCTCGGCGGCGGCGTCGTGTTCTCCGATCCCGCCGGCGCGGCCGTGCCCGCCGGTTTCACCGACCAGGTCATCGCCAGCGTGGGGTCACCCACGGCCATGGACTTCACACCCGACGGGCGGCTCCTCGTCGCCCAGCAGGGCGGCTCCTTGCGAGTGATCCAGTACGGACTCCTCCTGCCTACCTCCGCCATCAACCTGTCGGCGAAGCTGTGCAGCAACTTCGAGCGGGGCCTCCTCGGCGTCGCCGTCGACTCCTCCTTCGCAACCAACCGGTACGTCTTCCTGTATTACACGTTCAACAAGGCGGGTGACTGCGGCACCGCCACCGTGAACCGGGTCTCGCGGTTCGTCATGACGGGTAACACGCTCGGAAGCGAGGTTGTGCTCATCGACAACATCCCCAGCCCTGCCGGTAACCACAACGGAGGCGACCTCGAGTTCGCCAAGGACAACCTCCTCTACATCAGCGTGGGCGACGGTGGCTGCGACTACCCGGGGGGGACACCGAGTGGCTGCGCTGGCGCCAACGACGCGGCCCGTGACCCGAACGCACCCGTTGGCAAGATCCTGCGGATCGACCGCGACGGGGGCATCCCCGCCGCCAACCCCTTCACCGGAGCGGGGACGGGCCGGTGCAACAACGGCGTCATCGCCACCAACCTGAAGTGCCAGGAGACCTTCGCCTCAGGACTGCGCAACCCGTTCCGGATGGGTTTCGACCCCAATGGGGCCGCGCCGAAGTTTCATATCAACGACGTCGGCCAAAGCGCATGGGAGGAGATCGACGACGGCGTCGCCGGCGCGGACTACGGCTGGAACGCGCGCGAGGGCCACTGCGCGACCGGCTCGACGACGAACTGCAGCACGCCGCCGGTGGGTATGACGAACCCGATCTTCGACTACGGCCGAAGCGACGGTTGCGTCACCATCACCGGAGGCGCGTTTGTGCCCGACGGTGTCTGGCCGGCCGCCTACGAGGGCAAATACCTCTTCGCCGACTACGGCTGCGGCAAGATCTTCCGGCTCGACCCCAACGGCAGCGGTGGCTTCAACCGGGTTGATTTCGCCACCGGACTCGGCGGGGGCAGCGCCGTCGACCTGACCTTCGGACCGTGGAAAGGCAGCCAGGCCCTCTACTACACGACCTATACCAACGGTGGCCAGGTCCACATGATCACCACCGCGACGACGACCGCCGGGGATTACAACGGTGACGCGAAGGCCGACATCGGCGTGTTCCGTCCGTCAATCGGCACCTGGTTCGTACGCAACGCCACCGCAATTGCCTATGGCACCAACGGCGACATCCCCGTCGGTGCCGACTATGACGGTGACGGTATAACCGACCAAGCCGTCTACCGTCCCGACGGTGCCGGGTCGGGAACCGGGATCTGGTACGTCCGGCGTTCTACCGGCGGTGAGACCGTGCTCGCCTACGGCACCAACACCGACATACCCGCCCCGGCCGACTACGACGGCGACAGCAAAGCCGACTTCGCCGTCTACCGCCCGGGCTCAGGCACGTGGTTCGTGCGCCAGTCGACAGGTGGCGAGTCGGTCACCGTGTACGGCACCAACGGCGACATACCGGTTCCGACCGACTACACCGGCGACGGAAGGGCCGACCTGGCCGTGTTCCGCCCGTCGAACAGCACCTGGTACCTACGAGGCCAGGTGCCCGACGCCCTCGCCTACGGAACTAGTGGTGACATTCCGGTTCCGGCTGATTACACAGGTGATGGCAAGTCCGACATCGCTGTCTTCCGTCCGTCGAATGGCACCTGGTACCTCCGGGGCCAGAGCCTTGAAGCTCTGGCATACGGCACCAACGGCGACATCCCGGTGCCCGGTGATTACGACGGCAACGGGCATACCGACTTCGCCGTGTTCCGGCCCTCCAACAGCACCTGGTACATGCTCGGCGCGTCGCCCGAGGCGGTCGCCTATGGCACCAGCGGTGATGTGCCCCTATGGGCAATGATGGGCTGGATCCGCCGCTTCTTCTTCTGAGCCCTCGTGGATGTGTTCGCCGATTGGCCCGCCGTCGGACATCAGATCGCTGAACTCGTCATCGACCCAGACCACTTCGCACTCGAGGCCGCAACGCTGCTCGCCGTGACGGCCCCGCAGCCGCCGCCCTAGGTCGGCGAAAAGTCCGGCCACGTTGTGCACTAGCACCGGGCCCCAGGCGTAATGGGCCGAACCATCGGTGCCGCACTTGAGGGGTGAGACCTCGTCGACGTGGGCTGAAACCCGGTTTCCGTCTATGAGGATGTGCAGGCTGTTCGTTCGCGAGGTCTCCCGGTAGGAAACCTTCCCGGGGTGGAAGATGGCGCCGAGGCGGGTGTCGCGTTGGAACCGGTCGCTGGCGTCGAGGGCTCGGACGAGGCCGAGGGGGTCAGCCGTCGTGCCATTGCCATCTTCAACGGGGATCTGGCTCGGGTTGCGCATCTCTCCTTCTACGGTACCGGGGAACTCTGCGGATGACGCGAAGCAGCCCGCCTCTCCGTGGAGAGAAGCGGGCTGGCTTCCGTAGAACCGCCTGCGAGGGGGACCCTCAGGCGGCGAACTTGTCGGGGAACTGCGTTGCAATAGCCCCGGCGAGGACGTTGGCGGTCATCGGCATGTGGCCGGCCGCCTCACGCAGCTTGTCGAATGCAGCCGGGTCCTTGGCGCCCTGGGCCTCGATCGCCGTGAAAAGGCTCTCGACGTGGGGCTTGAGCTCGTCGGCAACGGCTTGCTTGGTCAGGTTCGGGTTGGCCGAGGCCAGGAACGCTCCGAAGTCGGCGCGGTAGCCGTCGAGGTCGGCGCGGGCCTTGTCCTGCATCCCTTGGTCGTTCGTCGCGATTCCGGTGGTGAAGTCCACGAAGAACCCGATGTGCTTGCGCCACAGGGCCAGGAACTGCTCGCCGGCGGCGTCACCGTAGACGGAGCCGATGGCCTGGGACAGGGCGACGGAGTTGGCGTCGAGCGTTGCCGCCGGCACCTTGTAGTCACCACCGTCAAGGGCGGTACCGGTGGTGATCCCGGCCAGGTAGACGTGCTCGCTGAGCAATCCGGTGAGGCCGGCGCGAAGTGTCGAAGCACCACCGTCGGTCGAACCGGAGAACTTGTCCGGGAACTGCTTTGCAATAGCCCCGGCGAGGACGTTGGCGGTCATCGGCATGTGGCCGGCCGCCTCACGCAGCTTGTCGAATGCAGCCGGGTCCTTTGCACCCTGAGCGTCGATCGCCGCGAACAGGCTCTCGACGTGGGGCTTGAGCTCGTCGGCAACGGCTTGCTTGGTCAGGTTCGGGTTGGCCGAGGCCAGGAACGCTCCGAAGTCGGCGCGGTAGCCGTCGAGGTCGGCGCGGGCCTTGGCCTGCTTGGCCTTGTCGTTGGTGGCGACACCGGTGGTGTAGTCGACGAAGAACCCGATGTGCTTGCGCCACAGGGCCAGGAACTGCTCGCCGGCTGCGTCACCGTAGACGGAGCCGATTGCCTGGGACAGGGCGACGGAGTTGGCGTCGAGCGTTGCCGCCGGCACCTTGTAGTCGCCGCCACCGAGGGCAGTACCGGTGGTGATCCCGGCCAGGTAGACGTGCTCCTCGAGCAATCCGGTGAGGCCGGCGCGCAAGGTCGATGCACCGCCGTTTGTGGAGCCGGCTTCGCTGCCAGTGCCCGCACTCGCGGCCGGATTGTCGCTTGCTGCAGTGCTATCCGTGTCGTTGCTACAGGCGGTGGCAACCACCGCCACCAGCGCCAGTGGCGCGAGGAATCTGAGGTACTTGCGTCGCATGAGAGGTGAATCCTTTCGGTTGTTGGGCTTGTTATTGGTTTGAACTGGTGGGGTCGAGCCGGGGATTTAGCTCACTTCGACCGTTGCATCCATCCCCGGGTGGATGCTGCAGTGGTAGGAGAAGGTGCCGGCATTGGCGAAGGTGAACATCGCCTTGGCGCCAACGCCGTCCAACTTCTGGTCGAATTTCCCATCGGGGTTGCCTCGTGTCCCCGAGGTCACGGTGTGAAGGATGTCGTCGGCGTTGGTCCAGGTGACCGAATCGCCGACCTTCACTTTCGCCGGCTTCGGCTGGAACGCAAAGGTCTTGATGGTGACCTGGTTCCCCGAGGCGGAGGCGGAGGACTCCGTGGGGGCGGCGGCCTTGTCGTCGCCCGACCCTCCACAGGCGGAAACTCCGAAGAGAAGTGCGAACCCTGCAATTGCGGTGATTGCTTTCCGAGTCATGCTCCTTCTACGGATCCCCGGACCAGATGGATGAAAAGTCTTTCAATTCGTGATCCGGCATCCATTAGAGATAATGGTGTCGAACAGCAACCGTGATACCCGGCCTGACGCACTCAGAAATACAATTGTTGCTCGGCGCGTACTCCCTCGACGCGGTTGAGGATGACGAAGTGCAAATCGTCGAACTCCACTTAACTGAATGCGTCCACTGTAGAAATGAAGTCAGCAATAACCGTGAAGTGGCTGGTGCGCTGGCGGGGAGCTACCTACCGGCCCCGGTTCCCGTGTGGGGCAAGATCGCCGCCAACCTCGGCGAGCCCCCATTGCCAAATGTGGTGAGGTTCCGGCCCCGCCGACTGCGTTTTCGCGTCGGTGTGGCCGCGGCGTCGATAGCTGCTGTCGCAATCGCGGCGTTGGGGTTGCGGGTTGCCGATCAGGACCGCCGGATCGGGAGCACCCAGACGGCACTCCAGGACCGCACCGTGCTGGCCGCTGCTCTTGCGGCTCAGAGCGAGCCCGCGGCCCGCCGCACCGACCTGCGCTCGGGCGATGGCAGGGTCCTCGCCCATGCCGTGATGACCCCCGACGGCACCGGCTACCTGTGGAGCGACGGCCTGCCGAGGTTGGCGCCGGCTCGCACCTACCAACTGTGGGCGGTCATGGGCAACGAGCCGATCTCAGCAGCTGTGCTCGGGCCCCGGCCGAGTGTGGTGCCCTTCCGCGCCAGCGGCCACGTCGTCGGCCTCGCCATCACCGAGGAGGACGCGGGCGGCGTCGTCGCCTCGGAGAACCCCCGTCTCGTATCCGGTCTAGTCCAGGAGGCTTGAACCCATGTCAACGTCCCGAGTCGTGAGCCTTTCGCTCGCGGCGGCCGCCGGGCTGCATCTCGCCGCGCTTCCCGATCATCTCGAGGAGGGAGTGCTGATCGCCGGGTTCTTCGCCGCTTGCGCCGTGCTGCAACTGACCGCCGCTTTCGTGGTGAGCGGAGGTGCAGGTCCCGGCGCGCGCCGGGTCATCATCGCCGGCAATGTCGCGGTCGTGGGTATCTGGCTCGTGTCGAGGACCGTCGGTGTGCCGTTCGGCCCCGAGGCCGGCACACCCGAGCCGGTGTCGGCGCTCGATTCGCTCTCGCTGGTGGCAGAGCTGGTGGCCGTCGGTGGTTTGGTGTTGCTGGGTCGCGCTCGGCGCGTCCGACTCGGCGCGTGGAAGGCGGGGCCGGTGGCGGCGCTGGCGATGACGTCGTTCCTGTTCGCCGGCGCGGGGATGGCGGTCGCCACTCCCCACCATCATGACGAGCCCGGCGCGCCCCACCAGCATGAATCGCCCACCGTGGCCCGCCACCACACCGACCCTGTCGTCGTCGTTCCGTCCACCGACCCTTCGGCCACCCACGACCACGGCACCGGCCCCGTCGCCCCCCACTCTCACTGACCGGCGAAGTACCGTTGGCCGGGTGGATCCTTCCGACGAGGAAGACGATGCCTCTCCGGATGAGCGCGCCGAGCTGCGCCCAATCGAGCGCTGGCGGCGCAACACAGCCACCGGAGCCATCACCGCCGCTCTCGCCCTCGGCTTCCAGCAGGTCTTCGATCCTGAGAAGAAGGACACCATCGGGATCGAGCAAGAGGCCCCCACCCGCCCGGTCGACCCCGACACCTTCGAGCTGCACTTCGACCCCGTCAGCTCGAGAGCAACGTCAGTTGTCGTGCGCTCCCCTCGTCCCGCGGACGCGCCCGAGCGGAGCGACGACACCAACCAGAACGAAGAGGCTCAGCCCGAGGCGTAGGTCCAGTCGGGAAGCTTGCTGCGGTGGCGCTCGTCATAGGTGACCCGTCCGCCGCCGAGGTCTTTGATGATCGGCACGACCAGGTCGGATCGGGGCCGCGGGCAGTAACCCTCCAAATGGGTCGCGAACTCCTCGGGGAAGGAACGCAAGATGCTTGCCACCACGAGCCGCTCCTCGACGGGTAGGTAGCACCGGTTTGCGTCGGTGACGCTCTTCAGGCGTGCCGCGATGATGTCGAGTACCTCGTCGGTTGCCCGGCACTCCGCGATCTCGCTCAAGTGGGCAGTGATCTCGCCAGTGCCGAACTTGCAAGCCGGGCACTGGCCACAGGATTCCACGTAGAGGAACCGGGAGAACTCGCGCGCCACATCGACCATGCAAGCGGTCTCGTCGTACACGGCAAAGCCCGCTGCACCCATACCGCTGCCGATCGCCGCCATCGTCTCGTAGGAAACGGGTGTGACCAAGTCGCTCGCGGTAATGACCGCGTTGGCCACGCCGGAGAACACCGCCTTCACTCGCCGCCCTTCGCGGAGGCCGGAACCGACAGCGTCGATCACGTCCCCCAACGGCGTGCCCAGCTCGACTTCGCCGTAGTCCGGCGCGACGACATCGCCGACCACTGTGGCGACAACGTTGCCCGGCGATTGCTCGGTGCCCATCGACCGGAACCACTTTGCGCCGCGCGCCAGGATGTGGGGGACGTTCGCCAGCGTCTCCACGTTGTTCACGAGCGTCGGATTCGAAGCCTCGGCGCCGTGGTGCTTGTGGCCGGCTTCGGGCTCGTGTGACTCCCATCCTGACTGCGGCGCCGTCGCGAACAAGCCGTGTTCGAATGGACGGAACAGCCGGGGCAACGGCGCGTGGCCCTCGATGACCTCGAGCAGGGCGGTCTCCTCGCCGTAGAGGTACTCATCGGGTCCGCGCACGATCGTGATCGGGACGTCGCCGGCCATGCCCGCGGCCTGCATCTCGGAGACGGCGCGCGTGACGGCCGCCAGTTCGGGCTCGAAGCTGGCCTTGAGCCCGATGAACGCCTCGGTCGCGCCGAGCGTCGCCGCCGCAATGGCAAGGCCTTCCACCACCTGGTAGGGGTTGGCGCGAAGTATTGCCCGGTCCTTGAAGGTGGCCGGCTCGCCCTCGGCGCCGTTGGCGACCACATAGCGATGGGTGCCACCGGATGAACGCACGCCGCTCCACTTGCGACCGGTCGGGAACCCGCCGCCGCCCCTTCCGCGCAAGCCCGATGCCCGCAACTCCTCGATCGTGCGTTCCGGCCCGAGCTCAACCGCGAGCGCCAGTGCCTCGCCTCCGCCGATCTGCATCCAACCCTCGACCGACGTGATCGGCTCGGCGGGGAGCAGGAAGGTCACCATCCCGAGAAGCTACCCACTGGAAGGTGTGGCGCAGTCCTCGATGTAGTCGAGCGCCAGCTCCACCGCTTCTTGCACCGGCCGCGTCGCCGGCAACGTCATATAGGCGCCGCCGGGTTCCTCCATCTCGGCGGCCACGCGCCGGACCAAGTCGCCATCGCGATTTCCAGCCGGGTGCGCACCGTCTGCGGCATCATGCTCGCATCGCTCGATGGCGACCTCGACTGGCACGTCGCACACGATGACTGCGGAGAAGCCATCACTCTCACGGGCAACAGCCTCAGCGGCCTCGACCTCGGTGCGGCGCGAGAAAGTCAGTCCATCGAAGATGATGATGCGTCCTCGACCGAGGTGGTAGCGCGCCGCGTCGAGCATCACCGAAAAGGTGATGTCGCGCTCGGCCGCGCTGTAGTCACAAGGAGCAAACAGAGCATGACGAACTTCGTCTTTGTCTACGACGCGTACGTCAGGCAACCGAGCGGCGATCGCCGCCGCGAGTGTGCTCTTGCCCGCTCCTGGCAGACCGGCGAGCACGATCACACCGGGCCGCCCCACACCGGGCCGCCGCACAGTTCGCTAGCCGAGGACGGCGAAGGATGCGGTGGTCACGTTGGCCGACGCCAGCTGCTCGTTCATCTCGTTGACCATCCGCCTCGTCGTCGGTCCGTCAGCGGTGCGGGCATTGAGAACGTAGATCGAACCGGCCTTCACCGTCGATGGGGGGCCGTCAGTGAGCACCTTGTTCGGCACGACGACACGCTCGTGGACGATGCGCGACCACGCCAGATCGAAGCCGTCGACTCGCCGCACGGGCACGAACACCCGCACGTTGAGGCCGGTAGCGGATTTAATCGCCTCACTGGCGCGCCGGAGGTCGGCGCGGGCCCGACGCCACTGCATGTTCGTGTGCCGGCCCCATCCGCCGTTGGCGATGTCGACGCCGGCATCGCGCAGGCGACGTAGGGCGTCGGGGTGGTCGGTCGCAAGTGCACCGTCGACCACCGCAGTGACGTGCGCTTTCGCAAGCATCGCCGGCAGTTCAGGATCCTCGATCGAGTTCGAGCCAAGGCGAACGGCGATGTACGCGGCATCGGTGCCCTTCGGGGCACGGGTGACGCCGACACCTTTTGCCGTCGCGACGCCGACGCCCAGGGTGAGCCCGCCATAGACCATTGCCAGGCAGGCCGCCACTGCGGCCACAACGCGCCGGCGGTGCGGCGACTTCGCCTTCCCCGCTGGCTCCAACGCCGGTGCCCGCTCGGGAAGTGGATCGGTCGCCAGCCGGACGGTATCGACGGCGGCGTCGCCGGCGAACATTGCATGGGCGTCGGCGGTGAGCCGTTCCCGGTCGGGCCCCGTGACCCGGTCGAGATCGGCCCCGAGCTCGTCAGCCTTGCGGGAGTAGGCGGCGACACCGGCGCGTTCCATGTCGACCGCGTTCTCACGACCGTGTCCGGCAATGGGCCGGTAACTCACCACCGGCAGGCCGGCGGCAAAGGCTTCCATGCAACTCAGACCGCCGGCGTTCTGCAGGAGCACGTCGGACGCGGCCATGAGTATCGGCATCTCGTCGGTCCAGCCCATAACCCGTCCGGCCCCACGGCGCTGCAGCTTGCGGCGCAGCTTCTCGTTGTTTCCGCAGATGGCCAGCGGCGTGTAGCGACCGGTCGCCAGTACGTCGTCGAACGTGCGACCTATGTCGCCGACGCCCCACGACCCGGCGACGAGGAGCACGACCCGCTCGTCGTGGGCGATGCCCAGGTGGGTGCGCGCCGCCTCACGCGGCGGCAGGGCGGTGCTGAAACGTTCGGGAACGAGGGGGCCCGGCGCGGATGCAGGGCCATTGGCCTGCTTGGCCGCCTGGGCCGCAGCTTGAGGATGCACGCAGAGGTGCTCGTCAACGCCGGGGTGGGTCCAGAGCGGATGGACGGCGAAATCGGTGATGAAGGTCGCAACCGGCACCTGCAACTTTCCCCGGAGCCGATCGCGGCCGAGAACGAGGGAAGCCAGCGGGTAGGTCGAGACGATGGCGTCGGGTTGCGTTTCGGTGCACCACCGCTGCATGCGCCGGTTGGTGATGAGGGCGATAAGAGTGACGAGCGGGCCCGCCATCGACGGCGCGAGGTACCAGAGGCGGTAGGTGAGCTCGTAGAGCCAGGGCGCCCAGCGCAGTTCCCACTTGTAACTCAGGCGGACAGCGGTGCCGGCGCCCGCAGGGAAGGCTTGGAGAAAGTCGACCATGGTCGCCTCATGGCCCTCGGCGCGTAGGCGCGAACGCAACTCTCTCGCTGCGCCGTCGTGGCCCCCGCCCATGCTGGCGGAGACGATGAGAAATCTCATTTCGTGCGACCCTTCAGGCCCCCGGAACCCCTGCCCAAGACTTAGGAACATCTTAACGTCACTCGAGTCGGCAGGGGTCGTTCGCGCCGGGTGCGACTACCCTCCCCACTCGTGAGAGTCGAGGTGAAACCGGTCCGGAGTCTTCTGGGGCGTCGGAAGTTCGTCGACCTCCCGTTCCGCCTCTTCGGGTCCGATCCCATCTGGGTGCCGCCCTTGCGGGTCGCTGTCCACGACCGGTTGTCGCCAAAGCACCCCGCCAACGAGCACCAGGAGACACAACTCTGGATCGCCTACCGCGAGGGCCGGCCGGTGGGCCGCGTTGGCGCGTGCATCGACTCCCTGTTCAACGAGTTTCAGGGCGAGTCGTGGGCCTGGATCGGTTTCTTCGAGTCATTTGACGACCCCACCATCGCCGCCGCCCTGTTCAACGAAGCGTGGCGCTGGGCTCGGAAGCGGGGGATGACGGTCGCCGTCGGACCCGGCTCGTTCACGACCAACGACGAGTGTGGCCTCCTCGTTGACGGGTTCGATCACCCGCCCATCATCCTCACCTCCCAGAATCCGCCCTACTACGAGCGGCTCTGGACCGATGCCGGTTGGCAACCGGCGATGGACCTTTGGGGCTGGCAGCTCCTGCGGGAGAACGTCTCGTTGTCACAGCGCCAGCACCGGGTGCTCAATCGCATCGAGCGCAACGGCGACATCAAGGTGCGCAGCATGCGGATGGAGGAGTTCGACGCCGAGGTTCACCAGTTCTTCGAGTTGTACAACTCGGCGTGGGCCCGCAACTGGGGCTTCGCGCCGATGACGGAAACCGAGGTGAAGCACCTGGCCAAGAACCTCAAGCAGGTCATCGATCCCGACCTCGCGATCCTCGCCGAAACTCAATCCGGCACTCCCGTCGGCGTGGCCCTGGCGCTCCCCGACATCAACACGACCGTCCGCCAGATCCGTGACGGACGCCTCCTGCCGCTGGGATGGCTTCGCCTCCTTCGAGGCACGAAGAAGTACCCGCAGGCGCGCATCTTCGCCCTGGGCGTGCACCCCGACCACCAGCCCCGGGCCCTAGGTCCCCTGCTCTATGAGCGGCTGCTCGACCGTTTGCTGGCCAAGTCCCACATCAAGTGGGCCGAAGCCTCATGGGTGCTGGAAACGAACACGGCCATGAACGCGGCGGTCGAATCACTGGGCGGCCTCCATTACAAGACGTGGCGCCTGTACCAATACGAGCTGTAGCCAGCGGCGCTGCGGGATCAGCGGGCGAGGAACTCGCGCAAGACCTCGGTGGAGGTTTTGGTGGGCTTCCAGCCGAGCGACTTCTCTGCCGCCTTCGGACTCAAGGCGAGCGGGCCGTTGAGCATGCACGCCCGGTCCGCGCCGAAGGGCAGGAACCTGGCGCGCGCCGCGACTTCGGCAACGCCGAGGGTCAGGCGCAAGGGCAACCGAAGGATCCGACTGCCGGCGATCGAGGCGATGTCGGTCTCGGCGAGCCAGTCGTCGGTGGCCACGTTGAACACGCCCGTCGCATCGGACGTGCCGGCGCAATGCAAAGCGGCCGCTACGTCGTCCTCGTCGAGAAACTGCAGGGCCTGACGTACACCCTTCACCGCGGGCACGACCATCTTGTAGCGCGCCGCCGCTTTGCGCACCTGAGGATCGGAATGGTCACCCAACACCGCGGCGATACGCAGGGAGATTGTCGGCGCGGCTGCGGCGCAGAGCCCTTCGGCCTCCAACTTCTGGGCCGCGTACGGGCACTCGACATTGGGTCTCGCGAGGTCGGATTCAGCGAGCGGCAAGGGATTGTCGGGCCACGCGCCGTAGACCGAGGCGGACGAGGCGAACACAACCCGCGCCGGGCCCGCGTCCAAGACATTGCGGGTGCCCACGATGTTGACGTCACCCAGCTCGTTGCGGCTCCCGGCCCGCCACAGCTGAAAACCGAGATGCCACAACACATCGACGTCTTTCAAAGCGGAGCGCGCCGCGGGGTCACGAAGATCGGCCTGTGTGTGGACGAGCTTGGGATCAGTGACCGCCAAGGGACGGCGCGCCACTGACCGGACCCGAGACACATCCGGGTCGGCGAGCAGGAGTGGGAGCAGCCGGGAGCCGAGGGCCCCGGTCGCTCCTGTCAGTCCAACGTCGATCGAACGACCTCGAAGGCGTGGAGCGCGTCGTCGATGTGCTGCTCGGTGTGGGTCGCCACGACCGATGTGCGCAGCATGGCCGCGCCGGGTGCGACCGCCGGCGCCAACGCGCAGTTGGTGAACACCCCATTGTCGAGCAGCGCCCGCCACATGCGCGCCGCCTCGTAGTCGTCGCCGATCATGACGGAAATGATGGCGGCCGCGTTGTCGGGGCCGGCTTCGTAACCGAGGTCGCGCAGTCCGCGCCGGAGTTGCTCCAGCCGCTTTCCAACCGACTCGCGCCGCCAGTCCTCGTCACGAGCGATGCGAGATGCGGTCAACGCCGCTGCCGTCGCCGCGGGTACGCCCGAAGCGGTGAAGAGGAAGGGACGGCACGCGATGCGGATGAAATCGAGTACGTCTTTGGATCCAGTCACGAAGCCGCCACATGAAGCCAGTGACTTCGAGAACGTGCCCATGATGAGGTCGGGTTTGATGCCCGCCTCGGCTGCCACTCCGGCACCCTTCGGACCGACGACGCCCAAGGAGTGGGCCTCGTCAACCAGCAGCCGGGCACCCGACTCCGAGCACGCGGTGGCAATGGCCTCGACCGGCGCCATGTCGCCCTCCATCGAGTACACGCCGTCGACGGCAACCAGCGCGCCGCCCTCCCCCTCGGCGTGCCATGTCTCCAGCCGCCGCCGCAACGCGGAGACCGAGTTGTGCCGGAACGATCGCAGCGATCCCGACGCCAGACGCGCGCCGTCGATCAAACTCGCATGGCTCGACGCGTCCACGAACACGACATCTCTCGAGCTCACCAGGGTCGAGACGAGCCCGAGGTTCACCGCATACCCGGTGGTGAACACCAGGCAGGCCTCGTAGCCGAGCCAGTCGGCCAGCTCCTCTTCCAGTTCCAGATGAAGCGGGAGGGTGCCGTTCATCAACCGGCTGCCGGTGCACCCGCTCCCATACTTCTCGACCGCATCGATGGCGGCGCGCTTGACCCGGTCGTCGCCGGTCAGGCCCAGGTACTTGTTCGACCCCAGCATGATGACGTCGCGGCCCTCGTGCTGCACGACAGGGCCGGCCTCACTGGCCATCTGGCGGAAGTAGGGCAAGATGCCCATGGCGTCGGCCATCCGGTACTCCTGCACCCGGGCCGAGTCACATTTGTCGAAAAGATCGGCGGTCATTCGTCACAAGCTTACGTAGGATGACCATCGTGAGTGGGCCGAGGACGAACGAACCCGAGCATTCCGGCCGCGACTGTTGACGCCACCTGCCGTCGTCCTCCTCCACGCCTTCCCGCTCAACTCGGGGATGTGGGACGACCAGATCGAGACCCTCGGCGACCGGTGGCGCGTGATCGCGCCCGACCTCACTGGCTTCGGCACCGCCGGCGCGCGCGACGACCCCGGCGCGTATTCGGTTGAAAACTATGCCGACGACGTAGCCGATCTTCTGCGGCGCGAAGGGATCACGCGCGCCGTCATCGGCGGTCTCTCCTTGGGCGGATACATCGCATTCGCCTTCTATCGCCGCCACCGCGACATGGTGGCGGCGCTCGTCCTCGCCGACACCCGCGCCGCTGGGGACGCGCCGGAAGCCGCCGCACGTAGGGTGTCCCAGCAACGACAGGTCGCCGAGAGCGGCACCGACGAACTGATCGACAACTCCTTGGACAATCTCTTGAGCGACGACACCAAACAGCAGCGTCCCGAGGTCGTTGCCCGGGCCCGCAAGCTGATGGAACAGAGCCCACCGGCGGGGGTCATAGGTGCCCTTGACGCCATGCGCCGGCGACCCGACGCCAGCGACGAACTCGCATCCATCGACGTCCCCGTTCTCGTCATCGTGGGCGCGGCCGACAGGACCTCCCCACCGGAGGTCGCGGCCCGCATGGCCGAGCAGATCCCGAACGCCACCCTCGAGGTCCTGCCCGGCGCGGGCCACCTCTCCAACCTGGAAGTCCCGGAGGCGTTCAATCGGGCCTTGATCCGCTTCTTGGGCACCCAACTCGGGTGACCGGCGCATCTGCTGACGAAACGCTCGTCAGGGAGAAACTTGGCGCCCTCGTCAGAGAGCATGGGACGCGCGCCCAGCGCGACCCGGCTGCATTCTGGGGCGCACAGTTCGACGCCGGTTTGGCCTGGGTCGACTTTCCGATGGGCCTTGGTGGACTAGCGGTGCGGCCCGCACTGCAGTTCCTGGTTGAGGAACGCCTGGAGACCGAGGGCCTACCGACGAACAAGACTCGCAACCCCATCGGTGTCGGAGTCGCCGCCTCGACAATTGGAGTGCACGGCACGGACGAGCAGAAGCAACGTCACCTGAGGACGCTGTTCATCTGCGATGAAGTCTGGTGCCAGCTGTACTCCGAGGAGAGCGCCGGCTCCGACTTGGCCTCGGTCGAGACGCTCGGCCAACGCCGCGCCGACGACTGGGAAATCAACGGCACGAAGTTGTGGGTGACGCTGGCCCACGCCGCCAAGTGGGGGCTCCTACTTGCTCGCACCGATCGCGACGCGCCGCGTCACGCGGGCCTGACGTGTTTCATCGTCGACATGGAGACCGATGGCGTGGCGATCACTCCGGTGCGACAGATGACTGGTCAGGCCGAGCTCAACCAGGTCACCCTGACCGACGTGCGGGTGCCCGACGCGCAGCGCGTCGGTGAGGCGGGCCGGGGGTGGCACGTCGCGATGACGACGCTCGCGCGAGAGCGGGCCTGGCTCGGAAATCGCACCGCCGTCCGTGGTTCGGGGCCCATCGGCGAAGCCGTACGGCTCTGGCAGGACCGTCCCGACAAGGACCCCGTGCTGCGCGACCGGCTCATGCAGCTGTGGGTCGAGGCCGAAGTGGTTCGACTGCTGAGTCGTAGGGTTGCGGGCCTCGTGCCCCCCGTTGCTGCCGAGCCGGCGCGCCCACCAGGGCCGGCTGGCGCGGCCGCCAAGTTGGCCAGCGCAGAGTTGAACCAGCGCATCTACGACTTCTGCCTGACCCTGCTCGGTCCCTCGGGGATGCTCTATGGCTCCTACGAGATGGATCGGCCGACTGAGGTCGGTCTTGAAGGTACGGGTGTGCACCGGGCATTCCTACGTTCCCGGGGGGCAACCCTCGAGGGCGGCAGCTCGGAAATCATGCGCACGATCCTCGGCGAGCGGGTACTGGGTTTTCCTCGCTCTTGACTGCACGACGACGGGTCGCGGCCTGCATTGGCTGCGCCTTGGTGATCCCACCGATCGGACTGGCGGCTGCCCGCCTCGCCCGCCTCGAAGGCAGGTCGGTCGTCATCGCCGCCGAGGCTTTGACGCCAATCTGGTTCCTCCCGGCCTACGCCGCGCTCGGCCTGGCACTGTTGGCGCGCCAGCGCGCCTTGACTGTGGTCGCCGCCGTGCTCATCGCCCTCCACCTCTCCTGGGTACTCCCCGAATTGCGGCCGGCGCGTGCATTGCCTCCCGGCACAGACGGTGCGCCGCACATTCGGATCTTCTCGGCGAACCTGCTCTACACCAACACCAATATGGCCGGCATCGCCAGCGAGATCAGAGCCGCGCGGCCCGACATCGTCCTCCTGCAGGAACTGTCGCCGGTGAACTTCGAGGCGCTCCGGCGCACGGGCGTGCTCGACGAGTTCCCCTTCAGCATGGCGGAAACTCGCGTCCGACCGACGGGGACGGGGGTGTTCTCCCGCCTGCCGTTGACTGACGCAAGCATGTGGGAGCTGGGCAGCATGCTCAATGCCAAGGTCACGGTGGAGGTCGGCGGACGGCCGCTGCGCATCTACAACGTCCACACCAACGCGCCGTTCGGGAGCCCCGGGGCCCCGCTGTGGGAGAAACAATTGTCGGCGATTCGCCAGGCGGCGGCGACCGACGCCGAAGGTGTTCCGCTCGTCGTCGCTGGCGACTTCAATGCGACGCATGGCCACCGGCCGTTTCGCTCGCTACTCGAGAGTGGCCTGCGCGACGCGCACGTCGAGCGAGGCCGGGGGTGGGCCACCACCTGGCCCAACAACCTTGGTCTGCTTCCTGCCTTCGCTCGCATCGACCACGTACTCGTCTCGCGCCGGGTGGCCGTCGTCGACATCACCGAGGGAACAGGAAGTGGCAGCGATCACCGTCCGCTCATCGCCGACCTCGCCGTCGTGGGCTAGTTGCTGACCGGATTCTCGACCGGGTCCGGGCGGGCCCGGCGCGCCGGGTGCACAGACGGATGGCTCCGCTGATTGTGCGCCGCAACCGGAATGCGAACGACGCGAGGAACGAACTCGGCGCCCACGATCGGCGTGGGGGCGGCGACGGGGTCAGTCGGAGTGGGATCGTCGGGCACGTACCAACTGGTGCCGGAGACAGGGTTGGTGGCGCGCCACTCCTCGGCCTTGTGCCACACCTCCGGCGGCGGACGCCCCGAGGCCACCAGCTCGGCGATGACGTCGGCGGCTTCCTGCTCGAGCTGCTCTCGCGTCGGCCGTCGGTGTCGTCCGCCAAGGCCAAAGGTCATCAGGTTCATTCCTTCGATGAGAGGGCTGCCAGTTCTGGGATTCGGCGCGCCAATTACGGGAGACCCTGCGCCTTCCGCCTTGCCGTAACCCTCGAATTATCGCGCTCGGTTTTTTTTCACGCAGTGAATGTCGAGAGCACCTAGCCCACTTACGGAGGCGCTCGGCGAGCTCTTTTCGTGTTCAGGGCACGAGGACGATTTTTCCCCTGGTGTGGCCGGTCTCGATCATCTCGTGCGCCTTCACCGCATCGTCGAGTGGAAGGCGCGCCGAGATCTCCACCCGAACCCGCCCTTCGTCGATCAGACCGGTACCCTCCGCCAGCCGTTCGCCGGTGATGCGAGCCGCGAAGGTACTGAGCGTGACATCGCGATCGGTTTCCAACGAGACGGTGCGAAGGATGCTGACGGCGCGGCCCCCATCGCGGAGGGCGGCGACGCAGCCGTCCCAGGTGCTGGCCCCGACGCAGTCGAGGGCGGCGTCAACCGTGAGTGCCTTGGCGGCTTCCACCCAGTCGCCGTGGTAGTCAAGCACCTCGTCAGCGCCAATTCCCCTCAGAAAATCGTGGTTCGGCGGACTCGCGGTGGCGATCACACGCGCGCCGCGCGCCTTCGCAATCTGCACGGCGAAGGTGCCCATGCCCCCGGCCGCTCCAGCAATGAGCACGGTGTCTCCTGGTGCCAGGTGCAAGTGGTCGTCGAGCGCCTCCATTGCGGTGCCGATGCCGATCGCCGCCGCTCCCGCGTCGACTAAGTCGAGTGTGGTCGGCACGTGAGCCGTACGGTCGGCTTGCACGACCGCCATCTCGGCGTAGGCGCCCGACCCGGTCGAGGCGTAGACCGTGTCGCCGACAGCAAACCCCTCAGCATTGGCACCCACCTCCTCCACGACACCCGACAACTCGGCACCAGGGATATACGGAAACTCCCGCGGCCCGTACATCCCGCGCCGCGCCTTGGCATCCCAAGGGCCGACGCCGGCGCCCGTTACGCTCACGAGCAGTTGGCCGCGCCGGAGTGCCGGCGCGGGGATGTCGACGGGCGTCAATACGGACGGGTCGCCGAACTCGGCGACAGTGATCGCTCTCATTTGATTTCGCTCTCTCAGTGATGGTGGCGGCCAGGAACATGCCGGCCAGGGAAGTGATGGGCTACCGACTCGTGGTGGTCGCGACCGTCATGGTCGCACGGGTTGGAGTGAATGACGGCCTCGGCCAACCTGGGCACCTCGTGCAACAAGCGATGATGGCCTTCTTCGGCGATTGCATGGGCCTGGCTGAGGGTGAGGTCGCAGTCAGACACGACATTGGCCTCTGCGCGCAGCTCGTGGCCAATCCAGCGAATCCGGACATCGGAAACGCCTTCGATCCCCGGCACCGACGAGAGAACTTCCTCCACCTTCCCGACGAGCTGGGGGTCGGTGCTGTCCATCAGGCGGCGGTAGATCTCGCGCGCCGCGTCCTTCAGGACAAAGAGGATGGCCACCGTAATCAGGAGGCCGACGATTGGGTCGGCGAGCTCGAACCCAAGCGCGACCCCTGTCGCGCCGGCCACAACGGCGAGCGACGTCAGACCGTCGGCGCGGGCATGGTGACCGTCAGCCACGAGCGCGGCCGAACCGATACGACGCCCGACCCGGATGCGGTAGCTGGCGACGAGCTCATTGCCGGCGAAGCCGACGATCCCGGCCACCGCAACCCAGCCAACGTTGTCGACGGTCGAGGGGTCGAGCAAGCGGTTGATCGCCTCCCAAGCGGCGACGCCGGCCGACAGGGCGATGACAACAACGATGAAAATCCCGGCGAGGTCTTCGGCGCGCCCGTAGCCGTAGGTGTAGCGGCGGTTCGGCTGACGGCGTCCGATTCGGAATGCAATTGCCAGCGGTACCGCGGTCAGCGCGTCGGCGAAGTTGTGGATGGTGTCGGCAAGGAGCGCCACTGACCCGCTGATGAGAACGACGCCCAGCTGAGCGACGGCAGTGACCGCGAGTGCAGCAAGGGAGATCTTGAGGGCGCGCATCCCGTCGTTGCTCGCGACGAGCGCCTGATCGACAATTTCGGCGACACCGTGCGAATGAGGGCGGCGACCTTTGTGGTCATGACCATGGTCGTCGTGCACCTCGTGCTGGTGCCCGTGCTCCCGCTCGTGCTCAGGCTCACGCTCGTGATCGTGGTCGTGGTCGTGGTCAGGAGGATGGTCGTGCTCGTGGGTCACGCCGCAGGATACGCGCCGGCGCCTGCCGTCAAGAGGCGGGAACCTCGCAGCCTTCGGGTCCGCAGGCATCACCGGCGACAACCTGCACCGGCGGGCGCTCAGTCCACGCCCGCTGGAGCACCTCGAGCAAGACGTCGCTCGACTGCGCGCCGGACACCGCGTAACGACCGTCGAACACGAAGAACGGCACGCCGGTGACGCCGATCTCCTGGGCGGCGCGCTCGTCGGCGCGCACGTCGTCGCCATAGCGGTCGCTCTGTAGGACGGCGCGCACTTCGACCTCGTCAAGACCGGTCGTGACCGCGGCCTTCACCAGAACCTCGTGGTCACCGATCGCCTCTGCCCTGGCCTGGTAGGCGGCGAGAAGCTCCTCCTTCAGCTCGTCCTGCCGGCCGCGCTCGGCCGCGAGATGCAGCAGTCGGTGCGCATCGAAAGTGTTTCCGGGTCGTGCAATATCGAGCCGGAAGGCGAGGCCCTCGTCGTCCGCGATACGCGTGACCCGTTCGTTCATCGCTTCGGCCTCGGCCCGGGACACGCCGTACTTACGGGCCAGCCGGTCGGTGTTGTCACCGTCGTAGGTCGCCGGCGCGGACGGGTTCAGTTCGAAGGCGCGCCAGACGACGTCGATGTCGGCCGCGTGGTCGAACCTCGACAGGGCGTCCTCCATCCTCCGCTTCCCGATGTAGCACCAGGGGCAGACGACGTCAGACCAGATATCGACTCTCATGCCGTGTGCAACATCCCCATCGCGCTGATCCTTCCGCGTCGGAACAGCGGGAACGCCGATTATCCGGTCCAAACGGCCAAGGCCGTCTTACCAGCGCTACCGCTGTCCGAAAGTGGGGCCGAGGGCCGCCCCGTCCGTGCTCATGTCAGGAGGAAGTGAGTGGCGATGCCAGCAGCGACCTCGTCAGGCGCGGGCATCGCCTCGATCTCTGTCCTCAGGCGCTCGGAAGCCGAGCGAAATGAAGGGTCGGCGAGAAGTTGCTCAACACTCGCCTGCACGCCCTCCGAAGTGACCGAGCCCGGCTCGAGCGTGATGCCAACGCCCGACTGGGTGCACGCGGCGGAGTTCAGGAACTGATCCGCGCCCTGGGGGAGGCACAATTGCGGCAGGCCGTGAGAGATCGCAGCCAAGAACGTGCCTGACCCGCCGTGGGAGACGACTGCGGCACAGTGTGGGAGGAGCGCGGTCTGCGGGATATAGCGGGCGGCGGTGACGTTGCCTGGTAGATCGCCGAGCACGGCGGGATCGTTCGACGGCCCGACGGTCACCACCACCCGCACTGGGAGCTTCGCCACTGCCCGCACGACGGTGGCGATCAAGTCGACGCGCGTGTTGAAAACGGTTCCAAAGGTCACGTAGACGAGCGGCAACAACGAGTCCTGCCCGACGACGTCAGGCACCGCCTCATTGCCGGCAGTCGCGAAAGTCACTGCGCGCAGCGGCTGAATCGTCCCTACGTGAGCCGGGTCCTCGGTTCGGAGGCTCGGAGGGAAGATGTCGAGGTAGAGATCGTCATACGCGCCGCCGAACGGGCGCGGCTCCAACCCCTGCGCCTCCCAGAGCGGCGCGACCATCTCGCCTGCAGCCGCCACTCGAACCTCGGGCAGGAGCGAGCCAAAGGAATGGGTAACGCTGGGCACGCCGAGCATCGCCGCTGCGATAGGCCCGGCGAACTCAGCCGCATCGCGAACGACGAGCGACGGCTTCCACTCCTGCGCCAGCGGCAACAGGTCGGCGAGCGTGGGTCCGGTGCGCACGGCACCGAAAAGCCTCGGGAACATGAAGTTCGGACGCGCCGGCGGCGGTAATTCTTGAACCTCGGGAAATCGGCGGGCGAACTCGGCGCTCAACTCGCCCTCGCCCGGACCTGCCACCATGACCTTGAAGCCCTCACGCTCGAGGGTCGGCACCGCCTCAGCGGCGGTTGCCCAGGCCACCTCGTCGCCCCGGTCGACAAACGCCTTTGCCAGCGGCAACATCGGATGCAGGTGTCCACGACCTGGCGTGGTCGTGAAGAGGACTCGCACGACCCGAGACCGGTCAGCCCGTCGGCTCGGCGGGCACCGGCGCGCCAGCCGCTTCGAGCACGGCGCGCCCTCCCGCGGCCGGCCCGTCGGCATGGCCGAAGACGGCCGTACCGGCAACCAGCACATTTGCGCCGGCGTCGACACACGCCTTGGCGTTAGTTGCGTCGACGCCTCCGTCGACCTCGACCTCGGTCTGGAGTCCTTGGCGCTCGATCTCGTCGCGCACTTGGCGCACCTTCTCCAACATGCGGGGCACGAGCTTCTGGCCGCCGAAGCCAGGGTTGATGGTCATGATCAGGGCGAGGTCGCACTCCTCGAGCACGTCGTCGAGGCACGACGCGGGCGTGCTCGGGTTGATGGCGGCGCCGGCGCGCATGTCGAGTTTGCGGATCTCGGTGAGGCTGCGATGCAGGTGAGGCGAGACCTCGTAGTGGACGGTGATCGCATCTGCCCCCGCGCCCTTGAACGTCTCGAAGTGGCGCTCCGGCTCGACGATCATGAGGTGCAGCTCCAGGGGAAGGTCGGTGACCTTCTTCAGAGCCCGCACGGTGTCGGTGCCGAAGGTGTAGTTGGGTACGAAGACCCCGTCCATGACGTCAACGTGGAGGCGCTCGGTGCCGCTGCCTTCAAGGGCGGCGACGGCGTCGGCGAGGTGCCCGAAGTCGGCAGCCAGAAGGCTGGGGGCAAGACAGATGGCATCGCCGCACGGCGACCAGTTGGAAGGTGACATGTCCGCATCATGCCAACTGCTGGCGCTATGGCGCCTCTCAGTCGGGATTGGGGCCTCCGATGTTTGTCCACAGACAGCCGGGGTAGATCGCCCGAAGAGCGGACTTCGCGGCGGCCCAAGCAATGAGCTTCCGGCGACCTGCTCGGCAAAAGATGCAGCGACTGTTGGCGGCTCCCCGTCACAGCACGCGCCACTCACTCACAAGGAGAAACCATGGAAAACGACGACCTTAAGGAGCGCATCCACGCGCTTGAAGTCGCTCAAGCAACACAGGCCGCTGCCGCCACTGGCGCGCAAGCAACACAGGCCGCTGCCACCACTGGGGCGCAAGCAGCTCAGGTAGCAGCTCATGCCGGCGTTGTAGCAACGATGGTGGCCGGCTCGGTCAGCCTGATCGTCGGAATGATCCTGGGTTACCTGTTCACGTCGAAGAAGTAGAAATCTGCTCGACCCGTGAGTCGACCAGACACAACGATCGAATTCATTGGGGCATTTGAGTCGGCGTATCAGCCCATATTCGACGTCGACAACTTCGAGGCCACGGGGCACGACCGGCAGTGGCGCGCCGACCTTGATCTGCTCGCCACCGCCGGCGTGCGCCGGACCCGCTATCCCGTGCGCTGGCACCGCGTCGAAGGCGCGCCGGGTGCCTACGACTGGCGGGACGTTGATGCCGTCCTCGGGTGGCTCCAGGACAAAAACGTCGACGTCATTGTCGACCTCCTCCACCACACCAGCTACCCGCGCTGGCTCAACGGCTTTACCGACCCCCGTTTCGGCGAGGCCTACTTGGCCTACCTGGAAGCCTTCGCGCGCCGCTACCCCGAGGTCCGGGGCTACACCCTCTTCAACGAACCCTTCACCACATTTCTGCTGTCTGGCGATGTCGGTATCTGGCCGCCTCACCTCCAGGGGCTGGCCGGGTTCACGACGATCGCCAAGGCAGTGCTCCCCGTCGTGGCCGAGGCCAGCCGGCGGTTCAAGGACCTCCTTCCCAATGCAGAGCACGTCTACGTCGACAGCTGCGAACGGCATGTAGCGGGCACCGGGGCGGCCGAGGAGTTCACCGACTTCGCCAACGACCGGCGGTTCTTCATCCTCGACACCTTCCTCGGGCGCGCCGTCGGCGACGACGACCGCCCCTTCCTACGGCCGTTTCTTGAAGCCGGCGGCGAAGACCTTCTCGCCATGGAGCCTGGAACCCTCGACGTCCTCGGCCTCGACTACTACGCCCACTGCCAGTGGGAGTTCATCGGCGCCGGCGGAGAGGGGCACATGCACACCAGCCGGCCCGACTCACTCGCCTGGCTCATGGTGGAGTACGCCGAGCGCTACGAGCTACCGGTGATCCTCGGAGAGACGAACATCCGCGGGTACAGCTCCGACCGCTCCAGCTGGCTCAAATACACGCTCGAGCAGTGTGAAGCGGCGCGCGACGCCGGCATCGATGTGCGGGGATACTGCTGGTTTCCCTTCATCGACTCCTGTGATTGGGACTCTGTCCTCACCGAGCACAACGGCAACATCGATCCTGTTGGCGTGTACTGGCTCGACGAGAGCCGCCGGCGCCACCGGTCGTGCATGTCGGACGTCTACACCCTGGCCGCTGGCGGCGTGCCGTCGCGCGAACTGCCGGCGTACCGATTCCGGGAGCCGGTCGCGACCTGGCTCGGCGGCTGGCTCCCGCAGATGTCGCACTGGGACTGGCAAGACCCTCCTGTATACGACACCGACCCACCCATGCCCGTTGGGCCCATAGAGCTAAGGATCGAAGATGCAGTGGAGTGATCTGATCGTCATATCCCACCTTCGTTGGGCGTTCGTGTGGCAACGGCCCCAGCACCTGATATCGCGCCTCGCCGACGGACAACCGACGTGGTTCGTCGAGGAACCCATCACCGGCGACGTTGACGAGCCCACGCTGCGCACCCGTCAGCACGGCGCCGTAACCCAGGTGTGGCTGGAGATGCCCGGCGCGCCCCGCCACTACGACTTCGATGATCCCGCAGCCGAGTGCTATATCGACAAGCTCCAGGAGCTGGTGGGTTGGCAGCCGGCGCGCGCCACCTGGCTCTACACGCCGATCGCATATGAAATGGCGAGAAACCTCGATCCCGCACTTGTCGTCTACGACGTGATGGACGACCTTGCGTCATTCAAGGACGCGCCGGCCAGTCTGCGCCGATGCCAAGATCGGCTGCTGTCAGAAGCCGACGTGGTATTCACCGGTGGGCGGTCACTACACCGCGGCGTCACTGACCGGCGCGCCGACGCTCACTGCTTTCCGAGCGGTGTCGAGAGCGAGCACTTTGCCCAGGCCCTCGACGCCCGCCCGGCGAAGACGCGGCCGGTGGCCGGCTACGTCGGGGTCATCGACGAACGCCTCGATCCTGAGTTGCTCGCCGGCCTAGCCGCCGCCCTGCCCGATTGGGACATTCACGTCGTCGGGCCCGTCGCCAAGATCGCGCCGGAGTCGCTGCCCTTGGCCCCCAACCTGATCTACCCGGGGCCGGCGCCCTACCAGGACCTGCCGCAGGTCATGGCGGGGTTCGACGTGGCCCTCATGCCGTTCGCGCTGAACGAGGGCACCCGATCCATCAGCCCAACCAAGACCCTCGAGTACCTCGCCGCCGGTCTTCCGGTGGTCTCGACCAAGGTGCCCGACGTCGTCACCGAATACGGCGATGTCGTCGCCTTCGCCGACCAGCCCGAGACGTTCGCGGCCGCGTGTCGCGATGTTCTCGCCGACGACGCAACCGAGCGCCAGAGGCGTGTGACGCCCTTGCTCAAGCGCCACCACTGGGACACCATCGCCAACCGGATGTCGACGGTTCTCGAGACAGCGTCCACCGACGTAAATGCGCTGGAGGAATCGGTATGAAGGACAACCCCCGCATCGTCATAATCGGCGCCGGGCCGACCGGTCTAGGAGCCGGCTACCGGCTTCAGGAGCTCGGTTACGACGACTGGGTCATTCTCGAGGCCAATGACTACGTGGGTGGCCTGGCGACCTCGTTCACCGACGACGCCGGATTCACCTACGACATCGGTGGCCATGTGATGTTCAGCCACTACCAGTACTACGACGAGCTGGT
>DATLEI010000014.1:0-8676 GCA_035525375.1 Acidimicrobiales bacterium
CGCCAGCCGCCGCGAAACGCCGGAGTGCACGACGACTACGTCCAGGCCGTCGGGGATGGGCACCGCCACCCATTCGAGCGTCCTGCAGTCGATCCGGAGGGCATGACCCTCGACGCCTGCGGCCGAGGCCAGCTGGTCCATGATCCCGCAGGGGACACCCGACGCCAGCTCCTCTGCCTCCCGGCATCGCTGCGCCAGCTCGACCACCGAGCCCTCGAAGCCGAGGGCTAGAGCGACGGCGACCTCGAGCGCGGCGCTCGACGACAGGCCTGCGCCGACGGGCAGGGTCGTCGACAGTTTGCCGACCAGGCCTGTGGCCGGCCGAGTGGTCGCAAGTACCCCGGCGACATAGCGAGCCCAAGGCGGCTCGACCATGGCCGGGTCACCCACATCGAGGGCGATGTCGGCATCGACGGGCTCGTCACCGGAACGAAGAACAACCCGGTCACCGACCTGCTCGCCGACGATCACTGTCTCCAAGTCGACGGCCATCGGCAGCACGAAGCCGCCGGTGTAGTCGGTGTGGTCACCGATGAGGTTGACCCGCCCCGGCGCGCGAGCGCGCACCGTGCTCACCGCCTTCGGAGGTCGGCGGTCACGGCTGGCGGGACCGGGCGAACCCCCAGGCATCAGCGACCATGGTGGCGAGGTCGGGCTTCGCCGGTTCCCAACCCAGCTCGGATCGGATGCGCTTGCTCGACGCGACCAGCACCGCGGGGTCGCCGGCGCGCCGGCCGACCTCATCGGTCGGGATGTCGATGCCGGTCACCCGGCGCGCCGTGTCGATCACTTCTCGCACGGAGAAGCCGGTGCCGTTGCCGAGGTTGTAGACGAGGTGACCAGTTTCGGTTGTTGCATCGAGGGCCAGCACGTGCGCTCGCGCCAGGTCCTCGATGTGGATGTAGTCACGGATGGCGGTTCCGTCAGGCGTCGGGTAGTCGGTGCCGAAAACGCGTACGGCCGGCCTGGTGCCAGCGGCGGCCTCGAGGACGAGAGGGATCAAATGGGTCTCGGGATTGTGGCGCTCGCCCCGACCGCCCGAGGCGCCGGCGACGTTGAAGTAGCGAAGACTGACCGCCCCGAGCCCATGAACCGCGGCGGCGAACCCGATGGCGTGGTCGACGGCAAGCTTGGACGCGCCGTACGGGTTCGTCGGTTTGGTCGGCGCGTCCTCATCGATTGGCACCACCTCGGGATCGCCATACACCGCCGCCGTTGATGAGAAGACCAGCCGCCTGACGCCAGTCGTCCGCAGGGCGTCGAGCACATTGAGGGTGCCGGCGACGTTGGTGCGGAAGTAGCGCACGGGCTCCTCGACGGACTCGCCGACGAGCGACAGAGCGGCGAAGTGCAAGACCGCGTCATGGTTTCTAACCACGGCAGGCAGCGCCGGCGCGTCGAGGAGGTCGACCTCGACGAAGGACGCGCCGTCCGGGACCGCGTCGCGGTGACCCTTCGAGAGATTGTCGGCGACGGTGACGTCATGGCCTGCGTCAAGCAGGTGGGCGGCGACGATGCTGCCGATGTAGCCGGCACCGCCGAAGACGAGGAGTTTCACGGGGCGGGGCGCGCGCCGGCGACGGCAGCGATGGGCGTGTGGGGCCCCGAGCCCGCGCCGGTCAGCTCCAAGGCGTCGGCAATCTCCGCGAGCACGTCATCCGTGAGCT
Organism: Acidimicrobiales bacterium; assembly: GCA_035525375.1. GTDB lineage: Bacteria > Actinomycetota > Acidimicrobiia > Acidimicrobiales > AC-14 > JALZBN01. The sequence continues at coordinate 1,668 of DATLEI010000014.1, forward strand.
CGATCTGAGCCGCCTGCACCCATCCGTCGACCTGCCCGGGGTTGCGGGCCCCCACGATGGCACCGTCGACGCCGGGCCAAGCGAGGGTCCAGGCCACTGTCAACTCCGGCAACGTGCAGCCGACCGCGCCCGCGATGACGTCGAGCCGCTCGACCAGGTCGAGATTGCGATCGAGGTTCTCGCCCGAGAATTCCGGGTGTGTCTTGCGCCAGTCGTCGTCGGGAAGGGCGCCGGCGCGCTCATGGCTGAAGCGCCCCGTCAGCAGTCCCGAGTGCATGGGGCTGTAGACGATCACGCCGGTGCCGTGCTCGCGACACCACGGCAACGTCGATGCGGCCACGTCGCGTACGAGGAGGTTCAACTGAGGCTGAAACGAGTCGATATGACGAACTGACTCGCACGCTTGCAGCAAATCGAGCTCGAAGTTGCTGACACCGATGTGGCGGACCTTGCCCTCATCGACGAGTGCCGCCATGGTCGACCACGACTCTTCGATTGGCGTGCCGTCGTGCGACGGCCAGTGAATTTGGTACAGGTCAATTGCGTCGACGCCGAGACGACGTAGTGACGCGTCGCACTCCTTACGGATGGAGTCCGGCGCGAGCACGTTGGACACGGTCTTGGCCCCCGGCTCCCACACCAGGCCGCATTTGGTGAAGAGCAGCGGCCGGTCGCTCGCTGGTAGCTGGGCGACGGCGCGTCCGACGACTTCTTCGGCGCGCGCCAGGCCGTATGCGGGCGCAGTGTCGATCCAGTTGACGCCGCGCTCGACGGCACGGTGAATGGCAGCGACAGAGTCGTCATCGTCCTGCGGTCCCCAGCCGCCCATCCACTCACCCCCGCCGATGGCCCAGGCCCCCAGGCCCAAGGCGGAGATTTCGAGGTCAGTCGTACCGAGTAGGCGAGGTTCGAGCATCATCTGATTGTCCTTTCGAGGTTGGTGCTGCTTTCGAGGTTGGCGCAGCGCTGAACGGCGCGACGCAGTTCGTCGGCCGTGTGCTCGGGCGCCAGATCCGTGATGAACGCGCCGGCAGCCAGCTCGGAGCCGGCCAGATACTTCAACTTGTCGGGGGCCCGGTGCACCGGTGTGAATTCGATGTGGAAGTGGCTGACCGCCTCCCATCCGCCGTCGTCAGTCGGGGCCTGGTGAATGGCCATGACGTAGGGGAGGGAGAAGTCGAAGAGGGCGTCATAACCCCGGACGACTGTGTCGATGAGTTCGGCCAGGTCGGCTCGCTCGGGCTCACTGAGGTCGAGAAGCGACGCCGCGTGACGGTGGGCGGTGACGTGAATCTCGTACGGGAAACGGGCCGCGAACGGCACGTAGGCGAGGAACGTACGGTTCCGGGCCACGACCCGCACTCCCTCGGAGCGCTCCCGGGCGACGATGTCACAGACGACACACGTGCCATAGGTGCCGAGGTGGGCCTTGGCTGCCTCCAACTCGACGAGGGCGAGGGGGGGGATCTGGGGGTAGCCGTAGATCTGTCCGTGAGGATGGCTCAAGGTCACGCCGATGACGATGCCCTTGTTCTCGAAAATGAACACGTAACCGACCTCTTGGCGCCGGCCCAATTCGGCGTAGCGGTCGGCCCACACCTCGACGATGCGGGCAATGCGCTCGGGCCCGAGGTCAGACATGGTGAGGTCGTGACTGTCGGCGTAGACCACGACCTCGGCCGCGCCGGCGGCCGGAGCGACCGGGTAGAGCGCGGTGCTGGCGACCTCGGGGTCGGGCGGATGAGCCATGAAAGAAGGAAAGCGGTTGTCGAACACGACGATGTCGTAGGACGGCTCGGGGATTTCGGTGATCGCGCCAGTGGGCCGGGTCGGGCAGAGCGGGCACTCGCCCTCGGCTGGCAGGAACGTGCGGTTTTGGCGGTGAGTGGCGAAGGTACGCCACTGGCCGGTGAGGGGGTCGCGCCGGCGTTCCACTAGCGGGCCGCCTCCGACTTCCACGTGTAATAGGTGATGGCGCGACCGTCAGGCTTCGTCTCGGCGCGCTTGTGCATGGTCGGTCGGGGAATCGACGCCCACTTGAGAAGATCGCCGAGAATGGCGACTGCCGCCGCGTCACCTTCGCCCAAACGCTCGGAGAGCCGGTACTGGCAGAACACGAGGCGACCGGGCCCAACGGTATGAGAACCCACGATGGTTCCCGTCAGTGCGCCGGGCACGGGCTTGTAGGCGATCACGACGGGGGTGTCGGGAAACGGCTGTCCGTCGACGCTGGCGATGACAGTCGTGGCCTGCACGGTGGCGTCCTCGCCGACGAGGATGTTGCGGCGCGGCAGTGAGGGAATCGCGCCGTGGTCGGTGGTGAACGGGAACACGTTGGAGCCCCAAGCCGTGACGACGGGCGCGAGCGTCACGGGTACGGGATAGTGCTCGGCGGCTTCGGCACTCTGGGCCAGCACCACGGCGGTTCCGCCTGTAGCGAGCCAGGCCCTCACTTCGGTCGCCCGGGCCTGATCGAGCGCGCCTTCGGCGACGACGAGGAGCTGCGATCCGTTCATATTCGGCACCGGCAACGGGTCTACGACGTGGATCGGGTAACGGTTCGAGGCCACTGGGATGTCGCTTGCAGTAAGGCGTAGAACGAGGTCGTGGTTGCCGGGAACCTCCGGCGCGCCGATGGAGATCTGCCCCAAGGCACTCGGGCGGTGCGCCTGGAGGTGAGCGGTGCGGACACGAGCCGTCGACTCTGCGAACCGATCGACAACCGCTGCGGGCTCGAGTCCCGAGGTGTCGAGCGCCAGTAGCTCGCTGCGTCCGAGTGGATACCACGTGTCGCCGAAGCGAGCCTCGACGACGACATCGGCCAGCTCCGGTCCGTCGTTGGCGACGTGGACCTCGGCCCGCAGATAATCCCCAGCGGCAACGACAAGCGTCTCGAGCCGCAACATCGGCAGCACGGGCTGGTTGGCCCTCGACATCTCCGCGACCGCCAGCGGCTTGGGCTGGCGTCGCAGGTCGAGCAGGCCATTCAGCTCGTGGGGCACGTCGGTGAGCTCGGTCAGGCAGTAGCCGCCGACGTCGTCGTGGCGACGCCAGACCTCGGTCTGCATCCGGTCGGAGAGCCCCTGGTGACGCTGGGTCTCGAGTACGAAACGTCCGATACTGCCCGGCCAGCCCGAGCCTGCCAGCCCGGCGGCGTGCACGCTCCGTGTGTCCCAGAAGGGGATGTCGGTGAGCTCGGGCATGTCGGGCAGGCCCCAGTCGCCATACTCGGTGACGAAGAAGGGCCGCCCTTGCCCTGACCACTGCGTGCAAGCGCGCTCGATCTTGCGCAGGTAGTCGGCGTTGAGTTGGCCGTACCAGTGGGCGGTGAGGATCTCCGACGCATAGACGTGGGCCGGGTCGGGTTCGACCCAGTCGTTCTCGATCACCGGCCGCGTGCCATCGGCCTCGTTGACAGCGGCCACTACTGCACGAGCGAATTCCTCGTATCTGGGCCAGAGCCGTGCTTCGGGGCGCCCGTCACACAACTCGTTCATGGCCGACCACAAGACGATGCTCGGATGATTGCGGTCGCGGGTGACTTGCTCACGAGCGGCAGCGACACAGCGCCGGCCCAGCACCGTCTCGGCGCCCATCTCCTCATGACGAATGGGCTCGGCGACGGGAAGGTCGCAATGCAGCCACATGCCCACCCGGTCGCACACGTCGAGGTAACGGGGATCAAAGGCCTTGATATGGAGGCGCAGGGTGTTGAAGCCCATCTTCTTGGCGGCGAGCACCTCGTTGCGGATGTCGTCGTCGGACCCTTCGGCGTACAACTCGCGCGCCGTGAATCCCTGCACGAGCACACTCTTCATGCGGTACGGCTCCTCGTTGACAAGGAGGGTCTTGCCGTCCACCCGGACCGTGCGCAGGCCGTAACGAAGGGAGTGGACGTCGCTCGAGCGACCCTGGCAGTGGGCGTCGACGACGAGGTCGTGCAGGGCGGGCTCGTCCGGGCTCCATCGGGATCCGGTCACTCGGCCGAGCCCGGCGCGCACTTTCGCTCGGGCGTTGCCAGGGACGTCGGTCTTGACCTCGACGACGCGTCCAAGGGTGCGGACGCCGACCTCGACCTCTATCGGCCCGGGTGACCGGTTCTCCAATGTCAGGGTCGCGGCGAGGTCGTCAGGGTCGCTGTTGACGAAGACCTCGCGCAGCACGACCGGACCGTGACGGCGCAGGGTGACGCTTTGCCAGATCCCGCCGTAGGTCATGTACAGACTCGGCCGGCTGGGAAACACCTGGTTCATCCACCCTTGCTTCCCATGGGCCGTGCGGAGATGCTCGGGGTCGTCGAGGGGCGGGTCGACTACCCGCACGGTCAGCACGTTGGTTCCCGCGATCAGCGCGGGCCCAGCGTCGAACTCGAAGGGGGTGAACGCGTTCTCGTGCGCGCCGAGCCGCGTGCCGTTCAGGTACACCTCGGCCAGGTCCATGACCGCGCCGAAGGCGAGGGTCCAGTATCCGGAGAGGTCATCGACGGTGAACGTGTGGCGGTACCAGGCCGGACCGTCGAGCTCGAGGTGGCCTTGTGCCTCCCAGAGGCCAGGGACGGCGATGGTCTCGGGCGCCGGCGCGTCCGTTTCTGGCGCGGTGCCGTCACCGGGGAAGAAGTCCCAGTCCCCGTCCAGCGAGGTGACGCCACGGCTGTCGAACTCCAAGAGTCCCATCACATCACGATGGCGACCTTGCCGCCTTCGCCGGCGTCCGCAGTGGCGTAGGCGGCATCGGCCTGGTCGAGGCCATAGCGGGAGGTCACGATGCGCTCGGGGTGCAGGCCCCACCGGGGAAGGTTCTGGGTGAGCTCGGTCATTCGTCCGATGCTCGTGACCCACGAGCCGAGCACCGTGAGATCGCGATGAATCAGGTCGTGACTCACGTCGAGGGTGAGGCTGGTGCCTTCACCGACGAGTGCACAGCGGCCCCGGCGCCGGGTGCCTCCGAGCGCGAGCAGGCGGCCGGCCGGCGACCCGGAGCAGTCGACGGAAGCTTCACAGCCGCGGCCATTGGTCAGGTCGCGGATTTCGTCGATGGCCTCGGACCCGGCGATCAAGCCGACATCGACCGCATCGAGCTTCATGGCCAGGTCGCGCCGCGCCGGTGCGATGTCGAGCCCGATGACAAGGGACGCGCCGAGAGCCTTGGCCAGCAGCGCGGCGGCTAGTCCGACGGGGCCGAGGCCGGTCACCAGGACGGCATCCCGACCCGACACCGATAGCCGGATCAGGGCCTCGTAGGCCGTCCCGAACCCACACGCAACACAGGCGCCGTCGAGGAAGGTCAGCTCGTCGGGCAATGCGATACAGGTGGTCTCCTCGGCCAGCAGGTAATTCGCGTGCCCGCCGTCGCGTTGCCACCCGTAGGCGGCGCGACGTGGAGAGGTGCAACTGATGAAATAGCCGGCGCGGCAGTCGTCGCAGAGCCCGCAACCGGCGATGTGATAGATGACGACGCGGTCCCCGACCTTCAGCTGCCGGCACCCCGGACCGACGTCGACGACCTCACCGCTGGGCTCGTGCCCGGCGACAACGTCCTTGTACGCCTCCGGGCCGGTGCCGAGGTGCTCGCGGTAGATGGCGCGCAGGTCGCTGCCGCAGATGCTCGACGCTCGCATGGCGATGACGACCTGGCCATGGCCTGGTCGAGGGTCGTCGACGTCCTTGATGTCAACCCGGCGCGCACCCGGGAGGAAAACGCCCCTCAGCGGATTCCCTGGCCCTGCTCGCCCTCGCCCCGGGGGATCCAGACCGTCTCGTCCTCGCCGGCCAGCACATGGTTCACGAACTCGACGCCTTGCATGGCCGAATGGTCCATGTTGCCGATTTCGTAGAGCCACGCGCCGAAGCGTCCCCTCGACCAGATGTCCTGCGAACGCAGCCAGGGCTGGATCGTGCCGAGCGCGGCATCGCGGCCCACGCTCGGTACTGGGTAGGTCATATCGGGAGAGCACAGCCACGTGGTGACGACCCGATCGCGGTCGTGCTCGTCCATGAGCTTGGTCTCCACCAGGCCATCGATGACCCGCTGCACAATGGTGGTTTCGTCCTCAGGCTTGTGGTCGGAGCGCGAGGTTTCGGTCAGGAACAGCGTCTGATCGGGCTTGGGCGTGATGTAGGGGGAGTAGTTGGAGAGGTACGTCACCCGGTAGAAGGGCACCTCGGGTTCAGGGAAGTAGATCCAGTTCTTGGTGCTGTTGGCCGGGCGGTCGATGCCGACGCCGACGATGTGGCTGCCGCTCCAGACCAGGTCGTCGGTCGCGCGCCGGACCGCGTCGGGCACGCCCTCCGCCGCCTGCACGAACCTGTTCAACGGCATGGTCGAGAGCAAAACGTCGTAGGGCCAGATACGGCCGTCGGAGGTGCGGACGACCTTGGCTTGGGTGTCGACCGATGCCACTGGCGTCTCCAGTTGGAGGTGATCCTCGACGAAGGTGCGCAGGCCCTCATAGAGGAACCCGGTGCCGCCGCGCAGCGGGTACTTGAAGGTGTTGTTCGGGCCCCAAGAGCTCTGGTCCTCACTGAGGAGGACGTTGCGCAGGATGGCCTCGACGTCGACGACCGAGACCCGCTCGCCGATCCAGACGTGGTTCATCAGCTCGGCTGGTGTCGCCCACACCTTGAAGTTGTAGGGAAGCATGAAGTGCTTGGCGATCCCCGGGCCGAAGACCGCGTCGACCCACTCCTTGAAGTTGGCGGGGTTGTGCTCGGCGCGCTGAGTCTCGATGAGCCCGTTGACGCAGTCGAACACGGTCTGCGGCTCGAGCGAGCGGATGTTGTTCTGGAACGGGTAGCTGACGAAGCGGTCCTCCATCCAGACCCACGCCTCACGGTTCAGCTCGGTGAAGTCCCCGTCCATCAGTTTTTCAACCAGCTCGTCGTAGTACTGGTAGTGGCTGAACATCACATGGCCACCGATGTCGTAGGTGAATCCGGCGTCGTCGGTGAACGAGGTCGCCAGGCCACCCACGTAGTCATTGGCCTCGAGAATGACCCAGTCGTCGTAACCG